>NZ_JACHVS010000002.1:359981-719962 GCF_014190875.1 Paeniglutamicibacter cryotolerans | reverse complement strand
GGTATCCTCGCCACGGCTCCAGTTGCTGACCTCATACCAGCCGAAGCCGGCGGTTGCGAGCATCTCGTCGGCCATCAGATACTTATCCGCATGGTCGTCGTCATCGATGTCCGGAACTTCGCCGCGGCGGATCTGCGCCGCCAGCCGGGTGCCGGTCTCGATGATCAGCGCGTATGCCGAAATGTGGTCCGGGTTATAGGAGATCGCCGTTTCAAGGCTCGTGCGCCAATCCTCGATCGATTCACCCGGCGTCCCGTAGATCAGATCGACGCTGACCTGCAGGCCGGCCTCGCGCGCCCAGGCAACTGCCTGGCCGACGCGCGAAGGCTCATGGGTGCGGTCAAGGGTCTTGAGCACGTGCGGGACGGCGGACTGCATGCCGATGGAGACACGGGTGAAGCCGCCGGCGGCCAGCGCGCGCATGGATTCGGCAGTCACCGTATCCGGGTTCGCCTCGGTGGTGACTTCCGCGCCCGGCTCCAGCGCCCATTGCTCCTTGACAGTGCCCAGGATGGACACCAGGTCCGAAGCCGGAAGCAGCGTCGGTGTGCCGCCACCGAAGAAGACGGTGGATACGGGCCGTTCGGGCTGGCCCGAATCACGCATGACCTGCGCCCCGAACTCGAGTTCACGGGCGGCGGCCAGGGCATAGGTTTCCTGGCTGGAGCCCGAGCCGAGTTCGGAGGCCGTGTAGGTATTGAAGTCGCAGTACCCGCAGCGTACGGCACAGAATGGAATGTGGACGTAGACCGAGAAGGTCCGGTCCACGGCGCCATCGACGCAGGTTGCCGGAAGCAACCCGTCCGATGGCGCCGGATCCCCGAGGGGCAAAGCAGAGGGCATTGCTACTTCTTCTTGGGCTCGTCGGAGGACAAGGCGACGATGAAGGCTTCCTGGGGAACCTCCACACGACCGACCATCTTCATGCGCTTCTTACCGGCCTTCTGCTTTTCCAGCAGCTTGCGCTTACGGCTGATGTCGCCGCCGTAGCACTTTGCCAAGACGTCCTTGCGGATGGCGCGGATGGACTCACGGGCAATGATGCGCGAACCGATGGCAGCCTGGATCGGCACCTCGAACTGCTGGCGTGGAATCAGTTCGCGCAGCTTCTGCGTCATCATGTTCCCGTAGGCGTAGGCCTTGTCACGGTGGGTGACGGCGCTGAAAGCGTCGACTTGTTCGCCCTGGAGCAGGATGTCGACCTTGACCAGATCCGAGATCTGTTCGCCGTCTGCCTTCCAGTCCAGCGAGGCGTAGCCGCGGGTCTTGGACTTCAGCACGTCGAAGAAGTCGAAGACGATCTCGGCCAGCGGAAGCCAGTAGCGGATCTCCACGCGTTCCTCGGAGAGGTAGTCCATGCCGCGCATGACGCCGCGCCGCGACTGGCAGAGCTCCATGATGGCGCCGACGAATTCGTGCGGTGCCAGGATGGTGCCGGCAACCATGGGCTCGTGGACCTCGAGGATCTTCCCGTCGGGGAACTCGCTCGGGTTGGTCACGGTGCGCAGTTTGCGGTCATCGGTCATGACTTCGTAGACGACGTTTGGTGCGGTGGAGATCAAATCGAGGTTGAATTCTGCTTCAAGGCGCTCGCGGGTGATTTCCAGGTGCAGCAGGCCCAGGAAGCCGACGCGGAAGCCGAAGCCCAGTGCCACTGAGGTTTCCGGCACATAGGTCAATGCAGCGTCGTTGAGCTGCAGTTTGTCCAGCGCATCACGCAGCGCCGGATAATCCGAACCGTCGATGGGGTACAGGCCCGAGAAAACCATCGGCTTCGGGTCCTGGTATCCGCCCAACGACTTCTCCGCCGGCTTGGCGAAGTTGGTGACAGTATCTCCGACCTTGGACTGGCGAACGTCCTTCACCCCGGTGATCAGGTAGCCTACCTCGCCGACGCCCAGGCCCTTGGTGGGAGTCGGTTCGGGCGAGGAGACGCCGATTTCCAGCAGGTCGTAGGTGGTGCCAGTGGACATCATCTGGACCTTTTCACGCGGTGAGATCTTGCCGTCGACCACGCGGACGTAGGTGACCACGCCACGGTAGGTGTCGTAGACCGAGTCGAAGATCATGGCGCGGGCCGGTGCATCGGGGTCTCCGACCGGAGCCGGAAGATCGCGGACGACCTTGTCCAGCAGCGCCTCGACGCCCATGCCGGTCTTGCCGGAGACCTGGAGGATGTCCTCCGGTTCGCAACCCAGGAGCTTGGAGATCTCCGCAGCGTACTTCTCTGGCTGTGCCGAGGGAAGATCGATCTTATTGAGCACCGGGATGATGGTCATGTCGTTTTCCATGGCCAGGTACAGGTTGGCTAGGGTCTGGGCCTCGATGCCCTGCGCCGCGTCAACGAGCAGGATCGCGCCCTCACAGGCTGCCAGAGAGCGGGAGACCTCGTAGGTGAAGTCGACGTGCCCGGGGGTGTCGATCATGTTCAGTGCGTAGGAGACGCCATCGAGCTCCCAGGGCATGCGAACCGCCTGGGACTTGATGGTGATGCCGCGCTCGCGCTCGATGTCCATCCGGTCCAGGTACTGGGCCTTCATGTCGCGTGAGGAGACGACGCCGGTGAGCTGGAGCATCCGGTCGGCCAGGGTCGACTTGCCGTGGTCGATGTGGGCGATAATGCAGAAGTTCCTGATGATCGCCGGATCAGTCGCGGAAGGCACCGGGGCGGTGCGGGCCATGGGTGACACGTGGGTGACCTCGCTAAGAGTGATGGATACGTGGCTGCGGTATTCCGCAAAGCCCCATTCTCCCATGAGTGGGGTTTTGCGGCGCACATCGGTACCCGGGTGTTTCGGCTGGTAGTTTGGCGGTCATGAAGTTCGATGCCAACTCGCTCATGAAATTTGCCTCCCGGTTCCTGGAACTGCTGACCGGATCCAGCAAGGCTCCACCCTCCGGCACGCCTTCCACCAGGCCTCCGGCAGGCAAGCGCCGGGCCGCCGACGGGCAACGCGCGCCGCATGCTCCCGGGTCCAGCGGCTGGGAAGACGGCGGCTACCCCGGCGACTACCGGGGCCGACTGCGACCCGCCTATTGCCCCAGCAACGACGGCAAGCCGGATCCCGGTGAAATCGTCTGGGCCTGGGTCCCCTATGAGGAGGACTATTCCCAGGGTAAAGACCGCCCAGTACTGCTGGTCGGTCGGGACGGGAACTACCTGCTGGGCCTGATGCTCACCTCCAAGGACCACACCAATGGGGCGCGACGTGACAACGACTACGTCGATATCGGCACCGGCCCCTGGGACAAGCAGGGCCGCCCCAGCGAAGTGAAACTTGATCGGGTGCTGCGGCTGCGCGCCTCGGGGATCCGACGCGAAGGGGCAATCCTGCCGCGTGATCGGTTCAACATGGTGGCCACAGGACTGGCAACCCACCCCTGAACCACCACCGTTGTTCCGGAAACCCGCCGCTCGACATGGCGGATGAACTTGGGAATCGCGGTGTGCGCCGCGAGGTGCTAATATTACTTCTTGTGTGTCCGCGCAGGTCGACGGGCACTTCTCCCGGGTCGCCATAGGTATCCCCACGCCGCTCAGTCGATGGCCCGGAAGATACCCTCACCGACCATTAAAAGCGATGAGCAAGAGAGTTTATACACGTGGCTAATATCAAGTCCCAGAAGAAGCGCATTCTCACCAACGAGAAGGCGCGCCAGCGCAACGCTGCAGTTCGCTCCGAACTGCGCACCGCCATCCGCACCGTCGGCACCGCCGTCGATGCAGCTGACAAGGATGCGGCAAACGCAGCCATGGTCGCCGCCGGTCGCAAGCTGGACAAGGCTGTAACCAAGGGTGTCATGCACAAGAACGCTGCAGCCAACCGCAAGTCGGCCATCTCCAAGAAGGTTGCAGCTCTCTAAAGAGCCGCAATTCTCTGACGAGAATCTGTAGTACAGGCTTCAGGCCCGCTTCCCCACACCAGGGAAGCGGGCCTTTCGCTTTAATATCAGTGACGCTTCTCGCGGGAAAGCGGCGAGTGGGCGAACCATTCGATGGTTTCCGCAGACTGGACTGCCACATGAGTACGGGCGATCTTACCGCTTTCCGCCTCCAGCGCCGGTGTCCGGGTGTCGAGCGCAGTAGCCGCCCGGGCGTTGAGAGCTCGACTCATTTTGCTGAACTGTGGTGCCGTCGAATGTTTAGACGCAGCTGGGATGCGTGGTGACGAAATGAGTTGTGCAGTAGTAGCGCGAAACTCCCATATATTGCTTACCCGCGGCTGCAAAGAACCCTTTTGGAAATCGTCGAAGCTGACCGCTGGCTTCGATGGGGGAACCGCGTGCGGGCTAAAAGGCGGGCTCCGCAACTACCTTGCGACCCAAGCAAACGTCGGTGTCCACGACTTCGGCAATAGTAGCTTGATGAGCGTGGGAGCAGTCATATTTGTAGGCCGCTTCAGGTTGGGGCCAAAGCCAAGACGTCCTCGGCGTCCGTTTTCGGACCGCTCATCCTCGGAGCCTGGTCAGGGTGCTGAGGCTAACGGCGGGCTGAGAGCGCTATCCCGGTGACGGCGCGCTCCACCGCGTACTCGGGATCCCGGGAACCGCCCTTGACCATCGCGTCGGCTTCGGCCACCAGCCTGATGCAACGAATCAGGTCCTCCTGCTTCCAGTGCCGCGCCTGCTCCTGGGCCTGCTGCACCTGCCATGGCGCCATGCCCAGGTCGCGCGCGAGCTCGCCGGAGGACTTGCGGGCGCCGGCGACCTTGGCCACCTGGCGCAGCTTCATGGCGAGTGTCGCGACGATCGGAACAGGATCAGTTCCGGTGGACAGCGCGTGGCGCAGCGTGCTCAGCGCCTCGGCGGCGCGCCCAGTCAGTGCGGCATCGGCCACCTTGAATCCGGTGGCTTCCACCCGGCCGCCGTAATACTGGTCTACCGTTTCCTGGGAGATCTCACCTGAGGTGTCCTGGACCAGCTGGGATGCTGCGGCAGCCAGCTCGGCCAGGTCCGATCCCAGCGCGGAGACCAGGGCACGAGCAGCTTCCGCGGTAATGCGGCGCTTTGCAGCTTTAAACTCCTTTGACACAAAGTCCAGCTTCTCGGCGTCCTTCTTCAGCGGCTGGCAGTCGATGGACACAGCTCCGGCGGCCTTGAGCGCATCGAGCAGCTTCTTTCCGCGGTTGCCACCGGAGTGGTACATCACCACGGTTGCTTCGGGGGCCGGTGAGGCGCAGTAGTCCATCGCGTCGGTCAGGAACTCCTCGTTCATGGAAGAGAGTCCCCGGATTTCGATGACCTTCGCCTCACCAAAGAGTGAGGGGCTGGAGGCCAACAGCAGTTCGCCGGAGACATAGCTTGCTGCTTCGAAGCGGGTGAGTTCGATCTCGCCATGCACCGCACGGAACTGGGCCCGGAGTGAATCCATGGCGCGTCCGGCCAGGAAATCCTCAGGACCTTGCAGCAGGATCAGCGGGGCCGGTTCCACGGTTCGCCAGGAGCCGCCGGAACTAGTTTTTGCAGCGGCACGGGGCGCAGCCATGTATTCCTCCAGGTGTGAAAAGCTCTGTGTCCATCCTATCGGCCCGGGCCCTGTTGCCACCCCTTCCAGCCGGTCACGCGCAGGTCCGAACCGTCACGGGAAACCAGGATGGTTCCGGCGGTGTCCGTCCGGTAGGAAGGCACTCCGCGTTGGGCCAGCGCCTCGGTGATTCGCTGGTGAGGATGCCCGTAGGTATTACCGGACCCGACGGAAATCAGCGCCACCGACGGGGAGCCGGCATCGATCACGCCCACTCCCCCGTTTGCCGCACCGTGGTGGGAGACCTTCAGGATGTCCACCGGTCCGATGGCACCGGTCTCGAGTACCCGCGCCATGGCCGCCTCCTCCAGGTCCCCGGTTTCGAGAAGCGTCAGCTGCCGCTCTCCGGCACCCGTGCCAGCGATAGTGAACCTGATCACCAACGATGCCTCATTCTCGGCATCGGGTGCGGCTTTACCCACGGGGCCAAGCACCTCCCAGGAGACCGGTCCAGCACGCCCCGTGGCCCCGGGGGCCAATAGGTCGGCGTCGGGGTGTCCGCGCGGCGTGGCGCCAGCCTTGGCGGTGGAATAGTACAGGGCGCCCGTTGTGCGTCCGGAAAGCGCCCCGGGCAGGCCATCGGTGTGATCGGCATGCAGGTGCGTGATGAACACGGCATCGAGTACGCCGACACCCAGCCCTAAGAGGCAGTAGTCGATGGCGTCGGGATCAGGGCCGGCATCGATCAGTACCCCATGCCCGGATCCCGAATTGACCACTATCGCATCTCCCTGACCGACGTCGCAGGCGGCGACCACCCAGGCTCCGGTACGCACCGGGAACAGCAATCCGAGCGGGAACAGCGTCCCGGCCAGCAGGCCGGCGGCGAGGACGGGAGCTAGGCGGACCAGATGAGCCCCGCGGGCACCCTCTGCCCGCGGACCCAGCATGGAAATCAGCATCAGCGCACACAGCACCCAGGCTGTGATGGGGCCGGCCGGTCCGGGCGGCCACGGCCGCGATGCTCCGGGCAGCCCGGCGATCCAGGAGCCAAGCAGTCCGACCAGTCCGGCCGGCAGCCCGGAGGCCCAGGTCAGCGGCATGGCCAGTGCCGGTAAGACGCCGCCAAAGAGAAGTGCCGTGGTGCCGGCGACGGTGATCCACGGGATCAGCAGGGCCACGAGGATGTTGGCCGGCACGGCGTAGAGCGGGAATCCGCCGCCGAGCATCAGTACCACGGGCAGGCACGCCAGCTGCGCGGCGGTGGCGATGGCCACGCCGTCGGCCAACCACGCTGGCAGGTGGGCGCGCAGCCGGACGGACAGCGGCCGGCCCATCAGCACGATGCCGGCAGTGGCCAACCCGGAGAGTTGGAACGCGTAGTCCCCGGCCAGCCACGGATCGTACGCCAGCAACAACGTCATCGCCCATGCGAGGGCGGGCAGTGCGTGGGCCCCGCGCCCGGCATACAACGACGCCGAGGCGATGGCGCCCATGACCGCTGCCCGTAGCACGCTGGGTTCCGGACCCACCAACACCACGAATCCGGCCAATGCGCCCAGTCCCGCCAGCCAGGACAGCGTGCGGTTGGCCCGGGCGAGCCGCACCAACCAGACCACCGCGCCGCAGATCATCACGCAGTTCGCCCCACTGACGGCTGTCAGGTGTGCCAGCCCCGCGGTCTTCATCGCCATTGTCAGCTCCTCGTCTTGCCCACTGCGGTCCCCCATCACCATCCCGGGCAGCAGTGCCCGCGCCGGCTGTGGCAGCACGGCGCCGCGCTCCACGAAGCCGCGGCGCAATGATCCGGCTGCCTGGGTGATGCCGTTCCCCGCAACACGGCCGATGTCCTCCGGCGGCGTTTTGGCACGCAGCCACCAGCCGGCCCTGTCGCCGCGGTCAGCTGGCGAAACGCGGACCAGTACCCGCTTGATTTCACCCGCTTCCCCCGGTGAAGCCGTACCAGCGCCGGCGGTCGGTTGCCAGGTGAGGTTCACCCGGGCGTCGGAAGGCTCCCAGAGGCCACCGACCATCACCGCCTGGACGCGTGCGGCTGCCAGCAGGCCGGGCGCACGCGTCCGGTCCTCGCCGAATCCCTGCCCCAAGGCCATTGGACGCGGCGGCTCAAGCAGGAGCAGCTGCACGCGAATCGTTGACTTCTGCCCGGCAGCGGAGGCGAGCAGCTGCTCCTGCGCCGGCGGGTGGTTAATCACCAGCGAACAACCGACAAGGGCTGCACCTGCCAATGCCAGTCCGATGCTCGAGACCAGCGCGGCGCCCCACCCCGGCCGTCCGGCCAGGGGGGCTGGGTGCCAGCTGATCCGGAACGCGATCAGGGAACTTGCGGTCAGGGCTGCCAGTGACGCAACGATCTGTTCGGAGCGCCCGAGGCCGATCAGCCCCAGGGCAGCCCACCAAGCCCCGGCCAGTGCCCAGGCCGCCCGCAAATCGATCCGGACATGGTCCACCTCGTCACCCGGGACCGGTTCGGGCATGATCCACGGGCGGAACCGCTTCGCAGCCCGGGTATGCAGGTTCATCGGAAGCCGACCAGTGGTTCGAGCCGTTTGAGCATGACCGGGCCGATCCCGCTGACGGCATCGAGGTCTGCAACTGAGGAGAAGGGCCCGTTGGCGCTGCGGAAGTCGATGATGTTTGCAGCCAGCGCTGGGCCGATGCCCGGAAGCTCCTGCAGCGCCGCCGCATCGGCCGTGTTCACGTTGATCTTCGCATCGGGTTCCCCGGATCCGGGCGGGGCCTGCGAAATGCCGGGACCGGTTCCCGGTGGCTGGAGGCCGGGCTGTTCGCCTTTTCGCGGCACATAGAGCCGGGTGGCGTCCTGCACCAGTGCCGCCAAGTTCAGCGAGGAGGCATCGGCATCCTTGTCCAGGCCTCCGGCGGCCTCGATTGCCTCATACGCCCGCGCACCGGAGGGAAGCTTGTAGATGCCCGGATCCCTGACTGCTCCGGCCACGTGGATGACCAGCAAGTCCGTCGATGGCGTCGGGGCCGGAACGTCCTCCCTCAAGCTGGGGTCCAGGGCGCCTGAGGCTCCGGCTTGGCCGGTGGAAGCCCGGGTGGACGGGACGGCTCCCGGGGGTGCCTGCGGCAAGAGCGGCAGCGTGCCGGCAAGGGGGACCTCGGCGAGGGGTTCGAGCCCACCTCCCCGCGGGGACAGCAGCAATGATGTACTCAGCCAGGCCAAGACGGCGAGCACCACGCAGATCAGCGCGCCGCGTCCCAGCAGCAGCCTGAAGCGGCCGACGGGCTCCTCCCCGTCGAACTGACCCTGGTTTTGCTCCCAATGGTGTCGACCCATGGAAGACATTGCACGCCGGTGTGAACCCGGGCGGAGCACCGCGTCGCCGGCATGTGGATAACCGGCAAGGTCCTGGACCTCCGGCCACAGCGCTGCTCCCGCTCATCTGCGCCAGCGCAGGAGGCTACGGCGTGGCCGATGGCAGCGGTGGAACGGGCGCTGCCGTCAGTCGACCGGACTGGTGGGGACGGTTACCGGTTCGGCGCCGGAGGTGATGGCCACCGCCAGCACGCCGGCACCGGTGTGTGCAGCGAGCACGGCGGGTACGGGCTGTGCAAAAACCGCCTCGGCCGATGCCCCGCCGAGTTCGGCGACGATCTCCAGCGCCTGGTCAAGGTTCCCGAAATAATGCACGGCCAAGGATGCCCCGGGGCCGCGCGCCGCAGCCTCTGCGCGGGCCAACGCCACCAGCCGGGCCAGCGCGCGCGGATGCGTCCTGACCTTCTCCTGGACGATGACTTGGCCTCCGGACATGGTCAGGATGGGCTTGACGGCGAGCAGCGTGCCGATCATCCCGGCGGCAGCGCCGATCCGTCCGCCGCGGCGCAGCTGGTCCAACGACGGCACGGTAAAGAAGATGGAGTTGCTTTCCGCGGTCTGCGCCAACGCCGTGATGGTGGCCAGGCCGGCCCCGGACTCCGCTGCATCGACCATCTTCATCACGGCAAAGCCCTGTGCCAGTGCCACGGTGCGCGAATCGACCACGGTCACCGGAACCGGTGACTGCTCCGCCGCCAGACGTGCGGCATCCACCGTACCCGAGAGCTTGGCCGAGAGGTGGACGGAGACGATGTGGGCCACGCCGGCCTCGGCTAGTTCGGTGTAGGCGCGCAGCAGCTGGCCCGGGGCGGGGCGAGAGGTCTGCACCGTCTTGCCCATGGCCAGGCCCAGCGCCAACGCGGTTTGCACGTCGTCGGTTCCCTCGACGTAGATGTTGCCGTCGATCATCACCGGCATCGGCACGCTGCGCAGCACCGATGCATGGGCCCGGACCCAGGCTGCGGGAAGTGCTGCCGCCGAATCCGTGACGATGCCGATCGCGGGGACGGGTACGGCGCCGGCTGCCTTGCGGCGGGAAGCCAACAGCCCCTTCCAGGCCGGGCGGCGATCACGCCGATCGGTGTGGACGGGGCTGCGGGGTTCACTCATCGGTAGATCATCGCACCTTTAGCGGCCGGGAGCTAAGCCGGAACGATGTTCACGAGCTTCGGAGCGCGTACGATCACCGTGCGGATCTCACCGCCATCGAGCAGGCGCACGATGGTTTCATGGTTCAGCGCTGCCTCGCGCAGCTCCTCTTCGGAGATGTCGGCTGCAACCTCAAGGCGCGCACGCAGCTTGCCCTTGATCTGGACCACTGCGGTGACCATGTCATCGACCAGCAGCGACTCCTCGACAATCGGCCAGCCGGCGTTGGCGACGGAGGGCTCGTGGCCCAGCAGCGCCCACATGTCCTCCGCGGTGTACGGGGCGAACAGCGAGAGGATCACCGCGGTGGCCTCGGCCGCCTCGCGGACCGCCGGATCGGCTGCGCCGGCCCCCGAATCAATCACCTTGCGGGTCGCGTTGACCAGCTCCATGGTCTTGGCAACCACGACGTTGAACTTGCCGGACTCCAGCAGCGCGCGGGACTCGTGCACGGCGCGGTGGGTGACCTGGCGCAGGGCCTTGTCACCGGTGGCCGGATCCACGCCGGGCTCCGATGCCACGTCGGAGGCGACGCGCCAGGCACGGGCCAGGAACTTGGATGAACCGCCCGGGGAGACATCGGCCCAGTCCACGTCGTCCTCCGGCGGGGAGGCGAAGATCATGGTCAAGCGGATGGCATCCACGCCGTACTTGTCCAGCTGCTGGCCCAGGTCCACGCCGTTGCCCAGCGACTTGCTCATGGCCTTGCCGCCGTTGAGCACCTGGCCCTGGTTCAGCAGTGCGGAGAACGGCTCGTCGAAGTCGATCAGGCCCAGGTCGTGGATGACCTTGGTGAAGAAGCGCGAGTAGAGCAGGTGCAGGATGGCGTGCTCGACGCCGCCGACGTACTGCCCAACGGGCATCCAGTTCTTGGCCGCCTGCGGGTCGAACGGGCCCTGCGTGTAATCCGGGGACACGAAGCGCAGGAAGTACCAGGAGGAGTCGACGAACGTGTCCATGGTGTCGGTGTCGCGCTTGGCCGGCGAACCACACGTCGGGCAGGGGACATTGACCCAGTCGCTGGCAGCGGCCAGCGGAGAGGTGCCCTTCGGGGACAGGTCCTCGCCGCGCAGGTTATCGGGCAGGCGCACCGGCAGCTGGTCATCGGGGACCGGGACCTCGCCGCATTCACCGCAGTGGATGATCGGGATCGGCGTGCCCCAGAAGCGCTGGCGGGACAGCAGCCAGTCGCGCAGGCGGAAATTCACGAAGTGCTCGCCGGTGCCGGCCGCCTGAACGATTTCGATGGCGCGGGCAATGCCCTCGGCCTTGGGCAGGCCGTCCAGCTCGCCGGAGTTCACCAGGGTGCCCTCCCCGACGGCCGCGACGCCGGTTTCCGCCGGGTCCTCCAGGCCGGTGTCCAGCACCACGCGGATCGGCAGGCCGAAGGTCCGCGCGAAGTCCAGGTCGCGCTGGTCGTGCGCGGGCACGGCCATGATCGCACCGGTGCCGTAGTCTGCCAGCACGTAGTCCGCGGCCCACACCGCCAGCTTCTCGCCGTTGAGCGGGTTGATCGCATAACGACCGGTGAAGACGCCGGTCTTTTCACGTTCGGTGGACTGGCGCTCGATCTCGCTCAGCGCCTTGACCCGCTCCTGGTATTCCTCCAGCGCCACGCGGTGCTCGTCGGTGACCAGCTCGTTAGCCAGTGCCGCATCGGCTGCGACCACGAAGAAGGTGGCCCCGTACAGGGTGTCCGGACGGGTGGTGAAGACGGTGGTCTTGTGGGCCGGCTGCGCGCCGGCGGCCTCGATCACGAAGTCGACGTGGGCACCCTCGGAACGGCCGATCCAGTTCTTCTGCATGGCCAGCACGCGCTCGGGCCAGTGACCGTGCAGCGCGTCCATGTCATCAAGCAGGCGGTCGGCGTAGTCGGTGATCTTGAAGTACCACTGGTTCAGCGACTTCTTGGTGACCATGGTGCCGCAGCGTTCGCAGGCGCCGTTGACTACCTGTTCATTTGCCAGCACCGTCTGGTCGTTCGGACACCAGTTGACCGGGTGGTCCTTGCGGTAGGCCAGGCCCTTTTCGTAGAAGCGGGTGAACAGCCACTGGGTCCAGCGGTAGTACTCCGGGTCCGAGGTATGGATCCGGCGGGACCAGTCGGCGGAGATCGCGTAGCGCTTGAAACTGGCGGCCTGCGTCTCGATGTTCGCGTAGGTCCACTCCGAGGGGTGTGCGTTGCGCTTGATGGCAGCGTTTTCGGCGGGCAGGCCGAAGGAATCCCAACCGATCGGGTGCATCACGTCGTAGCCGCACTGGCGCCAGTAGCGCGAGATGACATCTCCCATGGCAAACGCCTCCGCATGGCCCATGTGCAGGTCGCCGGAGGGGTACGGGAACATGTCCAGCACGTAGCGGCGCTCGGCTGACCCGTCGTCCTTCGGGGTAAATACGCCTAGGTCATCCCACACCGGGGCCCATTTGGCTTCCATCTCGCGGAAGCCGTAGGTCGATTCGGTGGTTTCTTCGCCGGTGGGCTGGGTGCTCACGTGTAGTTTCGCCTTCTTCGTGGTCAGCTGGGATGCGGTGCCGTGGCCCCGCTATTGCTCCTGCATGCATCCGGCTCCATCGAAGAGGTTCCGGACACACAAAAGCCCCTTGCATGCAAGGGGCTGCCGTACGGGTTTACCCGCACGGCTACGGTAGCAACATCATCTTACTCATGGCGTCAGTCTACAGCACGGCACCGCCCGGCCGGGGTGCTGGCGCGCGGAACCGGGCCCGCACCGGAGGCGCCATGGACCGAGGATCAGCGCACGTCCTCGTCCACCCAGTCGAAGGTCCGTGTGACCGCTTTTTTCCACAGCCGCAGCAACTTCCGCGCCTCGGCCGCCTCCATCGCCGGCTCCCACCGCTTCTCCTCCTCCCACTGCTCCCCCAGCTGCTCCAACGACTCCCAGAAGCCCACGGCAAGACCCGCCGCATAGGCGGCACCCAAGGCCGTGGTTTCGGTGACCTTCGGGCGGATCACCGGCACACCCAGGATGTCCGCCTGGAACTGCATCAACGCCTCGTTGGCGACCATCCCGCCGTCCACGCGCAACTCTTCCATCGACACGCCCGCATCGGCGTTGACGGCATCGAGCACCTCCCGGACCTGGAAGGCCGTCGCCTCCAACGCGGCCCGGGCAATGTGGCAGCGGTTGGCGTAGCGGGTGAGCCCGACGATGACCCCGCGGGCGTCGGGCCGCCAGTACGGGGCGAACAGCCCGGAGAACGCCGGCACGATGTAGACGCCCCCGTTGTCCTGAACCTGTGCGGCAAGCTCCTCCACCTGCGCGGCGGAGGAGATCATGCCCAGCGAATCACGCAGCCACTGCACCAGCGATCCGGCGACCGCCACCGACCCCTCCAGCGCGTACACCGGAGCCGCGTCACCCAGTCGGTACGCGAGCGTGGTCAGCAGCCCGTTGTTCGAACGCACAATCTGCGTCCCGGTGTTCACCACCAGGAAGCAGCCGGTGCCATAGGTGTTCTTCGCCCCGCCGGCGGAGAATGCGGCCTGCCCAAACGTCGCCGCCTGCTGGTCCCCCAGGATGCCGGCCACCGGCACACCGGCCAGCAACTGGCTTGCATGCACGCTCCCGTAGACCTCCGAGGAGGAACGGATCACCGGCATCATCGAGGCGGGGATGCCGAACAGCTCCAGCAGCCCGGCATCCCAGTCCAGGGTCTCCAGGTCCATCAGCAGCGTGCGCGATGCGTTGGTGACATCGGTGGCGTGCACGCCTGAGCCCGGCCCGCCGGTCAGGTTCCAGAGCACCCAGGAATCGGGAGTGCCGAAGAGCAGGTCACCGGCCTCGGCCCGGGCCCGGGCGCCGGGCACCTGATCCAGGATCCAGGCGACCTTGCTCGCGGAGAAGTAGGTAGCCAGCGGCAGCCCCGTCTGCTGCCTGAAGCGCCCCACTCCCCCGTCGGCAGCCAGCGCATCCACGGCGTCCTGGGTCCGGGTGTCCTGCCAGACGATGGCGCGGTGCACCGGCACGCCGGTATGCCTGTCCCACACGATCGCCGTCTCGCGCTGGTTGGTGATCCCGACCGCGGCGATGTCGGTACGGGTCAGCTGGGCCTTGGCCAGCGCCGCGCCCACCACCCTGCGCACGTTCTCCCAGATCTGCACCGGGTCGTGCTCGACCCAGCCCGGATGTGGAAAGTACTGCTCGTGTTCCAGCTGTCCGACGGAAACGATGCGTGCCGCAGCGTCGAAGATGATGGCCCGGCTGCTCGTGGTGCCCTGGTCGATGGCAATGATGTACCGCTCCATGGTTCTCCGCCCCTCGCGATCGGCCGGCTCGGCAGATCCCCCGCATTGTTTTGCCCGAGTCTAGGGCACTTCCGGTCCCCGGTCGTCCCATCCGGGCAGCACCCCGGGCCGGGTCCACCGGTGCCGCGCCCTCCTTATCCGAGTCCGTGGCGCACCCTGGCGCGGCTGCTGCTCCGAGCTAGGCTTGTTCCATGCCAGCAACAGCCTTCACCGCCCGCACCCCCCTGCGCTCCCTCCACCGGATCCACGGGGCAGAGGTGAAGTGCTTTACCTACCCGGCGACCGACAGCCCCCGCGGGGCGATCTTCGCGGTCCATGGTTTCCGCGGCGACCACCACGGGCTCGCGCTGCTGATCGAGGCGCTTCCCGAGTACACGGTGATCGTGCCCGACCTTCCCGGCTTCGGGGAATCGACTTCGTTCAGCTGTGGACGCCACGATGTGCCCGGTTACGCCCGCGTCATCGAGGCGCTGCGCCGGGAGCTGGAGCTGCCGGGCGACACGGTGCTGCTGGGCCACTCGTTCGGCAGCATCGTCGCGGCCTGCCACCTGGCCACGCACCCCGGCAGCTTCGCCTCGCTGGTGCTGGTGAACCCGATCTGCGAACCCGCGCTGGAGGGATCGCAGGCTGTCTTTTCGCGGATTGCCGGACTGTACTACGGCGCCGGCGCCGCCCTGCCGGCACGCCTCGGCGACGGACTGCTGCGTTCGCGGCTGATCACCGATGCCATGAGCGCGGCGCTGACCAAGTCCAGGGACAAGGAGGTCCGCGCCTATGTGGTGGACCAGCACCGCCGCTACTTCAGCCGTTTTGCCGACCGTTCGACGCTGCGCGAAGCCTACGAGGCATCGATCAGCGCGACGGTGCGCGAGTACGCGCCGGCCATCACCGTCCCGGTGCGGCTCATCGTCGGCGAGCTCGACGAACTCGGTTCGATCCCGGCACAGCAGGACCTCGGCGCATTGTTTCCCGACGCGTCGATGGCCGTCATCGACGGGGTCGGGCACCTGATCCACTATGAGAAGCCGGGCGTTGCCGCCGAGATCGTGCGCGATTTCCTGGATTCGCAGAACGGCTGAACTGCTGGACGCCTGAACTGCTCGACGACCGGGCTCCCGGCTCCCGCCGGGCGGCAACAAACCTCCGAGCCTCCATGACCACCCGTCCCGGCTAAAGGATGCCGTCGGGATCCACGCGGATCCGCACCACTGGTTCGCGCGCCGCGCTGGCGACCATGCGCGCCCGACGCAGTTCGGCCGTGACGGCGTTTCCCTGCGCATAGGGGTAGAACAATAGCCATCGGTGGTCGGTTTCCGCTTCCGGGACGGGACCGTGCAACTTGGCCTCTTCGGGCAGGGCCAGTGAATTCGCCAGCTTATCCGCAGCGACAGCCGGTCCCTGGATCAGGGCGGTGCGCACCGCAGGCGGCAGATGAAGCCCGTGTCGCAACACCAGTTCGCGTTCGGCGAAGGATGCCGGATCCCAGCGCAGCAGCGCCCGCAGTGGATCCGATTCCCCCGCGGCGACAACGACCACGCCGCCGTTTTCATGCCCACGGGCCAGCGCTGCCGCGGCCATCCAGCGGTGCAGCAGTTCCTCGCCGGTCCGCAACCCGTCACGGGCCAGCATCCTGTCGCCGTCCAGGAGCAGCACCGCAGCATAACCACCCTCGGCGTACGGTTCGGCACCCGGTGTGGCAACGACAAGCGCCGGCTCGGGGCCGACGGAAACCCGGGGGTTTGCGCCGGTCGCCGAAACCACCGGCACCTGGGGGAACGCCCGACCCAGCTCCTCGGCCGTGCGATCGGCACCGATGGTTGCCGCGCGCAGCCGGGTTCCCCCGCAAGTCGGGCAGCCCCAACCCGGCGCATGGCGGCCGCACCACTGGCAAGACGGGGTGGAGTGCGCGTCACGGTAGCCCAGGGGGCCGTTACATTCCGTGCAGCGCGCCGATTCGCGGCAGCGTTCGCAGCGCAGCGCGGGCAGGAATCCGGTCCGGGCCACCTGAACCAGCACCGGCCCGTGCCGCAGCGCCTCGGACGCGGCCTTCCAGGCCACCGCGGGCAGCCGCGCGGCATGCAGCACCGGATCGCGTTCACGTTCAAAGGAATCGGAGCTGGAAACCACGCGGGCCGCCTTCTGGCGCAGCACCGGTCGCGGCGCGCCCAATTCCCGCGCCCAGCCGGTGCGGACAAGTCGCTGGGCCTCGGCGGAGCGCCCGTGCGAGGCCAGCAGCAGGGCACAGCCCTCGGCTCCGGCGCGCAGCAGCAGCACCTCGCGCGCATGCTGGTAGGGGGCCCGAGGTTCGGCGTGCGATGAATCGTGGTCCTCCCACATGATCGCCGCGCCCAGGTTCCGTACCGGAGCGAACGCCGCGTTTCGGGTACCCACGGCGATGTCCACCTCTCCGCGGGCAAGCCGCAGGAAGTTCCGGTAGCGGGGCGTGGCACCGTCATCGGCGCTCAGCCGCGCGTAGTTCTCCTGCCCGATGGCGGTGTCCAGTGCAGCGCAGAGCCGGTTCAGGTCCCGGGCGTCGGGCACCACTACCAGCGCTCCCCGGCCGGAGGCCCTGGTCTCCGCGACCACCTCTGCCAAGAGTGCCGGCCAGCCTCCTGGCTGGTTGGGGATGACGCCGAGCACCGCGCGCGGGCTCTGCCCGGCAGCCAACGCCAGGGCGAATTCGGCTCCCCCGTCGTACTTCTGCAGCAGCTCGGTGGGAACCGACAGGTGCTCCCCGGGTTCCGCTGCCCCGGCACCGGCCTCAGCGGGCGCTTCAAGGGCACGCGCTTCGAACTCGACGCGGGCCATGCGCGGCGGTATGGCGGCACGCAGCACATCGCAGAGCGTCCCTGCATACCGCGCCGCCACGGCGCGCGCGAGGGACAGCACGTGCGGTGTCAGCACAGGTTCTGACGACACCACCTTGGCCAGCGGCTGCAGCTTGACCCCGGCCTCGGAAGTCTCGCGGCGCTCGAGCAGGAACCCGGTCAGCTCCTGTCCACCGAAGCGGACCTTGACCCGGACACCGGGCTGGGCATCGGCATCCAGCGCGGCGGGGACCAGGTAGTCGAAGTCACGGTCCAGGTGCGGCACCGCCGATTCGATGGCGACCCGGGCTACCGGCAGGTGCGCGGCCGCATGCGGTATCCCCGGGGCTGGTCCGGAAATGTCAAACCCCGCCAACAGCGAGGGCTGGCGGGGTTCGGTATCCATGGCTGGCGCTACCGGCCCCTACGCGTTGAAGTAGGCGCGCAGGTCAGCGGCGCGGTCGGTGTATTCCCATGTGAAGTCGGGGTCTTCGCGGCCGAAGTGGCCGTGTGCCGCCGTCTTCTGGTAGATCGGGCGCTTGAGGCGCAGGTCCTCGATGATGCCCAGCGGGCGCAGGTCGAAGATCTCGTTGATCGCCTCGGTGATCTTTGCCGGGTCCACCGTCTCGGTGCCGAAGGTCTCCACGTAGAGGCCCACCGGCCGCGCGACGCCGATGGCGTAGGCGACCTGGATCTCCACGCGCCGGGCCAGCCCGGCAGCCACGACGTTCTTCGCTACCCAGCGCATCGCGTAGGCGGCGGAGCGGTCGACCTTGGAGGGGTCCTTGCCGGAGAACGCGCCGCCGCCGTGGCGGGCGAAGCCGCCGTAGGTGTCGACGATGATCTTGCGGCCGGTCAGCCCGGCGTCCCCCACCGGGCCGCCGATGATGAACGGGCCCGAGGGGTTCAGGATGATGCGGGTCTTGGACGTATCAAGCTCGGTGCCCTGGAGCACGGGGTGGACGACCTCGGCCAGCAGCGCGGCCTTCAGGTCCTCCAAAGCGTATTCGGCGGCGTGCTGCGAGGAGACCACGACGGTCTCCACCGAGACCGGCGTGTCGCCGTCGTAGCCGATGGTGACCTGGGTCTTGCCATCCGGGCGCAGCAGCGGCAGGCTGCCGCCCTTGCGGGCCAGGGTGAGCCTCTCGGAGAGGCGGTGCGCCAGGTGGATCGGGGTCGGCATCAGCGTCGCCGTCTCATCCGAGGCAAAGCCGAACATCAGGCCCTGGTCGCCGGCGCCCTGGGCGTCGCGCGGATCAACGGCCGAGCCCTCGCGGACCTCCAGCGAGTTGGAGACGCCGTCGGAAATTTCCTGGGACTGCTGCCCGATGGAGACCGAGACGCCGCAGCGGGCTCCGTCGAAGCCGTTGCCCGACGAGTCGTAGCCGATGTCCAGCAGCGTGCGGCGCACGATCTCGGGGATTTCGACGTAGCCGTTGGTGGTCACCTCGCCGGCGACGTGGACCAGCCCGGTGGTGGTCAGCGTCTCGACGGCGACCCGTGAGTCGGGGTCCTTGGCGAGCATCGCATCGAGGATGGCGTCCGAGATCTGGTCGCAGATCTTATCGGGGTGGCCCTCGGTCACGGATTCGGAAGTAAACAGGCGCAGGGCGGGGGAAACTGAAGTCACCGAAGCTACTCTACCGGTTCGTTACCGGTTCCGGTGGACGTCAGCGTCCAGGCGTGAAGCAATCATCGAGATCAGCACCTGCGCCACCTCGTCCTTGGTTCCCGCGGCGGTGACGGGTGCCGCGCCGTCGGCCGCGAGCACGGTCACCGAGTTGACTTCGACGCCGAAGCCCAGCCCGCCGCCGACCTGGTTCACGACCAGCAGCTCGCAGCCCTTGCGGGCCAGTTTCGCCGCCCCGTGCTCCAGCACTCCGGCCTCGGCATCGCCCGTCTCGGCGGCGAATCCCACGATGAGCCCGGGCAGGCCGCCCCTGTCACCCAGTTCGGCACGGCGGGATACCAGCGTGGCCAGGATGTCGGGGTTGCGCACCAGCGTGATCACCGGGTCGGCCCGGTCATCGGACTTCTTGATCTTGGATTCGACGTATTCGGCCGGGCGGAAATCAGCCACCGCGGCCGTCATCACCAGCGCGTCGGCACCGATGGCGGCACGCTGTACGGCGGCATCGAGTTCGATGGCGGTCGAGGCCGTCGACAGTTCGACGCCCCCGGGCACGGGCACCTCGAGGTGCGCGGCCACCAGTCGCACGGTGGCGCCGGCGGCCAGTGCCGCGCGGGCCACGGCAACACCCTGGCGGCCCGATGACCTGTTGCCCAGGTAACGCACGGGGTCCAGCGGTTCGCGGGTCCCCCCGGCACTGACAACGACCGTACGCCCGGCCAGCGGGCCAGGCCCGGCCGGTTCGAGCAGGTGCGCCACGGCGGCGAAGAGTTCAGCGGGTTCGGGCAGGCGGCCGGGGCCGGAATCCTTGCCAGTGAGCCGGCCGCTGGCTGGTTCGATGACGGTGATGCCGCGCGCACGGAGCGTCGCCACATTCGCCACGGTGGCGGGGTTCTCCCACATTTCGGTATGCATGGCCGGGGCCAGCACTACGGGGGCGGCCGTGGCCAACAGGGTGCCGGTGAGCAGGTCATCGGCCAGGCCAGCGGCGGCACGGGCCATCAGGTCGGCGGTGGCCGGGGCGACGATGACCAGATCGGCCTGCTGGCCCAGACGCACGTGGTTGACCGTGTCCACCGCCTCGAAGACCTCGGTGGACACCGGGTTGCCCGACAGGGCCTCCCAGGTCGGCGCCCCCACGAACTTCAATGCGTTCCGAGTGGGAATCACATCGACGTGGTGGCCGGCCTCCTTAAACAGGCGTAGCAGCGAAGCTGCCTTGTAGGCGGCAATGCCGCCACTCACACCAAGAACCACACGCTTCGCTGCCACGCCCGTCACGACCTGTTGTTACTCGGCCGGCTCAACGATCGGGGTGACCTTGAGCAGGCCCTCGTTGATTTCACGCAGTGCGATCGACAGCGGCTTCTCGTTCAGGCGGGTTTCCACCAGCGGGCCGACGTACTCGAACAGGCCCTCGTGCAGCTGGGCGTAGTACGCGTTGATCTGGCGCGCGCGCTTGGCCGAGTTGATCACCAGGGCGTACTTGGAATCGGTGGTGGTCAACAGCGAGTCGATCGGCGGGTTGATGATGCCCTCAAGGTTCGTGGACACGAAGCCTCCAAATTCTTGGTCGGTTTTGATGCGGTGCCGGCGGGCCCCACACGGAAATGTGCCGGGCCGTTACCTCGGGTGCGGGGTCAATCCCATGCGGGTGACCAGCTCGTCCGCGGCACGCCCGATGTCGTCGTTCACGATGGTGATGTCGAATTCGGGCTCGGCAGCAAGTTCTAGTTTAGCGGTTTCCAGGCGGCGCTGCTGCTCATCGGCGGATTCCGTGCCGCGGCCGACGAGCCGGCGCACCAATTCGTCCCAGCTGGGTGGCGCCAGGAAGACGAATCTGGCCTCGGGAAGAGTCTGCCTGACCTGCCGCGCGCCTTGGAGATCGATCTCCAGCAGGACGCGCTTGCCGGCGGCGACCGCCTCTTCGACCTTCGAGCGTATGGTTCCGTAGCTGTTCTGCCCGTGCACGACCGCCCACTCCAGCATTTCGCCCGACTTGACCAACTCACCGAAGGCTTCGGGGCCGACGAAGAAGTAGTGCACGCCCTCCACTTCTCCCGGTCGCGGGTCGCGGGTGGTGGCCGATACCGAGAGCCACACCTCGGGATAGTTGTCCCGGATGTAGGTGGATATCGTCCCCTTCCCCACTGCTGTGGGTCCGGCGAGAACTGTGACGGGGGCGTGGCTGGAGGCCGGCATGGTGTTGTTCGTTACTCTTTCGTTGGTGGGGGCGTTCCACCGAAATGTTCGATGAGCGCTTCCCGCTGCTTGCGCCCCAGCCCACGCAGTCTGCGGGAGGGGGAAATACCCAGTTTATCCATCAATGCGGCGGCGCGGATCTCACCGACTCCCGGGAGGGATTCCAGCAGGTCCAAGACACGCAGCCTGCCTAGCGCCTCGTCGTCCGGCACCAGGTCAAGGATCTCGGTGATGCTCAGGGCCCCGGAACCGAATGACTTCTTGATTTCGGCACGCCGCGTGCGTGCTGCCAGCGCCTTGGCACGGGCCTTGGCGCGGTCTTCGTCCGACAGTGTTCTCAATACCATGTTTCTGTCCCCGTTTCATTAGGCCGCCTCATGGTTGGCCGGGTGGCCTGAACCGAACATAGCCAACTGGAGCGCCGGACGCAATGGTTGTCATTTGCGCGTTGGCCACGGCAAATGCCAAGGGAGTCCACAGTTATGGACTCCCTTGGCACGGTGGCGCCTAGCGCAGTGAATCGCGCGTGGTTCGTGCGGCATCGAGCAAGGCGCTGCCCGATGGCCCCGCGGCCAGGATTCCACGGCTGCTGGTGCCCAGGATCTGGTCCCAGCAGGCACCGAAGGCTTCCTTCATGTCGGCCCCCGTGGCACCCTGGGCACCGAGGCCCGGAGCCAGGATCGGCGCCGCCGAGGCAGCCAGGTCGATGCCCAGCCGCTGGAGCGCGTCGCCGACGGTGGCGCCGATGACGAGGCCGGTGGAACCAAACGGCACCGCCCCGGCGTTTTCCATCCCGACGGCCCTGATCACGCGCGCGGCGACCGAATCAGCGCCACCGACGTGCTGCACAGCTGCACCTTCCGGGTTGGAGGTGAGACCGAGCACGAACACGCCGCGACCGGTGGCCGCAGCCAGGTCGAGCGCCGGACGCAGCGACTCGTAGCCCAGGTACGGGCTCAGCGTGACGGCATCGGCGGCCAGCGCGCTGCCCTCGCCCAGCCAGGCCTGCGCGTAGGCGGCCATGGTGGAGCCGATGTCCCCGCGCTTGGCGTCGGCGATGGTCAGGATGCCGGCCGTGCGGGACAGCGCCAGGGTTTCCTCCAGCACGGCGATGCCTGCCGAGCCATGGCGCTCGTACAGGGCCACCTGCGGCTTCAGCGCCGCCATGTGCCCGGCCATGGCCTCGACCACCGTCAGCGAGAAGCTGCGCAGGCCCTGCACATCGTCGTTCAGTCCCCAGGCGGCGAGCAGCCCCGGGTGCGGATCGATGCCCACGCATAGCGGGCCGTGTTCGGCCATGGCCGCCGCCAGGCGCTCCCCGAAGGGAGCCCTGGCGGCAACCGCGTCATCGCGCTGTTCAGGCATTGCTGCCGTCGCCCTTGAGGATGGCGGCGTGCTCCTGCAGCGAGGTGACCGACCATTCGAAGTGGCGCATGGCGTCGATCGCCTGGATCGCCGCCCCGAACTCGGCAATGGTGGTGATCAGCGGTGTGCCGACCGAGGTGGCTGCGGCGCGGATCTCATAGCCGTCCCCACGTGCGTCGCCGCCCGAGGGGGTGTTCAGGATCATGTCGATCTTGCCCTCGGTGATCATGTCGACGATGTTCTCCTCGCCCTCCGCCGAGCCTTCGCGGACCTTGCGGACCACGGTGGCGGTAATGCCGTTGCGGCGCAGCACCTCTGCCGTGCCGCCGGTGGAGACGATCTCGAAGCCCAGGTCCAGCAGGTGCTTGACCGGCAGCACGATCGAGCGCTTGTCGCGGTTGGCCACCGAGACGAACACGCGGCCCGCTGTCGGCAGCGGCGAGTTCGCGGCCGCCTGGGCCTTCGCGAAGGCTGTATCGAAGTACTTGTCGATGCCCATGACTTCGCCGGTGGAGCGCATTTCCGGGCCCAGCAGCGAATCGACGGCGCGGCCTTCGGGGGTGCGGAAGCGGGCAAAGGGCAGCACTGCCTCCTTCACCGAAACCGGTGCATGGTCCGGCAGCGAGGCGCCGTCGCCGGTCTCCGGAAGCAGGTGGTAGACCGAGCGCAGGTGGGCGATGGGCACGCCGACGCCGATCATCGCCGCGGCCTTGGCCAGCTGCACGCCGGTGGCCTTGGAGGTGAACGGCACGGTGCGCGAGGCACGCGGGTTGGCTTCGATGACGTAGAGCACGTCGGAGGCCAGCGCGAACTGGATGTTGATCAGGCCACGCACGCCCACACCCGCGGCGATGGCGCGGGTGGCTTCGACCACGCGGTCGCAGACGTCCTTGCCCAGCGTGATCGGGGGCAGCACGCAGGCCGAGTCGCCGGAGTGGATGCCGGCCTCCTCGATGTGCTCCATGATGCCGCCGACGTAGAGGTCCTTGCCGTCGTACAGGGCGTCGACATCGATTTCGATGGCGTCTTCCAGGAAGCGGTCGACCAGCACCGGGTGGTCCTCGGTGATTTCCGTGGCGTTGGCAATGTAGCGCGCGAGGTTCGCCTCGTCGTAGACGATCTCCATGCCGCGGCCGCCGAGCACATAGGACGGGCGCACCAGGACCGGGTAGCCGATCTCGTCGGCGATCCGCTTGGCGTCGTCGAAGGAGACGGCCGTGCCGTTCTTCGGGGCGATCAGCCCGGCGTTGTCCAGCACGCGCTGGAAGGCGCCACGGTGCTCGGCCAGGTCGATGGCCTCCGGGGAGGTGCCCAGGATCGGCACCCCGGCGTCGGCGAGTTCCTGTGCCAGCTTCAGTGGGGTCTGCCCGCCCAGCTGCACGAACACGCCCAGCACGCCGCCGGTGGCCTCCTCGGCGTGGATGACTTCCAGCACGTCTTCGAGCGTCAGCGGCTCGAAGTACAGGCGGGTGGACACGTCGTAGTCGGTGGAGACCGTCTCCGGGTTGCAGTTGACCATGACCGTCTCGTAGCCGGCGGCGCGCAGCGCCATCGTGGCGTGGACGCAGGAGTAGTCGAACTCGATGCCCTGGCCGATGCGGTTGGGGCCCGAGCCCAGGATGATCACCGAGGGCTTCTCATGCAGCGCGACCTCGGTCTCCTCGTCGTAGGAGGAATAGTGGTACGGGGTGTACGCGGCGAACTCGGCGGCGCAGGTATCGACCGTCTTGTAGACCGGGCGCACGCCCAGCGCGTGGCGGATCCCGCGGACCACTGCCTCGGACTTGTGCGTCAGCGCGGCGATCTGCGCGTCGGAGAAGCCGTGGCGCTTGGCCAGTCGCAGCACCTGCTCGTTGAGCTCGGGCTGCGCCTTGATGATGGCGGCCGTCTCATTGATCAACACCAGCTGGTCCAGGTACCACGGGTCGATCTTGGTGGCCTCGAAGACCTCCTCGATCGATGCGCCGCCGAGCAGCGCGCGCTGCACGTTGTACAGGCGGTCGGTGCTGCCCTTGACGGAGGCAGCGAGCAGTTCGGGGATCTCGAAGTCGTTCGGGGCCTTGAACGCTAGCTCGGAGCCCTTCTGCTCCAGGGAGCGCAACGCCTTCTGCAGCGCCTCGGTGAAGTTGCGGCCCAGGGCCATGGCCTCGCCGACTGACTTCATGGTGGTGGTCAGCGTCTTGTCGGCGGCCGGGAACTTCTCGAAGGCGAAGCGCGGGACCTTGACCACGACGTAGTCGAGCGCGGGCTCGAACGAGGCCGGGGTCTTGAGCGTGATGTCGTTCGGAATCTCGTCCAGGGTGTAGCCCAGGGACAGCTTCGTGGCGATCTTGGCGATGGCGAAGCCGGTGGCCTTGGAGGCCAGCGCGGAGGAACGCGAAACGCGCGGGTTCATCTCGATGACCACGACGCGGCCGGTGTCCGGCTCGATGGCGAACTGGATGTTGCAGCCGCCGGTGTCGACGCCCACCTCGCGGATGACGGCGATCGAGATGTCGCGCAGGTTCTGGTACTCGCGGTCGGTCAGCGTCTGCGCCGGGGCGACGGTGATCGAGTCGCCGGTGTGCACGCCGACCGGGTCGAAGTTTTCGATGGAGCACACGACGACGACGTTGTCGTTCTTGTCGCGCATCATCTCCAGCTCGTATTCCTTCCAGCCCAGGATCGACTCCTCCAGGAGCACCTCGGTGGTCGGCGAGTACTGCAGGCCCTGCCCGGCAATGCGGCGCAGGTCCTCGGCGTTGTATGCCATGCCCGAGCCGAGCCCGCCCATGGTGAAGGAGGGGCGCACGACGACGGGGTAGTTCAGGATCTCGACGGCGGCGAATGCCTCGTCCATGGTGTGCACGATGTAGGACTTGGCAGACTCGGCGCCGCAGCGCTCCACGACGCCCTTGAACTTCTCGCGGTCCTCACCGAGCTCGATGGCCTCGATGTTGGCACCGATCAGCTCGACGTTGTACTTTTCCAGCACGCCGGCCTTGTCCAGCGCAATGGCGGTGTTCAATGCGGTCTGGCCGCCGAGGGTCGGCAGGATCGCATCCGGGCGCTCCTTGGCGATGATCTTCTCGACGACCTCGGGGGTGATCGGCTCGATGTACGTGGCATCGGCGAATTCCGGGTCGGTCATGATGGTGGCCGGGTTGGAGTTCACGAGGATGACCCGCAGGCCCTCCTCGCGCAGCACGCGCAGCGCCTGGGTGCCCGAGTAGTCGAACTCGGCAGCCTGACCGATGACGATCGGGCCGGAGCCGATCACCAGGACGGATTTGAGGTCTTCTCTCTTCGGCATTACTTGTTTTCCCCAGTCTTGGATGCGTCGGCGGGTGCGCTCTTGGAAGCTTCCATCAGGTCGATGAAGCGGTCGAACAGGTAGGCGGCGTCGTGCGGTCCGGCCGCCGCCTCCGGGTGGTACTGGACCGAGAAGGCGGGGATGTCCAGGCAGGACAGGCCCTCGACGACCTGGTCGTTCAGCGAGATGTGCGAGACGGCGACGCGGCCGTACTTGCCCACGGGTGCCAGCGGCGAGCCCTCGCGTGGCGCGTCCACGGCGAAGCCGTGGTTCTGGCTCGTGATCTCGACCTTGCCGGTGGAGCGGTCCATGACCGGCTGGTTCATGCCGCGGTGGCCGTAGCGCAGCTTGTAGGTCCCGAATCCCAGGGCGCGGCCCAGGATCTGGTTGCCGAAGCAGATGCCGAAGTACGGGATGCCGGCGTCCAGGAACTCGCGGACGAACTCGACCTGCTTCTGCGCGGTGGCCGGGTCGCCGGGTCCGTTGGAGATGAAGATGCCATCGGGGTTCAGTGCCTTGGCCTCATCGGCCGTGGTGCTCGCGGGCAGCACGTGCATGCGCACGCCGCGCTCGGCGAAGCGGGCCGGGGTCATCGCCTTCATGCCCAGATCCAGCGCGGCGATCTCGTAGCGGACCGGTCCGTCCCAGCCGTGGTCCTTCGGCTCGACCGTGTAAGCGGTCTTGCAGGAGACCTCCTCGGCCAGCGAGAGGCCCTCCATCGAGGGCTGGGACTTGACGATCTCCAGCAGCTGCGCGATGTCCTTCGCCGCATCGGCTCCGGAGAAGATGCCGGCCTTCATCGCACCGCGTTCACGCAGGTGGCGGGTGATGGCGCGGGTGTCGACCTCCTGGATGCCGACGATGCCCTGGCGGACGAGCTCATCGTCCAAGGTGCTCTCGGCACGCCAGGAGGAGGCACGGCGGGCGGCGTCGCGCACCACGTAGCCGGCGGCCCAGATGCGCGATGACTCGTTGTCCGCCGCGTTGACCCCGGTGTTGCCGATGTGCGGTGCGGTCTGCACGATCAGCTGGCGGGCGTAGGACGGGTCGGTAAGCGTTTCCTGGTAGCCGGTCATGCCGGTGGTGAAAACGGCTTCGCCGAGGGCGGTGCCGGTGGCACCGTAGCCGCGGCCGCTGAATACGCGTCCGTCTTCGAGCACCAGCTTGGCGGGCTCGAATGTGATCTGTGCAGTCACTGGTTTTCCTTCTCTGCTGCGGGCGAATCTGTGGGTGGCGCAGCGGGCGTGGCGCCCGGTGCGGAGTTCTCTATGGCCGTGTCCTGGGGCGTGGCGTCCGTGGTCCCTGCGGATTCCGCAGTGACCGTGAAGTCCGGTTCGCCCGCGGCATCTGGCCCGGTGGGTTCGGCGGCGGGTTCCAGCAGCGCACCGGCCAGCTCGGCCAGTTCCTTCATTTCCTGGTGGTAGCGGGGCCGGAAGCCGGTATCCACTGCCTTGTCCCCCAGCATCCAGGTGAGTACCAGCAGCCCGTCCTTTTCGACGAACTTGCCGGCCATCCCCGATGAGCGTCCAACTCCCCGGAGCGCGTCGGCGGCGATGAAGACCGGGGCCGCCCCGTCGCGTTCGATCAGCACGCCGGCGGCGAAGACCCGCACTCCGGCGTTGGTCCTCAGGCCCAGGGAGTGCACGGCGATCCGGTCCAGCCAGTCATCGGCCGTGGTGGTGCAGACGTACTGGCCCTCGAAGGACCGCGACGGCGGCAGGTCGGCCGGGGCCTGCGGCAGCGGGGCAATGCCCGACTGCCGGCGCAGCCGGTTGCGCCAGCCGAGGCCGATCAGCGCGATGAAGACGAGCACCGCGGCGACGGTGATCGCGATGGCCTGGGTGTACTGGCCCATTTAGAGGTCACCGTTCGTCGGGACGGGGGTATTCAGTTCCCCGTCGAGCACCGTCGGGTGGCCGTGGAAGAACGTGGAGACGACCTTGCCGGGCAGCTCGAGGCCCTTGAACGGCGAGTTGCGGCCCTTGGTGGCCATCGCGTACGGGTCCACGATCCAGCGCGCGTCGGCGTCGACGAAGACCAGGTTGGCTGGCTCGCCGACCGCGATCGGACGGCCTTGGTCGGCCAGCAGGCCGATGGCGGCCGGGGTGGTGGAGGTGATGCGCGCGAAATCGGCCCAGGAGATCATCCCGGTCTCGATCATGGTGTGCTGCACCACGGACAGCGCGGTCTCCAGCCCGGTCATGCCCATGGCGGCCTGCGCCCATTCGCATTCCTTGGCCTCGGAGGGGTGCGGGGCGTGGTCGGTGCCGATCACGTCGATGGTCCCGTCGGCCAAGGCGGCACGCAGCGCCATCACGTCGGCCTCGCGGCGCAATGGCGGGTTGACCTTGTACACCGGGTCGTAGCTGCGGACCAGCTCCTCGGTGAGCAGCAGGTGGTGCGGGGTGACCTCCGCGGTGACCTTGATGCCGCGCTCCTTGGCCCAGCGGATGATGTCCACCGAACCTGCGGTGGAGACGTGGCAGATATGCAGGCGCGAATCAACGTGCTGGGCCAGCAGCACATCGCGGGCGATGATCGCCTCTTCGGCGACGGCGGGCCAGCCGACCAGGCCGAGCACCGCGGAGACCTCGCCCTCGTTCATCTGGGCATCCTCGGTCAGCCGCGGTTCCTGGGCGTGCTGGGCGATGACCCCGTCGAAGGCCTTCACGTATTCCAGCGCGCGGCGCATCAGCACCGGGTCGTGGACGCAGATGCCATCGTCGGAGAAGACCCTCACGCGGGCGCGTGAATCGGCCATGGCGCCGAGCTCGGAGAGCCGTTCGCCGGCCAGGCCCACGGTGACGGCGCCGACCGGGCGCACGTCGACCCAGCCCGAACGCTTGCCCAGCGACCACACCTGCTCGACAACGCCGGCTGTATCGGCCACCGGGTTGGAATTGGCCATCGCGTGCACGGCAGTGAAGCCGCCCTTGGCAGCGGCGCGGGTACCGGTTTCAACCGTTTCGGCGTCCTCGCGGCCCGGTTCGCGCAGGTGGGTATGCAGGTCGACCATGCCCGGAAGCATGATTTGTCCCCGAGCGTCGATGACGGTGGCACCGCCCGCGGCAGCGTGGGCCGCGGCCTCGGCACCGAGGGCAGCGATCAGGCCGTCGACGATGAGCAGGTCGGCCGGCGCGGCACCCAGCGGGCGGGCGCCGCGGATCAGGTAACTGGTATTGGACATGTCAGACTCCTAAGGAATTCAGTTGCCGGCGGGACGCTGCTGGTCCCCGGAGAGAAGCAGGTAGAGGACGGCCATGCGCACGGCGACGCCGTTGGAGACCTGGGCCAGCACGGTGGAGCGGGGCGAGTCGGCTGCGCCCGAGGAAATTTCCAGGCCGCGGTTCATCGGGCCCGGGTGCATGATGATGGTCGCTGCCGAATCAGCGGCGTCCAGTGTGGCCAGGCGGGCATCGTCGAAGCCCCAGCGGCGCGAGTACTCGCGTGCGTTCGGGAAGAACGCCGCGTGCATGCGTTCGCCCTGCACGCGCAGCATCATCACGGCGTCGGTGCCCGCTGCCAGTGTCGCGTCCAGGTCGTAGCTGATCTTGCAGGGCCAGGAGCCAGAGCCGACGGGCAGCAGAGTCGGCGGGGCGACCATGGTGACCTCGGCGCCGAGGGTGCGCAGCAGCCAGAGGTTGGAACGCGCCACCCGCGAGTGCAGGATGTCGCCGACGATGCTCACGCGCATGCCGGTCAGGTCGGTGCCGGAGGACTGGATCCCGCGGACCTTGGCCCAGTGGGTGCGCAGCGTGAAGGCGTCAAGCAGAGCCTGGGTGGGGTGTTCGTGGGTTCCGTCGCCTGCGTTGATCACCGGCGCGTCGATCCAGTCGGTCGCGGCCAGGCGGGCCGGGGCGCCGGAGGCCCAGTGCCTGATGACCACGGCGTCGGCGCCGATGGCCTCGAGCGTCTGCGCGGTGTCCTTCAGCGATTCGCCCTTGGAAACCGAGGAGCCCTTCGCTGCGAAGTTGATCACGTCGGCGCTCAGTCGCTTGGCTGCGGCCTCGAAGGAGATCCGGGTGCGGGTGGAATCCTCGAAGAACAGGTTCACCACGGTGCGTCCGCGCAGGGCCGGAAGCTTTTTGACCTCGCGGTGCCCGACGGCGGCCATTTCCTCGGCAATGTCCAGGATGCGGATCGCGTCGGCGCGCGAAAGGTCAAGGGTGGAGAGAAGATGCTTCATGCCCGTGCCTCGATAACGACTTCGTTGTTGCCCGCGCCGTCGGTTTCGGACAGGTGCACGCGCACCTTTTCCGAGGTGGCCGTGGGAAGGTTCTTGCCGACATGGTCTGCCCGGATCGGCAGTTCACGATGGCCGCGGTCGACCAGCACCGCCAGGCGCACGATGCGCGGGCGGCCCAGATCGGCCAGGGCGTCGAGCGCGGCGCGGATGGTCCGTCCGGAGTAGAGCACGTCGTCGACCAGCACGACGACCTTGCCGTCGATGCCGCCCTCGGGCAGGCGCGTCGGCACGGGGGTGCGGGTGGTGGAGTGGCGCAGGTCGTCACGGTACATGGTGACGTCGAGCTGGCCTGTCATGGCGACCGGATCGATGCCCGGTTCGGCGGCAGCGATGCGCTCGGCCAGGCGTTGTGCCAGCGGAAAGCCGCGGCTGGGGATGCCCATCAGGACCAGGTCCGTGGTTCCCTTGTTCGCCTCGATGATCTCGTGGGCGATCCGGGTCAAAACCCGGTCTATATCCGCGCCGGACAGGACGGTTCGGACGTCCTTCGGTGCAGAGTCGCCGGCTACAGTGGCTTCGATGCCCATGCGCCGCCTCCCTTCCCCGCCTCACTGGACGGAATTTAAAGGTTGATTGCTCTCTTCAAAATTAGCACAGGCCACACAGGGCCTACGCTTTAGCGCATGAGCTTTACCTCACAGCCACCGCCGCCGCCGTCCACGCACGGCCCCGTTTCGCCCTGGGCTCCCCCGCCGCATCCCGACGGCCCCTCCGGTCATCTCCCCGCGTACCCGGCACATCCTCGGTGGGCAGCGCTGAGCGAGGGCGCCGGAGGGCTCGTGGCGATCCTCTGTGCGGGTTCCCTCGCCCTAGCGCTGGTGGCGTTGTTCCTGATCTGGAACCTGGGGCCCGGCACCGTGCTGCTGGTCAGCGTGCTGGCGCTGGTGCCGCTGGGCTTGTGCGTGGCCGGCCTGCTCTGGGTGGACCGCTGGGACCCGGAACCGCGGCTGATGCTGGTGGCGGCGCTGTTTTGGGGTGCCGGTGCCTCGGTAGCGGGAACGCTGCTCTTCGGCGACGCGTTCTCCGCGGCCTTCTTCAATCCTTCCGGCCTGCTGGACGCCGAACTGTTCGGCACCGTGGTGCAGGCCCCGATCGTGGAGGAACTGGCCAAGGGCCTCGGGGTGTTGCTGATTTTCCTGGTGGGCAGGTCGCAGTTCGACGAGCCGGTGGACGGCATCGTCTACGGGGGAATGGTCGGTGCCGAATTCGCCTTCACCGAGAACATCCTCTACTTCGGCACCAGTTATCTCGAGGCGGGCAACTCCCCCGGCGCACTGGCCGGCATCTTCGTGCTGCGCGGCCTGTTTTCCCCGTTCGCGCATGTCATGTTCACCGCCTGGACCGGCTACGCGCTGGGAAAGGCCGCACAACGCGGCGCCCGATCACGCTGGCCGCTGTATTTCACCGCGGGACTGCTTCCTGCGATGCTCGGACACTTCCTGTGGAACGGCGGCACGATGCTGTTCTTCGACACGTTCTTCGGCTTCTACTTCCTGCTCCAGGTCCCGCTGTTCATCGCCTCGGTGGCGGCGGTGTTCATGCTGCGCCGCGGCGAACGGATGCTGGCCGCCAGGAACCTTGGTGCCTACCAGCGGGACGGCTGGTTCACCGAGGCCGAGGTGGCGATGTTCTCCACCCGTGCCGGGCGCAGGGCGGCGAGGGCGTGGGCACAGCAACGCGGGCGTGCCGCTCAGATGCAGGACTTCACCCGGGCCGCCATGCGCCTCGCGGCGGTGCGCCAGCGCATTGCAGCGGGCCACGCCGATCCTCGTGACCTGCAGATCGAGGCAGCACTGCTGGCATCCTCGGCGCGGCAGCGACAGCTGATGCTCGCCGGAGGCTGCGCCGGTTAGCCTGCCGATCCCCGGGGCGGCAGTGCAGCGTCATCACGGCATGGGTCGAGCCGCCTCCGGCCCGTCTCGATTCGGGCTCCGGACGGACGGCCTGCGCCACAGAGGCCATGGCTGGCGGCTTCGAATGCACGACACGAACGGGCATCCCGCAAACGCGTCAGTTCTACCCGGCCCGCAGCACCGATGACCTTGCGGGCTCGATGGCACGCGCCCGCGAGGAGGCGTGGAGGGACATGACCCCCTTGTCTGGCTTTACCGCTCGAGAAGGTGACGTGGCGAACTCGGCGGGCTGGCCCTCCGCTGCGTCTCACGTGCCGGATAACCCTCATGGAAGTGCCTGAGCGTTTCCATGATCAGCAGGTCCAGGCTCAACTCAAGCGGTTCCGGCAGGTTCATGAGCCTGGTCCTCATCAGCAGGCAACCACAACGATCCATCCGCTCGGATTCTCCGTGGCTTGCCCCCTGCGGGTTCCCCACCGGGAGGTTGGTAGTGGACCGCCCGGTGCGCATGCTCATCGGGAGGCCACCTGAGCACCCCGCCGCGGACCCCGGCTCATGCCGCTTTCGCGGTCGGCATGTCAGAATGGCCGCATGAGTGATTCGGGCGAGATCTCACATCGCATCGTCGGGGCACTGCAGGACCGCTATCTGGTGGATCTCCGGCTCCAAGGACCCCGGGAGGTCTGCCTCTGCGGCTATGTGCTCGGGGCCGGGAACAAGTGGGTGTTGTTGGCCCAAACCCCCACAGGGGGCGTGCCCGATGGCTTCGTGGCCATCCGGCGTCGGGAGATTGCCATCCTGCGCCGCAGCGAGAGGGCCGATGCAGCCACGATGGAAAGCACCGGGCACCTGCTTCCCTCGTATGGCACTGCACTGCCTGATCTCGATGGGACCGCTGCGTTGATGCGGGCGCTGGCATCGCGCTTCCCCCTCGTTGGCATCGGAAGGGACGTGCTGCGGCCCAAGGGTTATGCCGTTGGCGCTTTCCTGGCCAACGATGGCGGCCGGTTCTGGTATCTGCCGGTCAGCGCCAACGCCGTCTGGGGAAGGAAGATGCGCGGAATCAGGCCACGGGAGATCTCCCGCATCGTGGTCGGCGACACCTACCTTACCGAACTCGCGCTGGCTGCCGGGCCTGTGCCGCCAGCCAGCCGCCATCACCCGTGGACCGAGCCCGGTGGCATCCAGTAACGACAAGGGGGCCGCATCCCGGTCATGATCCGACCGGATGCGCCCCCCTTGGGATGGCTACTAGTTGGTGCTACTGGAAAAGCTGTCCCACCCTTGAGAGGGTGGTGATGATGCCGTAGACCAACGGCGCGCCGACCAACAGCCAGCCGAAGGCCAGCCGGAGCGGCGCCCTGTCAACCGGGACATCGTAGGGATCGCTAGTGCCACCGGACGCGGCGGGCTCGAATGCCTCTTGTTCCTGCGTTGACATGCTAGGCCCCCTTCATTGCCGTGGCGGCCGGTTCCAATTCCGGCTCGTGGAATTTCGCGTCGACCGGTTTCACCAGCGTGGAGGCAACGAAACCGATGACCAGCAGTGCGACCATGGTCAGCAGCACCGGCGTGTAGTTCGCGGCGGACATCGTGCCCGGCTTGCCCTGCGCGTCCAGCAGTCCGTTGACGATCAACGGGCCGGCGATTCCCGCGGCGGACCAGGCGGTGAGCAACCGGCCATGGATCGCTCCGACCTGGAACGTGCCGAAGAGGTCCTTCAGGTAGGCGGGTGCCGTGGCGAAGCCGCCACCGTAGAAGCTGATGATCAGTACGGCCATCGCGACGAAGAGCAGCATCGAGCCGCCGCCGAAGAAGGCGAGCACCACATAGAACACCGCGCCGGCGCCCAGGTAGAGCATGTAGATGCGCTTGCGCCCGATGACGTCCGAGGCGCTGGACCAGGCGAAGCGCCCGGCCATGTTGCCGATGGAGAGCAGGCCCACGAAACCGGCAGCGACGGCGGCACTGACCGTGGAGACGCCGTTCTCGGCGCGGAAGAAGTCCTGGATCATCGGCGAGGCCTGCTCCAGGATGCCGATGCCTGCGGTCACGTTCAAGAACAGCACGGTCCAAAGCAGCCAGAACTGGCGGGTCTTGATCGCGTTTGCCGCAGACACGTGGCTGCGGGTGACCATGGCCGTGGACCTGATGCGGGTGTCGTCCCAGCCGCGGGGCTTCCATCCCGGGGCCGGGACACGGATGTTAGCAACGCCGTAGAGCATGACGAGGAAGTAGATGATGCCCAGCGTGAGGAACAGCTTGCCCACCGCGTCACCGGAGGCGATCCAATTGGCTCCGTCCACGGCCGGGTCGAAGCCGTCGAAGGTCTTAAGCAGTGCCGTGGACAGCGGGGAGGCTATGAGTGCACCGCCGCCAAAGCCCATGATCGCCATGCCGGTGGCCATGCCCGGACGGTCAGGGAACCATTTCATCAGCGTGGAAACCGGTGAAATGTAACCGATGCCCAGCCCGATGCCGCCGATGAAGCCGTAGCCCAGGTAAACCAGCCACAGCTGGCCGGTGAAGATGCCAGCGGCACCGACCAGGAACCCGGAGCCCCAGAAGCAGGCGGCGACGAACATCGACTTGCGCGGGCCGCTGCGTTCGACCCAGGTGCCCATGAAGGCGGCCGAGAGGCCGAGCATCACGATGGCAATGGAGAAAATGACACCGATCGCCGTCTGCGAGACATCGAAGTGTCCGATGAGCGCCGATTTGTACACGCTGGTTGCGTAGGCCTGGCCGATGCACAGGTGTACGGCGAGGGCAGCTGGCGGGATCAGCCAGCGGTTGAATCCCGGGGGTGCCAGGGAACGGGAACGGTCAAGCCAATTCATAGGCTTCTCCTCTTTGATCTGCGACATTGCGGTTCATGCCGGGCCAAGGGCGCGGCAGTGGAGCGGTTTTCCGGTCCATCGAGCCAGTGTGCCACGCCATGCTTCGGCACGGGGCCGCGACGCGCTTACTACATGGCAAAGTTTGAAATAGACGCTTCATGCAGTGGCGGGGCAACCCCCCGGTTAAACGCCACCGGCCGGCAGGAGCCCGGGATGCGGGGTCCCGCCGGCCGGCGGTGGTGAAGCGGGGGCGTGCACGCTAGGCGAGCAGCGTCTTCTTCAGCGTCTGGATGCGTCCAAGCAGCCCGTTGACGAATTCCGGGGAATCATCGGTGGACAGCTCGCGAACCAAGGCAACGGCCTCGGATACGGCGACGCCATCGGGCACATCGTCGTTGTACAACACTTCCCAGGCGCCGATGCGCAGGGCGGTGCGGTCAACGGTCGGCATGCGCTCCAGGGTCCAGCCCTTGGAATACTGCTCCAGGATCTCGTCGATCCGCTCCAGCTGCGACATGACGCCCTCGATCAACGTGACGGTGTACTCGTTGATGGTGATGTCGGTGGCCTCGCGGCGCAACCGCATGGCCTCCAACGGCGAAACATCGCGTTGTTCGGCTTCAAAAAGGATGTCAAGCGCCCTGCGACGGGCCTTGGCGCGTGCGCTCACTAGGAGACACGTCCGAGGTACTCGCCGGTGCGGGTGTCGACCTTCACCTTGGTGTTCTGGTTGACGAACAGCGGAACCTGGATTTCCTTGCCGGTCTCCAGCGTGGCCGGCTTGGTGCCGGCCGATGAGCGGTCGCCCTGCAGGCCCGGCTCGGTGTAAGTGATTTCCAGGGTCACGGACGAGGGCAGCTCCACGTACAGCGGCGAGCCTTCGTGCATGGCGATGGTGACGTTCTGGTTCTCCAGCATGTAGCCGGCAGTGTCGGCAACGATGGTTTCCGAAACGTGGATCTGGTCGTAGTCGCTCAGGTCCATGAAGACGTAGTCGGTACCGTCCTGGTACAGGTACTGGTAGTCGCGGCGGTCAACGGTGGCGGTCTCGATCTTCGCGCCGGCGTTGTAGGTGCGGTCCAAGACGCGGCCGGTCATGACGTTGCGCATCTTGGTGCGGACAAAGGCGCCGCCCTTGCCCGGCTTCACATGCTGGAAGTCAACGATGGTCCACAGCTGGCCCTCGATCTTGAGGACCTGTCCGTTTTTAATGTCGGTGGTTGATGCCACGATCTACTCTTCCTGTATTTGCCCGGGGTCGGCATCCCCGCGGACGGGAATGCTGGTGCCGTGAGCGGCCAGGAGGCCTCGGGCATGATTGTCAAAAAAACCAAGCTCAAGCTTATCGCACTAATCGGGCCGTGCCTCCACAGTGTGGCCAAAAACGCATGCCCGCGGCACGGGGCATCGCAGGGCATGCGCATCGACGCCGGTCACCGGGCCACCAGCGCCCGGCTGGTGGCCCGGTGGGCTCAGGCCCCGGGCAGGCGCGCGTCGGCGGCCGCGAGCGAGCTCCGGCTGGAGGCGATCAGGAATTCCGGCGCTCCCGCCGCCTCGCGCAGCTCGAGCGCCAGGGTGAAACGGGTGTGGGCCGCATGGAAGTCTCCGGTGCCGAAGTAGGCCAGGCCCAGGTGATGCTGGAGCACCGCCTCCTCGGGGGTGCCAGCGTATTCGGTCAGCAGCGTGCGCAACCGGTTGATCGCGCGCTGTGGATCGCCGGCGGCGCGGGTGACGTCGGCATCGAGCACCCGCATGCGGAAATTGCGTGGTTCGTGCAGCCGGGTCTCGGCAACCAGCTCGCTTGCCGCCAGCACGTCGCCGCGCGCCAGCAACACCACTGTGCGGTCCCCCGCGCTGCCGGTGGCCAGTGTCCGCGCGGCAAGCTGCTCGTCGACGATGACCGGCAGCAGGCTCCGCCCGTCGATGCGCACCCCTGGGATGCCGGTGTCGATGCCCCGGACCCCGCTCATTACTCGGCGATTTCCTGGTAGGCAGCGAACAGCAACGAGGTGTCCGGCACCTCGAGCATGCCCGGGCGCCCGATGCCATCGAGCACGACGAAACGCAGCAGGTCGCCCCGGGACTTCTTATCCCTGCGCATGCCGTCCAGCAGCGCGCTCCAGCGGTCGGCGCGGTAGCTGGTGGGCAGTCCGAGCGAGGTCAGGATGCTCAGGTGGCGGTCGAAGTCGGCATCCGAGAGCCGGCCGACGGAGCGCGAAAGCTCGGCGGCGAACATCATCCCGATGGAGACCGCCGCTCCGTGGCGCATGTTGTAGCGCTCGGCCAGTTCGATCGAGTGGCCCAGCGTGTGGCCGTAGTTCAGGAACTCCCGGCGGCCCGATTCCTTCAGGTCCTCCGAGACGACCTCGGCCTTGACCCTGATGGTGCGTTCGATGATCTCACGCAACCGGGCAGTGCCGGCGGTGGTCGCCTCTTCGGGGTTTTCCTCAATCAGGTCCAGGATCACCGGGTCGGCGATGAAGCCGCACTTGACGGCCTCTGCCAGGCCCGTCACCAGTTCGTTCTTCGGCAGCGTGGCCAGCGTGTCGAGGTCCACCAGAACGCCCGCGGGCGGATGGAAGACCCCGACCAGGTTCTTGCCCTCGGCCGTGTTGATCCCGGTTTTGCCGCCCACGGCCGCATCGACCATGGCCAGCAGGCTGGTCGGGATGTGAATGACCTTGACCCCGCGCAGCCAGGTCGCCGCAACGAAGCCGGCCAGGTCGGTCACGGCACCGCCACCGACCGACACGATGGCATCGGAGCGGGTGAAGTCGTTCTTCCCAAGCACCTCCCAGCAGAAGGAAGCCACGCGAATGTGCTTGCCCTCTTCGGCGTCGGGGATCTCGGCGGTCAGCGTGGTGTAGCCGGAGGTCTCCAGGTCCGCCTTGACGGTGTCGCCGGTGGTGCGCAAGGCGCGCGGGTGGATGATCAGCACCTTGCGCACGCGTTCGCCGAGCAATTCGGGCAGTCGGCGCAGCAGCCGGTTGCCGACCACCACGTCATAGTTTTCCGAGGGCGCCGATCCGGTGACGGAAATCGTTGTGGCCTGGGGATTCATCTGCGGGTCCTCCGTGAACTTGCGTTTGCTTGGGTCATGCTCTGGTGGTGCGTGCTGAGGCTGCGGTGCGTGGTGTCAGGCTAGGGGTTTCCGGGGACCGGAAGCTCGCCGGTGGGCTTCGGCAATTTCGGCTGCCACGCGCTTGGGACGCCCGGAACGGGCATCGACGCACAGGGTGGCAGCTTCCACGTAGAAGTCCTGGCGCGCGGCGAAGATGGTGGCCCAGCGGTCAAGCGGGTCCCCGTCCAGCAGTGGGCGGTGACGGGCATTTTCGATGCGCGGGCGCACGGTGGCCAGATCGGTTTCCAGGTACACGGTGTATTCGCCGCGCAGGATTTCCCGATTCGCTTCGCAGAGCACGATGCCGCCCCCGGTGGCGACGACGGTGGTCCGATCCCGGGCCGCCTCGACGGCCCGGGCCAGCGCCCGCGATTCGTAGTCACGGAACAGGGACTCCCCGCCGGCTTCGAAAATGGCCGGGATCGATCCGTGCTCGGCCACGATGGCGTGGTCCGTGTCGATCAGGCCCGCTCCAAGCAGTGCCGCAAGTTCGCGCGCCACCACCGATTTGCCGCTGGCCATCGGGCCGATCAGGAAGATCCCCCAGGAGCTCATTACGGCTGGACCGAACCCAGGTTTTCCGGGATGGAGGCCAGGTAGGAGGCGATGTTGCGGCGGACCTCGGTGACCGAGTCCCCGCCGAACTTCTCGAGCATGGCCTGGGCCAGCACGAGGGCGACCATCGCCTCGGCGACGACGCCGGCAGCCGGGACGGCACAGACATCCGAACGCTGGTGGTGCGCGGTGGCTTCCTCGCCGGTGGCCGTGTCAATGGTGCGCAAGGCACGCGGGACGGTGGCGATCGGCTTCATCGCCGCGCGTACGCGCAGCACGTCGCCGATGCTCATCCCGCCCTCGATGCCGCCGGCGCGGTTGCCGGAGCGCTCGATCAGGCCGTCCTGCCCGCGCACGATCTCATCGTGGGCGGCCGAACCTCGGCGTGAAGCGGTGAGGAAGCCGTCTCCGACCTCCACGCCCTTGATCGCCTGGATGCCCATCAACGCAGCGGCCAGGCGCGCGTCAAGGCGGCGGTCCCAATGCACATAGGAGCCCAGGCCCGGGGGCAGGTTGTAGGCCAGGACCTCGACGATGCCGCCGAGGGTCTCGCCCTCCTTGTGGGCGGCGTCGACCTCCACGATCATGGCATCGGAGGTGGTCTTGTCAAAGCAGCGCAGCGGGTCGTTATCCAGCGCCAGGACATCGGCCGGGGCGGGCAGCGGTGCGCCCTCCGGGCTGGAAACGGTGCCGACCGAGACGGTGTGCGAGACCAGTTGCACGCCGAGGTCAGCCAGGAAGCGCGACGCGACGGCGCCCAGTGCGACGCGGGCTGCGGTTTCCCGGGCGCTGGCGCGCTCCAGAACCGGACGGGCATCGCCGAAACCGTATTTCTGCATGCCGGTGAAGTCGGCATGCCCGGGGCGAGGACGGGTCAGCGGGGCGTTGCGGGCCATCGAGGCAAGGGCCTCGGGGTCCACCTCGTCGGCGCTCATGACCTTTTCCCACTTGGGCCACTCGGTGTTCCCGACCTCGATGGCCACCGGGCCGCCCTGGGTGAGTCCGTGTCGGACGCCGCCGGTGAAGGTCACCTGGTCCTTTTCGAACTTCATGCGCGCACCGCGCCCGTAGCCGAGACGGCGTCGGGCCAGTGCATCACGCACGTCCTGGGAGGAGACGGCGATACCCGCCGGGAGCCCCTCGATGATTCCTACCAATGCGGGGCCGTGTGATTCGCCCGCCGTCAACCAACGCAACATGTCCACTATCCTGCCACGTGTGGGTGGGTGGGAGTGGTCCGAGGCAGGCCCACTGCGTCGCACATCACATCGGCGACATGGCCCCAGTCGGCCTCGGTGATGCCGGTGAAGAGCTTCACCTGCTCGATGGCCTGGTGCAAAAGCATCGATAATCCGTTGGCCACGGATCCTCCGGCGTCCTGCCAGGCCCGCGCAATGGCGCTGGGCCAAGGATCGTAGGCCACATCGAGCAGCGCGGCTCCGGGCACGATGGCGCCGGGAGCCATGCCCAAGGCATCGACGAGGCCATCTGCGGCGTGCGGGGGAAGCGTCGAAATAATGGCGTCATATTCGCGCAGCCGCGTGGCGCCGGCGGCGGCATCGATGGCCTCGGCCTCCAATCCGAGCACTGCGGCAAGGGCCAGCGTATCGGCGGCACGGCCCGCCGAGCGCACGATGTAGTCCACCCGGGTGGCGCCCATCAACAGGAGTGCCTCGGTGGCCGCCGTTGCCGTGTTGCCGGCTCCGAGCACGGCGACGCGGTCCGCCCGGGCCAGCCCGGCGTCGGCAAGCGCACGTATTATGCCCTCCACGTCGGTATTTTCACCGCGCAGCACGGCAGGGGTTCCGGGCCCGCCTGGATGCGACACCACGATGGTGTTCAACGCGCCCAGTCGAGCCACTCGCTCGGAGACCGAGTCCACGTGCGCCACCAGGGCATCCTTCAGCGGCATCGTCACCGAGGCCCCGCGCCAGGCCTCGCCGGTGCGCAGCATGGCAGCCAGGGCCCGGGCGTCGGCCGCACCGCCCTCGATCGCCGAATACTCCAACGGGACACCGAGCGCCGCATAGGCGGCCCGGTGCAGCTGCGGGGAACGGGAATGGGCTATGGGCTGGCCGAAGACCGCCGCGCGGCCCTGCGCAGTCCCCCGACTCACTTGCACACGTCCGTGTTGGCTGCGCACCAGGTACGGAATTGGTTCTGGTAGACCTGGTGCTCGGCGTAGGTCTTGGCGAACTTCGTCTCTCCGGTGTTGGTGTTCACGGTGACCCAGTAGTAGAAGCCGTTCGGCTTCGGGTTTACCGCGGCGGCGATCGCCGAGTTGCCCGGCGAGCCGATCGGCGTCGGGGGCAGTCCCTTGTGCACGTAGCTGTTGAACGGGTTGGAGGCGTCGGCCTTCTCCTTCGCCGTCATCTGCAACGTGTAGCGGCCCAGCCCGTAGATCACCGTCGAGTCGACCTGCAGCAGGCCGTTCGTTTCGACGTTGTTGGGGTGCAGGCGGTTCTCCAACGCACCGGCGACGATAGCGTACTCGTCCGGGCGGGCCTCGGCCTGCAGGATCGAGGCGATCTTCAGCACCCGGTACTGCTCATCAGGGTCGGTGATGCCCTCGGACTTGAGTTCCTTCTTCGTTGCGTCGACCATCAACGCCAACACGGTCTTGGCATCGGCCTCCAGCGGGAAGCGGTATTCCCCCGGGTGCAGGAAGCCCTCGAGGTTCGTCAAATTGGCGGGCAGGCCGAAAGCTGCCGGGTCGGTGGAGAGCTTCTCCAGTTCCGGAAGCGTGATGCCGGTCGCCGAATTTATCTCCTTCAGGACACTTCCGATGCGGGTGTTCTGCTTGATGGCAACGTATCCGACCTTCTCGTTGCCCTGCGTCACCAGGATCGTCGCGGCAGCGACGGCGGGCATTTCCTCACGCAGTTCGTACTTGCCCGGGTGGATGGTCTTGGAGTCGGCATCCACCAGGTTCAGCGCTTCCACGAAGAGCTTCTTGGACGCGACAATGTGCTGGTCCTGCAGCGAGGCGCCGATTTGCAGCGGGCCCCAGCCCTGTTTGACCTCGAAGGCGATGGGCGCGCCACCGGGGCCCTCGAAGTCCTGTGGGTTGAGCCGGTCGATGACCGACTGCAGGAACAGCACCGCTACCAGCACCAAGACGATGAAGCCGCCCAGCACACCGAGCATGATGACGTTGCGGCGGGTCCGGCGCTTCTTGCGCGCGACGGCGGCCGTCCCCGGATCGCCGGGCAGGAAGACGTTTTCGCGTTCCCCCTCCACGAAGTCCAGCGCCGGGTGGCTGGCGTAGTCATCCGCTTCCCAATCCTGCGTGTCGTAGTGCTCGTGCTGCGGCTCGATATCCTCATCCGCGAGGTCGCCGTCGACTGCCTGCGTCCACGGCCCGCCGATTTCGGCATCGGCGGTCTCCGTCTCCGGCGGCTCAAGCTGGCGGGGCTCCTCGAGCCAGGGGTCCGCCTCGTCGTGCTCTTCGTGCTCCGGAACGGGGGGCACGACGGACGGCGTGGCAACGGGGGGTGCAGGGGTAGGAGTCTGCTCGGGGGCATCGAACGGCTGCCGGGAGTCCGCAGGTTCGGTGTTAAGTGGATCGGACGGGCTGTGCGCGTAGGCGTACTGGCGCTGACGCTGTGCGGCCAGGGTCCGGCGGATGCGTTCCGTCGCTTCGCTTTGCGCCGATGCCGCCTCATCGCGGGCGCGTTGCGCCGCGGCTGCTGCAATGGACTTCTTTTCGGCTGCCTGGCGGGCACGCAGGGCCTCGTATTCGCGGCGACCACGTTCTTCCGCCTCGGCGCGCCTTGTCTCGGCTTCGGCACGGTTTCGCGCCCGCTCCTCGCGTGCCTGCATCGCCTCGTATTCGCGACGGCCCTTTTCCTCGGCCTCGGCAGCCGCCTTGCGCCGGGTCTCGGCGACGGCTGACGACCTCGCCTTGGCTTGTTCGGCCGCCGCGGCCTTGGCCTGCATCGCCTCGTATTCCCGGCGGCCCTTTTCCTCTGCGGCCAGGCGGCGGGCGGCGGCTTGCTCGATGGCGACCTTGGCTTCGGCCTGTTTGCGCACTCCCTCAGCGGCGCGTTCGGTCGCCGCCGTCAGGAGTGCCGCTTCAGCGGCTCGCAGGGTGGATGTCGCGGGAATCGCGTCTTCATCGGATGCCGGCTGGTTCCCCGGGATGTGAGTCCCCCAGCCATCGGACTCGGCGCGGGCCCGCGCCGCGCGCGCTGCACGCCTCGGCGAGTAGGACTGCTCCGCCTCCGGCGAGTTGTTCGTCGGATCGTTGCTCATGTGGGAGTCTCCCCTACCCTCGGGCGGCACGGCGACAGCGGCGAGATCTGGGGCTCGCCGCTCCGCCGGCTGGATGGCAGTGCCGCAAACGGACGTGGCGATACGAGGGGCGCGCGCTTATCCGGCGCGTCCATCCGGCTCTGGTCCTTAGCTGGCACTGGTGAATGTCCTTTTGTCGTGATCCGTGGCTGTGCGGACCGGCGCTAGGCCGGGTCCCCCACGTTCCTCTGTAGCGATTTCTGCATGTCAAGGGCTTGTTGAAGAATATCCGCTGCAGCAACCTGGTCAACCACCTGACGGTGTTTTCTTCCGGCGAGTCCTGCTTCATGCAACGATCGGTGGGCCGAAACCGTGGTCAGGCGTTCGTCGATCAGCCGCACGTCAACCGGGTTTCCGGCCGCTCCCAAGGCAGCAACCAATAATTCAGTGTACTCGCGTGCCATCGAAGTGGATGCGGTGTCTCGTCCGGACAGGGCCCGGGGCAGGCCCAGGAAAATCTGGACTGCACCGAGCTCTGATGCCAGTTTGACCAGCACGTTTATGTCGCTGTTCTTTTTTTCATCGCGCTTGAGCGTGCGTAATGGCGTCGCCAGGATGCCTTCCGGATCACACATCGCGACGCCGACGCGGGCCAGCCCCACGTCGACGCCGAGCTTGACGCCGTACGGGACGGCGTCGGCCGATGCTATGACAGCTCCGAGATGGTGCGGATGATGCCGGCCAACGCGTCGGGGATCTTCGCCGCATCGGTGCCGCCACCCTGGGCGAGGTCGTCTTTGCCACCGCCACCGCCACCGAGGATGCCGGCCGCGGTGCGCACCAGGGCGCCGGCCTTCACCCCCGCGGCGCGGGCAGCTTCGTTGGTCGCCACCAGGACCAGCGGTCGGTCGTTGACGACCCCGGCCAGTGCCACTGCCACCGGATCGGAACCCAGGCGCGAGCGTAGGTCCATGGCCAGGGCGCGCAGATCGTCCGCCGAACCCAGGGTTCCCGCCTCGTGGGCGAGTACGCGGATGCCGGAGATCTCGACGGCCTTGGCCGTGAGCGTCGCGGCCTCCGCTGCGAGCTGTTCGCGGCGCATGCGCTCGATTTCCTTCTCCGCGGCCTTCAGCCGGGCGACGGTATCGCTGATGCGCTCGGTGAGCAGGTTCGACGGGACGCGGAACATCGAGGAGAGCTCGTTGACCAGCGCGCGCTCGGCGGCTCCGTGGCGGAAGGCCTCCATGCCGACCAGCGCCTCGACACGGCGGTTGCCCGAGCCGACAGACGCCTCGCCCAGCAGGGTGAGCTGTCCGATCTGTGCCGTGGAGCTGACATGGGTTCCGCCACAGAGTTCACGGGACCAGGACCCGTCGATTTCCACCACGCGCACCGTGTTGCCGTACTTCTCACCGAACAGGCTCATGGCACCGAGGGTCTTCGCCTCGGCTAGCGGCATGACCGTGGTGTCGACGGTGAAGTTGTTACGGATGGCGATGTTGACGGCCTCCTCGACCTCCGCACGGGCGGCCGCGGAAAGAGCCTCGGTCCAGCTGAAGTCAAAGCGCAGGTAACCGGCCTTGTTGAAGGAACCGGACTGCAGCGCCTCCGGGCCGAGGATCTCGTGCAGGGCCGCGTGGACCAGGTGGGTGGCGGAGTGCGCCTGTTCGCCGGAAGCGCGGCGCACGCGGTCGACCTCGGCAAGTACGGAGGCATCCGCGGGCAGTTCCCCCTCGCGCACGATGGCCTTGTGCACGCTCAGGCCCTTGATCGGGGACTGCACATCGAGCACCTCGACGACGAAGCCGTCACCGGTGATGAGTCCGACGTCGGCCGCCTGGCCGCCAGCCTCGGCGTAGAACGGTGTGGCATCTAGCACGAGCTCGATTTCCTGGCCCTGCTCGGCGAACGGCACCAACACGCCGTTGGACACGATGCCGCGGACCGAGGACTCGGTGCTCAGCTCGTCGTAGCCGGTGAAGACCACGTCGCCGGTGGAGTGCAGCCCGGAGAACACGCTCAGGTCGGCGTGGCCGGCCTTCTTGGACTTGGCGTCCTTCTGGGCACGTTCGCGCTGTTCGGTCATGAGCGTGCGGAACTTCTTCTCGTCCACCGCCAGACCGGCCTCGCCAGCCATTTCCAGGGTCAGGTCGATCGGGAAGCCGTAGGTATCGTGCAAGGCGAAGGCCTCTTCACCGGACAGCGGGGTACCAGCGGACTTGGAGGCGGTGACAGCCTCGTCCAGGCGGGCGGTGCCGGAGGCGATGGTGCGAAGGAAGGCGCGTTCCTCGGCGTAGGCGATACGCGAGATGCGGGCGAAGTCGGACTCCACCACCGGGTAGACGCCCTTCATCGCGTCGCGCGAGGCCGGCAGCAGATCTGGCAGCACGGCCGTTTCCACGCCGAGCAGGCGCATGGCGCGCACCGCACGGCGGATCAGCCGGCGCAGCACGTAGCCGCGGCCCTCGTTGGACGGCGAGACGCCATCGGAGATCAGCATGAGCGAGGAGCGGATGTGGTCAGCGACGACGCGCATGCGCACATCGTTGGTGTGGTTCGGATCGGCCGGATCCTCGGTGGAGGTGTAGGTCTTGCCGGAAATCTCGGCGGCCTTGTCCAGCACGGGACGGACCTGGTCCGTCTCGTACATGTTCTCGACGCCCTGCAGGATCATGGCCAGGCGTTCCAGGCCCAGGCCCGTATCGATGTTCTTCTTGGGCAGTTCACCCAGGATCTCGAAGTTGTCCTTGCCGGTGCCCTCGCCACGCTGGTACTGCATGAAGACCAGGTTCCAGATCTCGATGTAGCGGGTGTCGTCGGCTGCCGGGCCGCCCTCGATGCCGTACTCGGGGCCGCGGTCGTAGAAGATCTCGGAGCAGGGTCCGGCGGGGCCCGGCTGGCCGGTGGACCAGTAATTGTCCGCCTTGCCCATCTTCTGGATGCGATCGGCGGGAATGCCGACCTTGTCGCGCCAGATCTCCAGTGCCTCGGTGTCTTCGTGGTAGACCGTGATCCACAGCTTTTCGGCGGGCAGGCCAAAGCCGCCGTCTGCGACCGGAGTGGTCAGCAGCTCCCACGCGTAGGAGATGGCGCCTTCCTTGAAGTAATCGCCGAAGGAGAAGTTGCCGCACATCTGGAAGAAGGTGCCGTGGCGAACCGTCTTGCCGACCTCATCGATGTCGCCGGTGCGGATGCACTTCTGTACCGAGGTCGCCCGGGCGTAGGGAGCTTTCTCGAGGGCGGTGAAGTACGGGATGAACGGGACCATTCCGGCCACGGTGAACAGCAGGGACGGGTCGCTGGAGACCAGCGAAGCGCTGGGCACGGCGGTGTGGCCCTTGGCCTCGAAGTATTCAACCCAGCGGCTGGCAATTTCCTGCGATTTCATCGTGATTCCTTCGTGCAATGCGGGTGTGGCTTGGGGCAGGGGAAATCCGGCGCGCTTCGGCACCGGCCCCGGGGTGTGGCTAGTGGCGGGGCGCGTGTGCCCCGGGGGCGTCGGCAACGCCCAGTGCGGTCTTGAGCTCGGTCTCCCGCTCGTTCATTCCCGCACGGAACGCATCAGCGACATCGTGCAGGGAATCGGCGAAACGCCCGACGGCACGGTTAAGCCCGTCGGGGCCCACCATGTCCTTGGCGGCGGCCAGGCGGCGGGCGGCAAGGACTCCGATGCCGATGCCGATGCTGACCCAAAAGATCTTTTTCATGCGTGTGTTTCCTTCGCGTTAGCGGCTGCGGCGGCCCTTGCCCGATGAGGTGGCGGCAAGCGCGGCGCGGACGCCATGGCTGAATGCGGCTGCCTTGATCAGCGGGCGTCCGATGGTGGCTGCCACCAAGGAGGAAAGCGCGGTGATGTTGGCCGAGGCGTCCGAGACGTTGGTGGTGATGGTGTCGACCTTGAGTAGTTGCCCGTTCGTGGTGGCCACCGTCGTGGTCACTTCTTCGAGCAGCGGCGTGGTTCCCTCGGAGACTTCACGCACCGCGTGGCGCAATTCGTCGAACACCCGGCCGAGTTTCCAGATGGGGATGGCCAACAGGGCCACCAGCACGGCGAAGACCCCGGCCGCAATCAGTCCCGCGATATCGGACCCTGTCATGTGTTCTGCTCCTTGAGTGCGCTGTCATGTCCGCAACAACCTTATCGAATCATTCCGGATAACACTGAGCCCGCGGCCGGGGCCGCGGGCTCAGTGTTTACGCAATGCGTATTCTGTGGGTCAGGAACCCGCGGAATTTAGCGTGCGTAGTATTCGACGACGAGGTTCTCTTCGCAGGTTACGGGAACCTCGGAGCGCTTCGGGCGGCGAACCAGCTTGGCCTGGAGGGCTTCAAGCTTGACGTCCAGGTAGGCCGGAACCGTCGGGAGCACGTCGCGGTGGGCGCCGGCTGCAGCGATCTGGAACGGGCCCATCTTTTCGCTACGCTCGTGAACGTGGATCAGCTGACCCTCGGACACGCGGAACGAGGGCCGGTCCACGCGCTGGCCGTTGACCAGGATGTGGCGGTGCACAACCAGCTGGCGAGCCTGGGCGATGGTGCGGGCGAAGCCTGCACGCAGAACCAGGGCGTCCAGACGCATTTCCAGGAGCTCGACCAGGTTTTCACCGGTCTGGCCCTTGGTGCGCTTGGCTTCTTCGAAGGCACGGGTCATCTGTGCTTCACGGATGCCGTACTGGGCGCGCAGACGCTGCTTTTCGCGCAGACGCACTGCGTAGTCGCTGTCCTGCTTCTTGCGGGCACGGCCGTGCTGGCCCGGGCCGTACGGACGACGCTCCATGTACTTTTCAGCCTTAGGAGTCAGAGCAATGCCGAGGGCTCGCGAGAGACGAACCTTGCGGCGGGCACGAGTGTTGTTAGCCACGAGTGTCCTTATCTGTTTAGAGCGGCTGTAGTCGCACTGGCCTCCATGATGGAGAGTTGAGGGAAGCCGCTTCCCGTTTCACTTCAACCGTTCCAACCCATGTCCACACACCCGCAAGCGGGTGACGTGCATGGAGGACGGCTTGCCAGCCAAGGTTCAATCCTAGCACCGCGCCGTGTCGCGTGGAGGCGAACCCCCGGTGACGGATCCCACAGCAGGGTCCTGCCCCTACTCCGGGAGGGGAAGATGCGCGCTGGTCAGTGGCGGTGCGGCAGCGGAACAAGCCGGGTTCCACCGGGTTCGCCGACGCTTGCCGGAGCGTCAGCGGCCACGGATGATGCCGCGGATCCGCTCGATCCGCTCGGAAATTGAACGTTCGACGCCGTTTGCCGTCGGGCGGTAGTAGTCCTTGCCGAGCAGGTCGTCCGGTGCGTACTGCTGCTTGGCAATTGAATGCGGGGCATCGTGGGAGTAGATGTAGCCCTTCCCGTGGCCCAGTGCGCCGGCGCCGGGGTAGTGGGCATCGCGTAGATGGTCCGGCACGCTGGATCCGTGGCCCGCCCTGACATCGGCCAACGCCTGATTAATGGCATTGTAGGCGGCATTTGACTTCGGTGCCGTCGCCAGATGGACCACCGCGTGGCCCAGGATGATCCGGGCCTCGGGCATGCCGATGAGAGCGACGGCTTGGGCGGCGGCAACGGCGACAGGAAGCGCGGAGGGGTCCGCCATGCCGATGTCCTCGGAAGCGCTGATCATAATGCGGCGGGCGATGAAGCGCGGGTCCTCCCCCGCTTCAAGCATCCGGGCGAGGTAGTGCAGGGCTGCATCCACGTCCGAACCGCGCACCGACTTGATGAACGCGCTGATGATGTCGTAGTGCTGGTCCCCGGCGCGGTCATAGCGCTGCACAGCGGCGTCCATGGCGCGTTCGGCGTGGTCGGCTGTCAGGCGCAGGACCACGGGAGTCGGGCCGGCTGGACCCAGGCCGTCAGCATCGGCTTCCCCGTCAGCGCCGCCGGTTGCATCGGCACCGACATCGGCGCCTGTGCCCGCAGGCTCACCGGCAAGGTCCTCGCATTCAGCGAAGGCCACCCCGGCAGCGGCCTCAAGCGTGGTCAGCGCCCGGCGCGCGTCTCCCCCGGCCAGCCGGACCAGATGCTCCATGGCATCGTCATCGATCTGCAGTTCGCCACCGAATCCGCGGGCGTCGACCAAGGCACGTTCAAGCAGCATCTTGATGTCGTCATCCGCCAGCGGGCGCAGGGTCAGCATGATGGAGCGCGAAAGCAACGGGGAAACCACGGAGAACGAGGGGTTTTCGGTCGTTGCCGCAATGAGCACGACCCACCGGTTTTCGACACCGTTGAGCAGTGCGTCTTGCTGCGCCTTGTTGAAACGATGGATCTCGTCGAGGAAGAGGACGGTGGTGATACCGTTCAGGTCCCTGTCGGTCAGCGCCTGATCCATGACCCGGCGGACATCCTTCACGCCGGCAGTCAGGGCGCTGAGCTCAACGAAGTGATGCCCGGGTACTCGGGCAATCACGTGCGCGATGGTGGTCTTACCGGTGCCCGGAGGCCCCCAGAGGACGATGCTCGAGGGTCCAGACGGTCCGGAACCGCCCTGGTTGGCCAGCTGGCGCAGCGGCGAACCGGGTTTCAGCAGGTGTTGCTGGCCGACCAGTTCATCGATGCTGCGGGGCCGCATGCGCACGGCAAGCGGCGGACGCGGACGGATGGTTTCTTCGTCGCGATCATCGTCATCCAGCGCGCTGAGCAGGTCGTTCACCCACCCAGCCTAGACCAGTTACCGGCGTGCACCGGGACTCGACGGCACGGGCGCGCGCGGCTCATCAGCCCAGGCCCGCCGGCGGGGATCCTGAAGACCGGACCGTATTGGACGCATGGAGGTCCGGAGCGCGTCGGGCTACTTCATCCTCCGGATGCCAATAAATGTGGTTCTCCTGACGTGAATGTGGGTCCCGTTATCTCTGGTACGGGAGCCTGACTTCCACCGGTCCGCAGGCGAGCATGATCAACGCCAACGCGGCCTCGGGACTGTGGAATCCGTAGGAGCGGCGGGTCATGGTGCGGATCTTATTGTTCAGGCCCTCGTGCTTCCCATTGGACAGCCCGCGGGTCACCGCGGCATGGACCCCGTCGATGTGCCCGCGCAGGGTTGCCCCGGCCTTCATGAACGGCCCCAACCCGCTGGTGGTGGCCGCATCGCACCAGGACTGGATCATCGCCATCACCACCTCAGGTTCCAGGTCCCCGGCAAAGACCTCGCGCAGGGACTCCTTGAGCAGATATCCCTCCCAGAGTGTCCCGCCGTCCTCACGCAGCTGTTCCAAGGTTTCTTGTTGCGTGGGGGTGAGAGTTCCGGGGTTTTTCAGCAGGGCGTAGCGGTTGCCCTGATACTTCTTCGCAAACGCCTGATCCGGCAGGGACCGGGCACGCTGCCAGTGGGCCCGGCGTACGGTTTCCAGGGCCTTGGTGCCAAGCTGGACCACATGGAACGGGTCGATGCAGATGGCAGCGTTCGGTGCGTTGGCCTTCACCGACTTGATGAACGCGGCCCCCATGTCCATGCTCACCGCCTGAATGTTCGCGGTATTTTCGGGGCCGATCTCGGAGAAGAACTGATCCAACGTCGCGGCGTTCTTCCCGGCTGATCCCCAGAGGATGGTGGAGGTTTCATGGTCCGAAACCAGGGTGAGGTAGTTGTGGTGCTTACGCCAGGAGATTTCATCCACGCCCAGGTTCACCAGGTTCCCGAAGCGGGAGGCATCGAGCTGGTCCGCGACCACGCGTTCGCAGATCGCCCCCACGGTGCGCCAGGCAATCCGGGTGAAAGCGGAGACGCTGGACTTGTCCATACGGGTCACCAGCCAAGCGACCAGGTCCTCGAAGTCACGGGTGAACCGGGAGCCATGGCGAGCGAAGGGCACGGCCTGAACCACGACTCCGTGGGCGGGGCAGCGTAGGCGCCGGCGCAGCATCTTCAGGATCATTGGTGTTCCGGCGGTGTCCAGGTGCCGCCAAGAGGATGCGTTCCAGCGGGTGTCATAGCTGGCGGTGGTGCTGAAGGGGCAGTGCGGACAGGAAAGTTTCGTGCGGGCGGTGAGTTTGACGGTGGCGGTGACCGGTCCGTGGCCGGGGTAATCCACGGCGGTGACCGTGGCGCCGGTGAATGTGAAGACGCGGTTCAGTAGAGTGGAAGCTCGCATGGGTGACTCCGTGTAGGTCTGTTGGTGTGAGAACTTCCAAACCTACCGGGGTTGCCCATGCTTTTTCGTACCATGCTTTCCCCGACCCACATCTCAGTCAGGAGAACCATAAATGTTGGGTCGGAGCATCGCGGGCGGGTCCGCGGAGGCCAGCTGCGGCACCCCATTGCTCACAGCGGCCACTAGTGCACCGGTGTGCAGCAGGTGGTGGTCATGGTCGCAGACGGCCAGCGCGTTGGCCACGCTGGTCTCCCCTCCCCGTGACCAGGGTTTGACGTGGTGCAGTTGCAAGGTGTGCGCCGGCATGGTGCATCCTGGCCGGAAACAGCCACCACCCTCACGGGCCAATACCGCGTCCCGCTGGGCACGGGTGAAGTAGCGTGATTGACGCCCGATGTTCAGCACCTCGTTGTCGCCCCCGAACACGATGGGCAGGATTTTCGCGTGGCAGGCCAGTTGGCGGATACTTTCGGCATCAATGCTGACCCCGTGGTTGGTGGTGCCGCTGCGGTTGAGCTGGCCCAGCAGGGTTTGGAAGTCGATATGGACTACGATCTGGGCGTTCAGCGCAGCCCCGGTGGTTCCTGCGCGATGAAACGTGTTGGCGCATCCGGTGGCGAGGTACTGAAGGCGGCGCTGGGCACGGGTCAGTCCGAGTGCTTCATCATTCTGCGTGGTCACCGTCTCGTTGGTCGGGAAATCCCCCAGCGGACGCTGGTCCTCGGGCAGATCGGGATCGCAGGCCCACGCCGGGGCCCGGTCCGCACCGGGTTGCAACGGTACAGCGGCATCGTACGCAGGCTCGGTGTTCGTTCCGTTTCCCGCATCGTCCGGGGGAAAAAGTCGGGGCTGTTCCGCCGCTCCCCCATCACTGGATCGGAAAGCAGCGGCCTTGGTCGAACATTGATTATCTGCCGCATCGAAGAAGGTCTCCATCGCCTCGAATTGCAAGGGCGTGCACCGCAGCATCAATTCATGCAGGCCGCGGCGTACACCCAGATAGAAGATGCCTTGCCTAGAACGCAGTTCGGCGTCCGATGGCGGCGTGTCCCCGGCATCCAAATATTCTTCCCAGGCCCTGATGATCTTCTTTCCACCTTTTGCTTCCTGAGTCCGGGCGGCTTCGGCAAGAGAGGAATCCACGGCGTCAGTGAGGGCGGCGGCGGCGTGGCGTCCATAGATGGCCGGCTGCAGGGCCTCCAGCCGTTTGGCGTATTCTACGAGCTGGCCGACGTCGGCAGAACCGTCGCGCGCGGCCTCTGCCATCCGAGGATAACGGGCCGTAGCGGGTGTATCGGACGCCGGAGCAGGGCGCGGAGTCAGCAGCCGGGCCCCGGTCAGCCGACGCGCGGTCTCTGCCCCGCCAATGTGCAGGCGTTCGCGGTAGTAGTCGGCCGTGTCTCGAAAAAGCGGCTTGCCCGGGATCTTTCCCGTCGCCAAGTCCGGCAGATCGACTGTACCGGCGAAAAAGGAGCGTGGTTCCGCAGTGATGGCCTCAACCGCCTTCACGGTCTCGGCGTCAAGCACCTTTACCCGGCTCGCGTCGGCTGTGGAGGCCGCCACCAGCTGTCCTCGAGCCACGAGCCGGGCGGCACGTTCCGTCAGCAGGACCGCCAGGGCCGCGCGTGGCGCATCAAGGTCCATCCCGGTGAGGGAATCGTAGACCCGTTCAAGGTCTATGCAGATCCCGGCCAAGGCGCGCAACAACGTGTCGACAGCGACCGGACGGCCGATGTCGTTTTTGGTGGGGACCGGGGTTTGGGGCATGGTTCAAGTCTGTGCTGCAGGGCGAAACACGCTATTCGAAACGCGTCGCGGTGTGGACAACTTAAGGATGAGCGGGGCGGGAGGCGCGGGAAAGTCGGCCGGTATTGTGATGGGGAGCAATTTTCAAATCGAGGCAAAGGGTTAGGTGCATGAAAGCGGTAGTACAGCGGGTCAGCCGGGCATCGGTGGAGGTAGAAGGGACTGTTGTCGGGAAGATTGAGGGCCCTGGCCTCATGGTGCTGCTCGGGGTGACCACCACCGATACGTCGGCAGAGGCATCGAAGTTGGCCGAGAAGATCTGGCGGCTGCGCATGATGGATGAGGAGAAGTCATGTGCCGACCTGAGCGCGCCGCTGCTGGTGATCAGCCAGTTCACGCTCTACGGCGATGTGCGCAAGGGTCGGCGGCCGGGCTGGACCGCAGCGGCTCCGCGCGAGGTCAGCGAACCGCTGTACCAGGAGTTCATGGAGCAGCTGAGGGTGCGCGGGGCACACGTGGAGTCTGGCGTTTTCGGGGCGACGATGGAGGTTTCGCTGGTGAATTCCGGACCGTTCACACTGGTTATCGACACCGACCAGTTGCCGGGAGCCTAGGGGTCGGGGCCGCCTTCAGGATCAGCTGCAGGCAGCCGCTCAACCAGGACCGCCTTCAAGGATCTTCGGGCTCACGGTCGTTCCGCCGTAGCAGAGCAGAACCGCCACCAGCCGAGGTGGCGAAGCCGGCCTCCACGGCAACGGTCGTGGCGCGCGTAACAGCGCCGGGCGTTGTCGAGCAGTGGTGCCTCGGGATTCAGTCACGCAGTACGGCGCCCTGGAAGAAGAACCATAATTCGCGTTGGGCCGCGAGATGTCCGCGACCGGTACCGGTCAGCGTGTAGACCTTGCGTCCCGGGGCCCCGCGCCCCTCCTCCCAGGTACTGTCAAGCAGGTTTGCCGCCTCGAGCTTGACCAGTGCCGGGTAGAGCGTGGCGCCCTTGATGGGCGTGAAGCCCCGCGATTCCAGAATCTGCGCCAGCGCGTACCCGTGGTTCGGGCCGGCTTCCAGCGCATCGAGAAGGCTCAGGGGAAGCAGGGCGCGCTGCCAAGAGCCCGGGAAATGCTTGTCGCTGCTCAGCATGCCCGCTCGCTCACGGGCTTCGGAGTAGGCCGGTGGGCCGGCATGGCCGTGCCGGAGTGTAAAACTGCCACCGGGTGCCGGAATTCGGAGGACATGTCGTGGCCTTTCCGTGGGGGTGAGTATGTTTGCCGGACGGACGCCGCCAAAATTCTGCACTAACTCAAAATTTTACCTAGGTAATAAATAATATCAGAGTTATCCACATTTTAGTCGCTGTCCACCGGAGGCATTCCACCCGGACGCCTTTGCGGCGCAGCAATGGGTCCGAATTCGCTCCGCCTGAGGGCATTCGGAATACCTCACCTCATGTAATTGTCGGCAACGCGGTGGGTGCAGGCCCGACCTCGCGCCGCTGCCGGATCAAGCCGCCACGCTCCACCCCCCGCTCCCCCGTCGGCGCAGACAGCTCGCGTCGGGGCATATGACAAAGGGGGCGCCCACCGCATGGTGGACGCCCCCCAGGTCTCCGGCGCTGCACGCCGGAGTGGACTACTTGGCTTCGGCCTCTGCCGATTCCTTCTTGTCCTTGTCGGACTTCTTGGCCTCGGGGCGGGCATCAACGCCTGCCTCCTTGCGCTGCTGCGCGGTGATCGGCGCCGGCGCGGCCGTCAGCGGGTCGAATCCACCGCCGGTCTTCGGGAACGCGATGACGTCGCGGATCGAATCGGATCCGGTCAGCAACTGCAGCACGCGGTCCCAGCCCAACGCGATGCCGCCATGCGGCGGGGCACCGAACTTGAAGCCCTCAAGCAGGAAGCCAAACTTCTCCTGCGCCGCTTCCTCGTCGATGCCCATCATCTTGAACACGCGCTGCTGCAGGTCCGCCTGGTGGATGCGGATCGAGCCGCCACCGATTTCGTTGCCGTTGCACACGATGTCGTAGGCGTAGGCAAGCGCCGATTCCGGGTCGGTGTCGAAGGTATCGACGAATTCGGGCTTCGGCGAGGTGAACGCATGGTGGACAGCGGTCCAGGCGCCGGTGCCCACGGCCACGTCGCCCGAGGCAACGGCAGCGGCAGCAGGCTCGAACATCGGTGCGTCAACGACCCACACGAAGGCCCAGTCGCCGTCCTTGATCAGGCCGGTGCGGTGGCCGATCTCGACGCGTGCGGCACCGAGCAGCGCGCGGGCTTCCGACTTAGAACCCGCGGCGAAGAAGATGCAGTCGCCGGGCTTCGCACCGGTTGCCTCGGCCAGGCCTGCGCGCTCGAGCTCGGTGAGGTTCTTGGCCACCGGGCCGGCGAGCTCGCCGTCCTCCTTGTACAGGACATAGGCCAGGCCCTTAGCCCCGCGCTGCTTGGCGAATTCCTGCCAGCCGTCAAGGGTGCGGCGGGGCTGGGTGGCGCCACCGGGCATGACTACGGCACCAACGTGCGCGGCCTTGAAGACCCCGAACCCGGTGTCCTTGAAGAACTCGGTCATGTCGGTCAGCTCGAGGCCGAAGCGCAGGTCCGGCTTGTCCGAACCGTACTTGGCCATGGCCTCGTGGTAGGTGATGCGGGCGATCGGGGTCGGGATCTCGACGTCGATCAGCTTCCACAGCTCCTTGACCAGTGCCTCGCCGAGCTCGATGATGTCATCCTGTTCGACGAACGACGCCTCGATGTCCAGCTGGGTGAATTCCGGCTGGCGGTCCGCACGGAAGTCCTCGTCGCGGTAGCAGCGGGCGATCTGGTAGTACTTTTCGAAGCCGCCGACCTGCAGCAACTGCTTGAACAGCTGCGGGGACTGCGGAAGCGCATACCAGGAACCCGGGGCCAGGCGGGCCGGCACCAGGAAGTCGCGGGCGCCCTCGGGTGTGGAGCGGGTCAGCGTCGGGGTTTCAATCTCGCAGTAGCCCTGCTCGTGCAGCAGGTTCCGGGCGATGCGGTTGGCCTCGGAGCGCAGCCGGATGTTGCGGTTCGGAGTCGGGCGGCGCAGGTCCAGGTAGCGGTGGCGCAGGCGCGCCTCCTCGCCGACCTCGACATGCTCGTCGATCTGGAACGGCAGCGGTGCGGCGGTGTTCAGCACAGTGACGATGTCGGCGATGACCTCGATCTCGCCGGTGCCCAGCGCCGGGTTCTCGTTGCCCTCGGGGCGTCGTTCGACCTTGCCGGTGATCTGCAGCACGAACTCGTTGCGCAGCGGGTGGAAGTCGGCCTCGTCGCGCACGACGACTTGGGCGAACCCGGAGGCATCGCGCAGGTCAAGGAAGGCGACACCGCCGTGGTCGCGGCGGCGTGCCACCCAACCGGTCAGGGTGACGGTTTCTCCGATGTGCTCGGCGCGGAGCGTGCCCAGCTGATGAGTGCGTAGCACTGCTGTCCTTTCGACAGGATGGCCTCGTCCGGGGCCGGAGGGCGCCGTGGGGCGCCGAATCCGCACCCCGGTGGGGCACTGAAGGATGGGTGAATGATCTGTTGTGAGTTTACCGCCCATACCCGGCGGGCCAGAAGCCGCCACCGCGCCTGTGTCCAGCGACACAGGCGCGGTGGCGGAAACCGACGGCGTGGTGCCTAGGCGGAAACGATGCCCACGTGCAGGTCCTGCGCCGGCGGCATCCAGCTGGCCGGGTCGGCGCTGGACTGCTCGCCGGAGCGGATGTCCTTGACCTCGTGGGAGCCGTCCTCGCCGATGAACCAGACGAATGGGATGCCGCGGCGGTCGGCGAACTTGATCTGCTTACCGAATTTCTCCGCCGCGGCCGCCACCTCCACGCAGATTCCGCGTGAGCGCAGGGCCGCTGCCACGTCCTGGGCATCGTGCCAGCCCTCGTCGTTGGCCAGTGCCACCAGAACCGCGGAGGGCACTGAGCGCGAGGCGGTGACCGAGGCCTCGGCAAGCATGCGCGAGACCAGCCGGGTCACACCGATGGAGAGCCCCACGCCCGGGTAGTTCTTGTTGCCCTTTGAGGCCAGGGATTCGTAGCGGCCACCAGAGCAGATCGAGCCCAGGGACTCGTGGCCCACCAACACAGTTTCGTAGACGGTGCCGGTGTAGTAATCCAGGCCGCGGGCGATGGAAAGGTCGGCGATGACCTTGCCCGGTGCGCGGCGCACTGCGGTGCGCACCACCTCGGCGAGCTCTTCCAGCCCCTCCTCGAGCAGCGGGTGCGACACGCCTAGCGCGCGCACTTGCCCGACGAACGAGTCGTCCAGGGTGCGGATCGATGCCAGCGCGAGCGCGGCCTCGGCCTGGGCGTCCGTGGCACCGAGCTCGGTACGCAGCAGTTCGGCGACCTTCTCCGCCCCAATCTTCTCCAACTTGTCGATCGAGCGCAGCACGCCCGCGGGGTCCTCCAGGCCCAGTCCCAAGTAGAAGCCCTCGGCGAGCTTGCGGTTGTTCACCCGCAGCATGAAATCGCCGATCGGCAGCGCCGAGAGGGCCTCGACGATCACCAGCGCCAGTTCCACGTCGTAGCGGAAGGGCAGCGTTCCCTCCCCGACCACGTCGATGTCTGCCTGCATGAACTCGCGGAAACGGCCGTCCTGCGGGCGCTCGCCCCGCCATACCTTCTGCATCTGGTAGCGGCGGAACGGGAAGGCCAGGTGCCCGGCGTTCTCCACCACGTAGCGGGCGAACGGGACAGTCAGGTCGAAGTGCAGGGCCAGCGCATTCGGGTCCGACTTAGCCGTTTCCTCGGCCGCCAGCCGGGAGAGTCCGTAGACCTCCTTGTCAATCTCGCCCTTGCGCAGCAGGTGCCCGACGGTTTCGACCGCTCGGGTTTCGATGTTTCCGAACCCATGGAGTTCGAAGGTCTTGCGCAGCGTATCCAACACGTGCTGCTCGATGGCACGCTCCTGGGGAAGCCATTCGGGGAAGCCGGACAGGGAGGCCTTGCGTGCCATGGGTGGGGTACTCCTCGTAGGTATTGAAAAATCGTTCGGACGGGGCCGGATACCCGGCAACAGCGGGTGCTACACGGGCCCGTCTCACCGCACAAGTCTAGTGCGCGGTGCGCGAAACCATGCGAATGAGTGCGGCTCGGGGTCCGAAACTACCGGCCGGGGCCCCGGACTGGGTAAAGTGGCCCTGATACCTGTTCCGGCGATACGCCCGGAACCGTTCCGAGTGAAAGAGTTTCAGCGGTGACCACCAGTCAGCAATCCGACGACAACGTCCAGCCGAGCACCGAAGCGGAAGGCCAGCCCGTAATGGAGCAGGCCGCCGCGGCGGAGGCACCCACCCCGGCAGCCCCGGCCCCGAAGCCGGCTGCGGTTCCCTCCCCGGCAGCCATGCCGCGCCCCGCGGCAGCCACCGCGGCAGCCACCGGCGTTGTCGCTCCTCCTGCCTTCAGCACTCCGCTGGAAGAAGCAGCGAAGCACAGCCGCGTGTCCGAGGATGGACACGTCTTCGTCATCATCGACGGCACCGAGCACCCCGTGGGCCAGTACCCGGATGCCGGCCCGGAGGAGGCCCTGGCCTACTTCGTGCGCAAGCACGACGATGTCGTTTCCCAGCTGATGCTGCTCGAGCAGCGCGTCGAAGCCAAGGCACCGAGCTCGGACATGGCCAAGACCCTTGACCACCTCGCCGCCACCGTTGCCGAGCGCACCATGGTCGGTGACCTGCCGGCACTGGAGGCCCGCATCGAAGCGGCCCGCGCCGCCGTATCGGCCCTGTCCGCCGCCGAGCGCCAGGCCCTGGAGGCGCTGCGCGCCACCGAGCTGGCGGCTCGCGAGGCCATCGTCGTGGAGGCGGAGGCACTTGCCGCACAGGACACCTCGGTGATCCAGTGGAAGCAGGGCTCGGCCCGCATGAACGAGCTGTTCGAAGCCTGGAAGGCCGCGCAGAAGCACGGCGTCCGCCTGGGCCGTTCCAACGAGGACAACCTCTGGAAGCGCTTCCGCGGTGCCCGCACCACGTTCGACCGCCACCGCCGCGCGTACTTCTCGCAGCTCGATGCCGCCAACGCCGAGGCAAAGTCCTCCAAGGAAGCGCTCATCGCGCGGGCCGAGGAACTTTCGCATTCCACCGACTGGGGAGCAACGGCCGGTGAATACCGCCGCCTGATGGAGGAGTGGAAGCTGTCCAAGCGCGCGTCACGCAAGGATGACGACGCCCTGTGGGCACGCTTCCGCGCCGCCCAGGATGTCTTCTTCGCTGCCCGCACCGCCGAGAACGACGCCATCGACGAGGAGTTCGGCGCGAACCTGATCGTCAAGGACGCCCTGCTGCTCGAGGCTAAGGCCCTGCTGCCGATCACCAACCTGGCCGCCGCCAAGAAGGCCCTGGATTCGATCCGCGACCGCTGGGAGTCCGCTGGCAAGGTACCGCGTGGCGACATGCAGCGCGTCGAGGCCGGCCTGCGCCAGGTCGAAGAGGCAGTGCGTTCGGCGGAGGACGAGGCCTGGCAGCGCTCCAACCCGGAGACCAAAGCCCGCACGAACTCGATGCTCACCCAGCTCGAGGACGCCATCGCCGAGCTTGAAGCCGACCTGGACAAGGCCCGCGCCAAGGGCGTGGAGTCCAAGATCCGCTCCGCAGAAGAGGCGCTGGAGGCGCGCCGCGCCTGGCTCGAGACGTTGCGCAAGTCCGCGGCGGACTTCCAGTAGCAGCAATACCGGGTCGCTGACCCGGCGGACAGGGGGCGGGTGCGCTCCCGACGGCCGACATGGCCGTGCGGCGGCGCACCTGCCCTTTTGCCTGCCCGACGCCCTGCCCTGGCTCCCGGCTGGTTATCCACAATGGCGCCCGGGTACTGTGCCGCGGCATCGACGCCTGCCACCGTGGAGGGATGAACACTACGCTTCCCGAGCTCCGCTCGATGATCATGCTCGCCGGGCACCCGTTTTCCCATGGTGAACTCCGGGCGATGGAACATCAGGGGATCATCCGCGAGGTGCTCCCGGGAACCTTCGTCGGCGCCGCGCAACCCGACACCGCTGCCATCCGCGCCGGCGCTGCCGCGGTCATTGCCGGGCCGAGGATGGGTCCGCACGGCATCATCGGGCGGCGCAGCGCCGCCTGGGTCTACGGCTGTTGGCCGATGCCCACGGAACTGGAAGTGCTCGTGGCCCGCTACCACCGGCCCAACGCCCAGGTACCGCTGCTGAAGATCAAACTATCGGAGTCAGCCGTCGATGACACGGAATTGTGCATGCTGGGCGGCGTCGCCGTGACATCGCCCCTGCGCACCGCAACCGATGTCGCCTTCAATTCACCGCCCGACGCGGCCCGATCCATCCTGGCCGCCATGGACGGCATCCCGCGTCTGGGCTGTCGGCTGGAAACTGTTCGCGATGCCGTGGCACTCTTCCACCGCCGGCCCGGCAGGATCCGCGCGCTGGCCCTGGTGGACAAGCTCATCGACGCCACGCCGGAACGCACCGCAGCGTAGGCGCCACGACCAACCCCGGCGACACCATGCGTGTTTGGCCCAGCGGCCGCTGCGCTGGCATCCCCCGCAATCATCGGTCGAAGCACGCGGTGTCCCGGCGACCCGGGAGTGCCCCAGGGAACCGGTACTGAACAACAGCCGCGGGCCATCGGGGAGATGCATGCCCCAGCTGCGGCCCGTCCGGCTTTTCCGCCCCCGTGGACGGATGGCCGCGGTGCGGACCTGGCTCAGGCGGGCTCGCCGGGCGATCCGTCCGCCGTGGTGTCCGGACAGGTCGGCGCCCGGCTCACCGAATACGAGCAGGCCCATGACCGAAGCGGTGCCCACACAGCCCAGCTGAGTAGTTGGCACACGTAGACCGGGCACGGAGCAGTCATCAACAAATCGGACTACCGGCCGTGGCCGCGGCCAGGGTGTCGACTGCGTACCAAAATGCCGGCCGGGACCTCGCCGACGGCGCCGGACGCGAATCGACCGGACCGGGTGGATTTCACCCGGTCCGGTCGATAGCCCGCTCGAACATTCAGCGCGCCATCGCTCCGGATGCCACCGGGCATCGGCTCAGGAGCGGCGGTTGCCCGCCGTGGTCCGGTAGACGTCATAGACCCCATCGATCCGACGCACCGCGTTGAGCACGTGGTTCAGGTATTTCGGGTCGCCCATCTCGAAGGAGAAGCGCGAGATGGCCACCCGGTCCCGCGAGGTATTCACGGAGGCCGAGAGGATGTTCACATGGTTGTCCGAGAGCACCTTGGTGACATCGGAGAGCAGCGACTTGCGGTCCAGTGCCTCGACCTGGATTTCTACCAGGAACACGCTGGACTTCGTCGGGGCCCATTCGACCTCCACCAGGCGATCCGGTTCGCTGCGCAGCTGCTCGAGGTTCACGCAATCGTTTCGGTGCACCGAGACGCCGGAACCGCGGGTGACGAAGCCCGTGATCTGGTCCGGGGGCACCGGAGTGCAGCAACGGGCCAACTTGATCAGGACCTCGCCGACGCCCTTGATGATGACACCCGAATCGGAGTTCTGCTGGCGCTGCGACGCGGCGAAGATCGGGGTGTCGTCGAGCCGCGCCTCCTCCACATCCGGCGCGCCGACCAGGGCGGTGAGGTGTTCGATCACGTTCTGCGCGGAGGTGTGCCCGTCGCCGACGGCCGCGTAGAGCGCGGAGATGTCATGGTGGCGCAGCTCCTGGGCCACGGCGGAAAGCGTGTCGTGGGTCATCAGCTTCTGCAGCGGCAGGTTGTTCTTCCTCAGCGCCTTGGTCAGCTGCTCCTTGCCCTTTTCGATCGCCTCTTCCCGGCGCTCCTTGGTGAACCACTGCCTGATCTTGTTCCGGGCCCGCGCGCTCTTGACGAAGCCCTGCCAGTCCTGGCTGGGACCGGCACCCTCGGCCTTGGAGGTGAAGACCTCGACCAAATCGCCGTGGTTCAGCTCGGAGTTCAGCGGCACCAGCTTGCCATTGACCCGGGCACCGATGGTGCGGTGCCCGACATCGGTGTGCACGGCGTAGGCGAAGTCCACCGGGGTGGATCCCGCCGGCAGCGCAAGCACCTCGCCCTTGGGCGTGAACACGAAAACCTCCGCCGCGTTGATCTCGAAGCGCAACGAATCGAGGAACTCGTCCGGATCCCTGGTTTCCTTCTGCCAGTCCAGCAGCGAGCGCAGCCAGTCCATGTCCTGCTCGGCACCGGCATCCTCGGACTTCGGGGAGCCGTGCTTGTACTTGAAATGTGCGGCGACGCCGTACTCGGCGCGCTGGTGCATCTCGTGGGTGCGGATCTGGATCTCTACCGGGCGGCCGCCGGGGCCGATCACGGTGGTGTGCAGCGACTGGTAGAGGTTGAACTTGGGCATCGCGATGTAGTCCTTGAACCGCCCCGGAAGCGGCGTCCACCGCGCGTGCAGCGTTCCGAGCGTCGCATAGCAGTCGCGCAGGGTATCGACCAGCACGCGCACGCCCATCAGGTCGTGGATGTCATCGAAGTCCTTGCCGCGCACGATCATCTTCTGGTAGATCGAGTAGTAGTGCTTGGGCCGGCCGGTGATGGTGGCCTTGATCCGGGCGTCGCGCAGATCGGACTCGATGGTGCCGCGCACCAGGCTCAGGTATTTCTCCCGTTCGGGGGTCCGCTCCCCCACCATCCGCACGATCTCCTCGTACACCTTGGGGTGCAACGCAGCGAAGGAGAGGTCCTCCAGCTCCCATTTGACCGTGTTCATACCCAGGCGATGCGCCAGCGGGGCAAAGATCTCCAGGGTCTCGCGGGCCTTCTTGGCACTGGATTCCGGGGAGACATAACGCCAGGTGCGGGCATTGTGCAGGCGGTCGGCCAGTTTGATCAGCAGCACGCGGATGTCGCGCGACATCGCGATGACCATCTTACGCACGGTTTCGGCCTGCGCCGCCTCCCCGAACTGGACCTTGTCGAGCTTGGTGACGCCGTCCACCAGCATCGCCACTTCGGGACCGAACTCGGCGGTGAGGTCCTCCAACGAGTAGTCGGTATCCTCGACCGTATCGTGCAGCAGGGCTGCGGCGAGGATCGTACCGGACATGCCCATTTCGGCGAGGATCGTGGCGACGGCGACGGGGTGGGTGATGTAGGGGTCGCCGCTCTTGCGTTTCTGGCCCTCGTGGTGGCGTTCGGCCACCGCGTAGGCGCGCACCAACAAGTCCAGGTCGGCCTTGGGGCTGTTCGCGCGGACGGTGCGCAGCAGCGGCTCGAGCGTGGGCGGCTGGGCCGTCGCGCTGCGTCCTGCCAAGCGCACGAGGCGCGAAATGGTGCCTTCCCTGCGTCCGCCGTTGTTCGGGGCGGGAACCGGTGCACCTGGAACCGTGGCCCGGGGATTCTCTGCCATGGTTGATCCTCTCTCAAAGGCGCCGATGCGACCCACCGGGTCCGCGCCCGGCGTCGCAGCGGGCCCCTTTCCCCCGCCGACGGATTCCGGCGGAAACAGGCCCTCATGCAAGGTTATAGCACGCTGGCATGAAGAACGGCGGGGCGCGGGTCCGAAGACCCGCGCCCCGCCGTCGGGGGTGTTCCTGACAGTGCGGGGCAGGGGTTAGGCCGAGACTTCGCGCTGCTCGAGCACCTGTGCGTCGTGCTTGCGGATCGCCGGTTCGTTCATGCGCATCGCCGCGTACAGCGGGGCCTGAACGAACACGGTGCACAGGGTGCCGACGATGATGCCGACGAATAGTGCCAGCGAGAGGTCCTGCAACGTGCCGGCGCCAAGCATGAAGGTGCCGATGAACAGGATCGAGCCCACGGGCAGCACGGCGACGACCGACGTGTTGATCGAGCGGACAAGGGTCTGGTTGATGGCCAGATTCACCAGTTCGGCAAAGGTGCGCTTCTTCTGCTCGAACACGTGGTGCGTGTTCTCGCGAATCTTATCGAACACCACGACCGTGTCGTACAGCGAGTAGCTCAGGATCGTCAGGAAGCCGATGATCGTCGAGGGGGTGACCTCGAAGTTCGACAGCGAGTAGATCCCGATGGTGATCACGACCACCGCGAACAGGCCGATGATCGCTGCAATGGACATTTTCCAGGTGCGGAAGTATGCCGCCATCAGCAGCGTCACCAGCACCACGAACACGACCAGGCCCCAAAGCGCCTGCCGTGACACGTCTGCACCCCAGGACGGGCCGATGAACGTGGAGGTGACTTCGGACTTGTTCACGCCGTAGGCGTCGGCAAGGGCCTGCGCAACCTGGACCGTCTGCTCATCGGAGAGCTTGTCGGTCTGGATGCGCATGGTGTTGGCGGCGATGTTCGTCACGCTCGGGTGGCTGTCCGGGGCGATCTGTGACACGGCCTGCTCGCCGGGCGCGATGTCCTGGTGGGCGACGCCGGAGATGGTGAACTCCGAACCGCCGCGGAACTCGATGCCCAGGTTGAAACCGCCCTTGGCGATGGGCAGGATGATCGACGCGAGGACCAGGATGCCAGCGATTAGGAACCAGATCTTGCGTTTGCCGATGAACGGGTAGGAGCGCTTTCCGGTGTAGAGCTCATTGCCCCAAGTTGCGAGATTAGCCACGGTCGGATTCCTTCGTGTCGGCGTTTCCGGTCGAACCGGTCTTGGCGGCGGCCTGCCGGCGCTCGGCAATGGTCTGTCGGCGTTCGGCCTCGGCCGCGGCAGCTGTATTCTTCTTGCCGCGTGCCTCCGGGGCCTCTTGGTTGAAGCGGCGGATCTGGCCGGCCCCGCGGTACAGCGGAACGGCACCGAGCAGCGAAGGATCCAGGCCCGAAAGCCGGTGTCCCTGGCCGAAGAACTTCGTCTGTGCCAGAATCTGCAGCATCGGGTGAGTGAACAGGAAGACCACGACGAGGTCGGCGATGGCCGTCAGTCCCAGCGTGAACGCAAAGCCCTTCACATTGCCCACTGCCACCATGTACAGCACGAAGGCCGCGAGCAGGTTGACCGCCTTGGAGGCGATGATGGTGCGCTTGGCACGCTTCCAGCCGGTTTCGACCGCCGAGATCAGCGCACGGCCCTCACGCAGCTCATCACGCACGCGTTCGAAGTACACGATGAACGAGTCGGCGGTGAGGCCGATGGCGACGATGATGCCGGCGATGCCAGCCAGCGACAGCCGGTAGTTCTGCGCCCAGCCCAGCAGGATGATCGCCTGATAGGTCAGGACGCCGGCCACGATCAGCGAGGCCATCGTGACCAAGCCGAGCAGACGGTATTGGAAGAAGGAATAGATGGCAACCAGAACCAGGCCGATGATGCCGGAAATCAGGCCCATGCGCAGTTGATCGGTGCCCAGCGTGGCGGAGATCTGCTGCTCGCTCTGAATGGTGAAGCTGATCGGCAGTGCGCCGTACTTCAGCTGTTCGGCCAAATCCTTCGCGGAGGCCTCGGTAAAGCCGCCGGTGATGGAGGCCCGTCCGTCGGCGATGATTGCCTGCGAACGCGGTGCTGAGATGACCGTGCCGTCCAGCAGGATCGCGAATTGGTTACGCGGCGGAGCAAGCGGAGTGATGCGCTCGGTGACGGTGCGGAACGCGGCCTGGCCCGGACCGGTGAACTCGAGGTTCACGGACCAGCCACCGGTGGGAGCACCCTGGCTGTTGCGCTCGGGGCCTGAGCTGGCATCCTTGATGTCAGTGCCGGGAACCTCGACGGGACCCAGGATGTAGGTCGTCGCCGTCGACGGTTCACAGGCGACCATCGGCTTGGTCGGATCGTGTACGACCGATGCGCCCTTGCCGATCTCGGCGACGCAGTCAAAGGCCTCGAATTCCTTCTGCAGCTTGGCGTCGACCCAGTTCGGATCCGAACCGTTTTCCGGCTTGGCCGTCGGCTTGGGGAGGTCCTTCGCAGGGGTCCGCTGGTCCTCGGGGACGGCGGTGACCCGCTGATCGGCCTCGATGACGGCACGGAATTCCATGTTCGCCGAGGCTTTGATCAGCTCCCGGGTCTTCGCATCGGGCACGCCCGGCATGGAAACCACGACGTTCTTCCCGGACTGGGTGGTGATCTCGGCTTCGGAGACACCGGAACCGTCAACGCGATCACGGATAATCTGCACTGCCTGGTCAAGCTGTTCCTGCGTGGCCGGGGCCCCGCCGGATACCTGGGGCGCGAGGATCATCTGGGTTCCGCCCTCGAGGTCGAGCGCGAGTTTCGGTGCAAACGAGGCGTTATTGGTCATGATCCCAACACCCATCAGGATGCTGAGCATGATGAAGATTACGCCGAGCCACAGCAGCGCCTTGCGCGCGTGCCTGATCGGGCCTGTTTTAGACATCGAGAGACTTTCTTCTTGTCACGCCGCATGCATGGCGCTGATTCGGCTGAGCCCGGGAGGCTCCCGTCAGGGTGCCTCCCGGGCCGCTGTCTTTCCACTGCAACAGCGCCCGGCGATGTGGCGGGGCGCTATGGCAGTGGTATGAAATTCGTGGGTTAGGCCTTGGGGCCGTTGTCACCGTCGAGGCGGCGAAGCGTCTCTTCCGGCGTTTCGCCGGCGGTCAGATCGCGGGTTTCGGATGCCTTGTCCATGGTCAGCGAGGAAACGTCGTCGGGGGCCGTGATGCTCGGTTCCTGGACGGTGACCTTGGCGACTGCCTGTGAGTGGACCGTCACCGTGTTGCCCGGGGAGACCTCAAGGACGACCTTGTTGTTCTCGGTGTCGATCTCACGGACCGTGCCGAAGAGCCCGAACTGCGTCATGACCTCAGTGCCGACGGCCAGGGAAGAGCGCAGTGTCTCCTGGGCCTTTGCTGCCTTTTTGCGACCACGGAACATGGTGAAGATCAGGAAGCCGAATGCAAGCAGCATGATCAGAAGCATCGGATCAAACGGCTTGGCTGCGGCGGGGGTGGCTGTGGCTAGGATGTTGATAAGCACGGGTTGACTACCTGTTCTTGTATCTATTGGGACGGCCGGGCGCAGTACGGATTGGCCGGTCGGGCGACTTCCATTGTAGCCGCCGCAGCTGAACGGCGATGTGACCTCCGCCATCGTGTTCACTCTGGGCGCGAATGCAATTGCACACAGCACCCCGGGTCCCGGCCCCGCTATTCCGCTTCGGCGGGGCTTTCAATGTCCTCGGGCAGCTGCCCGGCAAACACTGCATCGGCGGGCATCCGCAGTCCGAGGTGGTCCCAGGCGGCCGCCGTGGCGATCCGGCCGCGAGGGGTGCGTCCGAGCAGGCCCTCGCGGACCAGGAACGGTTCGGCGACGCTTTCCACCGTCTCGGTTTCCTCCCCCACGGCAATCGCCAGGGTGGACAGCCCCACCGGTCCCCCGCCGAACTTCGTGCACAGAGCGTGCAGCACCGAACGGTCCAGCCGGTCCAGGCCACGGGCATCGACCTCATACATGTCCAATGCGGCCGAGGCGGCCCGGGCATCGATCTGCTCCAGCCCGTTGACCAGGGCCCAGTCGCGCACGCGTCGCAGCAGCCGGTTGGCAATGCGGGGGGTTCCGCGCGATCGTCCGGCAATTTCGGAGAAACCGGCCGAATTCACTGCGAGATCCATCAGCATGGCCGAGCGGCGCAGCACCAGCTCGAGCTCCTGCGTGGAGTAGAACTCCAGGTGCCCGGTGAAGCCGAATCGGTCGCGCAGCGGACCCGGCAACAACCCGGCTCGGGTGGTGGCCCCGACCAGGGTGAAGGGCGGCAGCTCAAGTGGTATCGCGGTGGCGCCGGCGCCCTTGCCCACGATGATGTCGACGCGGAAGTCCTCCATCGCCATGTAGAGCATTTCCTCCGCGGGACGGCTCATCCGGTGGATTTCGTCCAGGAAAAGCACCTCGCCCTCGGAGAGCGAGGAAAGGATGGCGGCCAGGTCCCCGGCGTGCTGGATGGCGGGGCCGGAGCTGATCCGCAGCGGAGCGTTCATTTCCGCCGCGACGATCATCGCCAGCGTCGTCTTGCCCAGCCCGGGAGGACCCGACAACAGCACGTGGTCGGCCGTGCGTTCGCGGATGCGCGAGGCCTGCAGGACCAGGTCCAGCTGTTGGCGCACGCGTACCTGTCCGACGAAGTCATCGAGGTTCTTGGGGCGCAGCGCGGACTCCATGGCCCGCTCCTCGGGTCCGGAACCCGTCGTGGTCAGCGATTCGTCGTTGCTCATGGTTTCCCGGGGTTCCTAACGGGTGCGGCCAAGGGAGCGCAGCACGGTGCGCAGGATCTCCGGGACGTTGCCGGTGGCAACTGCATCCGGATCGGACTTCTCCAGCGCGTCAAGCGCCTTGCCGGCATCCTTTTCGGTCCAGCCGAGCCCGGTGAGCGCCTCGAGCACCTGGCCCCGCCAGGCGTCTGCGACCGGCGTGCCGGGCGCCGTGGCGCCGCTTCCGGTGGGGGCGAGCTTGCCCGCGAGTTCCAGCACGATGCGCTGGGCTCCCTTGGGGCCGATGCCCGAAACCTTGGTGAAGGCCTTGGTGTCCTTGGTGTGGGTGGCGACGCGCACGTCCTCGGGCGTATGGACGGCCAGGATGGCCAACGCCGTGCGGGGGCCGACGCCGGCTACGCCGAGTAGCACCTCGAAGACGTCGCGCTCCTCGGTGTCGGCGAAACCGAACAGGGTCATCGATTCCTCGCGCACCACCATCGAGGTGTGGACCATGGCGTCGCGTCCGACGTGCAGGTTCGAAAGCGTCTGCGGGGTGGCGTTGACCAGCATTCCGAATCCACCGACGTTGATGACTGCGGTATTCAGGCCGACGTGCTGAACCGCACCGTTGAGAGAACTGATCATGCCTTGGGGTCGCCTCCGGCGTCGAATCCCGGGCAGCGCGCCCGGGGATGCGAATACATTTACGAATAGCCTACAGCTTTGTACCTCAGGCTGCGAACAGCGGCACTGGCTTATTTCCTCTCGGACTCAGCGTGAGCGGACCGTCCGCGCCTTGGCCGACGCCTCGGCAGCGGCCCAGGCCAGCTGGGCGGGGGTCAGCCCCGAGCTTCGGGCCGCCACTGCAGCGACGGTGGGCGCCGATGCGGTGGCGTGGGAGCCGGGTGCGGCGCCTCGCCAACCGTGCGTGATGGCCAGCGCTGCGGCATCGGCGGCATCGGCCGGCTTCGGTGGTTCATCGAGGCGCAGGATCTTGGCCACCATCTTGCCCACTGCCGCCTTGTTCGAGCTGCCACTGCCGGTAACCGCGGCCTTCACCTCGGTGGGCGTATGCAGCGCCACGGGGATGCCGCGGCGGGCGGCGGCGACGATCACCACGCCCGTGACCTGGGCGACGCCCATCACCGTGGAGACGTTCATCTGGCTGAACACGCGTTCGAGCGCGACCACGTCGGGCCGGTGCTTGTCCAGCCAGGCGTCGATGCCGTCGGCGATCACCAGCAGCCGCGCGTCAAGCGCCACCCCCGGGTCGGTGCCGATGACCGTGACATCAACAAGCGTGGCCCTGCGGTTGGGTTCGACGTCGACCACGGCCAACCCGCAACGGGTCAGTCCGGGGTCGACGCCTACCACCCGCAAGGCCATCTGGGTGCTACTCCGCGTCCAGCTGGGCGTGGATCTCGGCCGAGATTTCGGCATTCGAGTACACGTTCTGCACGTCGTCAAGTTCCTCGAGCGCGTCGAAGAGCTTGATGAACTTCGCCGCGCCATCGACGTCCAGTTCGACCTGCATCGAGGGGACGAACTCGACCTCGTCGGTCTCGTACTCGATGCCGGCCTCCTCGAGGGCTGCGACAATGGCGCGCAGGTCTCCGGGCTCGGCATGGATTTCGAAATTGTCGCCCGATTCCTTGACCTCGTCGGCTCCGGCATCGAGCACGACCATCAGCAGGTCATCCTCGGTCAGGTCCTTCTTCGGCAGCGTAATGACGGCCTTGCGGGCGAAGAGGTAGGCAACGGATCCCGGGTCGGCGACGGTGCCGCCGTTGCGGGTGATGCCCAGGCGCACCTCGGAAGCCGCGCGGTTCTTGTTGTCGGTGAGGCACTCGATCAGCAGCGCCGAGCCCTGCGGGCCGCGTGCTTCATAGATGATCTCGGTGTAGTCGATGACCTCGCCGGTCAGGCCGGCGCCGCGCTTGATGGCGCGGTCGATGTTGTCATTGGGGACCGAAGTCTTCTTTGCCTTGGCAACGGCAACTTCGAGGCCGGGGTTGCCGGCCATGTCAGCGCCGCCCGCGCGGGCAGCGACCTCGATGTTCTTGATCAGCTTGGCGAACGCCTTGGCGCGCCTGCTGTCGAGGATTGCCTTCTTGTGTTTCGTGGTTGCCCATTTGGAGTGGCCGGACATGCTTACGCGTCTCCTCTGATCATCTTAATGAATAATTCGTGAATTCGACTTTCCCCATTCACCTCGGGGTGAAAGGAGGTCGCCAAGAGATTTCCCGAACGAACTGCGACAATTCTACCGACCGAGTCCACACCGGGCCGCATTTGCCCTTCCGGGTCCGGGACCCGCGCCAATACCCGGACGCCGGCGCCGGCGGTTTCAACCCAGGGAGCACGGATGAAGACGGCTCGCACCGGGTCGGTGAAACCCTCGAAATCGATGTCGGATTCAAATGAATCGACCTGCCGGCCAAACGCGTTGCGGCGAACCACCATATCGATGCCGCCGAAACTCTGCTGCGGATTTCCCGCACTATCGGTGCTCGCATCGGCGATGGTATCCGCCAACAGGATCATCCCGGCGCAGGATCCGTAGACCGGCAGGCCCTCGGCAATCCGCTGCTTCAGCACCGGTGCCACGCCGTAGGTCCTGGCCAGCTTGTCGATGACCGTCGACTCCCCTCCGGGGAGCACCAGGCCCTCCAGTCCGTCCAGTTCCTCGGGGCGGCGCACGGGGACCGGGTCGGCTCCCAACCTGCGTAGCATCTGAACATGTTCCCTGACATCACCCTGCAGGGCGAGCACACCTATACGGTTCACGCTTGATCGCTTCCTCCCGGGCACATGCCCGGAAACGGTTTGTGTGCCCGACAGCGGCCGGGCGCACTAAAGCGTACTCCGGCCACGCCCCTCCGGCGCCCGTCATGACGCGCCGCATCCGGCCAACCGCGCCCGGGAACCAAGTTGGCTACCTACCGGCCGGAATCCATGGCGTGGCACCGTCCTTGGCGGCACCCATCGCGTTGACCGTCCCGGCGGTGCGTTTCAGCGAGGCTGCATCCACCGCGGCATTGGTACAGGGCTTTCGCGCCGGGGCGGGCAGCGCACACCAGCGCGAGGGGTTTTCGGCCATGATGTGCCCGGCCCATTGCGGGGCGGCGGGCTTCCAGCTCTTGCCGCTGCGTTCGAAGCGCATCTTCACGCTCAGTCCCTCGCGGTTCAGCGGGTTGTTCGTCGCGTGCTTGGCCACCGAATTGCCCAGACCGTATACGATCCAGGTCCCCGCGTGCTTTTCAAGCGGCAGCACCGAGTGCGTGTGGTGGGAGTAGATGAAGTCAAAGGCCCCGGATTCAGCCAGGGCCCGATTCAGGGCGATCTGGTCGGCGGAGGCCCGGTCCGTGTATTCCACCCCGGCATGCAGCCCGGCGACGACCAGGTCGGCACCCGCGGCCCGCGCTGCCTTGGCCCGGGCAATGAGCCCGGCCTTCCCGATGCCGTCCACGCGCCAGGGCATGTCGGCCACCTGCCCGTTCAGCCCATAGGCGCCCGCAATGAGGGCGATCTCCGCCCCGCGGGATTCAATCAGCAGCGGTTTGAGGGATTCGGCACGGGTCCGGTAGGAGCCGGTATGGACCAAACCGGCATCATCGAGCGCGTCGAGGGTCCGCACCACGCCGGCGGTTCCCGCGTCGATGGTGTGGTTGCTGGCTGTGGTGCAACCGTCGTAGCCGACCTGCTTCAGCGCGGGCAGGATCTGCGGGGGGACGTTGAAGCCCGGGTAACCGGAATAGGGTCCCGGCGATGCGGCGACGGGGGTTTCGAGGTTGCAGATCGCCACCTCCGCCTCGTCCAGCAGGGGTTTGATTCCGGAGACCAGCGGGAAGTAGTCGGGCGCGGCTGTGGATCCATCGGCGATGGCCTGTTCCCAGAGCGCGGGGTGCAGCAGCACATCGCCGGTGACCACCAGGTCCAGGCAGTCATCGGCCCCGCAGTCATCGAGCGATCCCAGCGGCGGCGCGGCGGTGGTCGTAGCCTTGGGGGCCTTGGCTGCGGTCGGCTTGCCCGGAGCGGTGCTTGCGTCCGGTGCGGCCGGCGCCCCACCGGCACTGGCCGGGGTCTCGGAAACCCGCATGCCCGACGGCGTTGCCGTCGGTTCGCTCCCTTGCCCCGAGCAGGCGCCAAGGGCCAACGTGGACGCCAGCAAGAAGGCGGCCGGGAGCGCGCGGCGGGAAGCGGAGTTCGGTGCTGGCATGCCCCCGAGCCTATCGCGCATGGCGAAACAACGGCGCGGGAACGTGCCTGCGCGGGGCCGGTATGACAGGCTTGGGCCATGCCTAATCCGTTGCTCGAACGTAGCCCCCTGCCGTACGAACTTCCCGATTTTCCGCTCATCGGCCCGGCCGATTACCTTCAGGCCGCGACGCTTGGAGCGCGGGAACAGCTGACCGAGCTGGCCCTGCTCGCCACCGACGCCTCCCCCGCCACCTTCGAGACGACGTTCGTCGCGCTGGAACGCAGCGGCCAGTTGCTGCGCCGCACGCTGATGGCCTATTCGAACGTGCTTCCCTCGCACGGGACTGCCGAACTGCTGGACATCGACGCCCGCATGCAGGCGCTGTCCAACGCACACCACGACGCCATCCATCTGGACGGGGACCTGTATGCGCGCCTGCTGCAGGTTGACGCCTCCGCCCTGCGCGGGGAGGATGCCCGACTGGTCGAACAGACGCTGCGCGACTTCCGCCAGGCCGGGGCCGAACTCCAACCCGCCGCCAAGGAAGCCCTGCGCTCACTGAACGCCAGCATCACCGAGCTTTCCTCCACCTACTCGCGCCGCCTGCTGGCCGGACTCAACGACGCCGCCGTGCACTTCGACTCGGCCGCCGATCTCGCCGGACTCGACGCCGCCGCGTTGGAGAACGCGGCAGCAGCAGCGCTGGCCGCGGGCTATGAGGGCGGCTACCTGATCACAATGATCCTGCCCACGGCACAGCCGGTGCTCGAACAGCTCGAACTGTCCGCCACGCGGCGTCGGATCTTCGAGGCCTCGCTGAACCGCGGCACCGCCGGGGAGCACAAGACCATCGATATCGGCGCCCGAATGGCCGAACTGCGTGCCGACCGCGCGGCGCTGCTGGGCTACGCCACCCACGCCGACTACGCCTTGGCCGCCCAGACGGCCCCGTCGCTGGCGGCGGTCCGCGAACGCCTCGCCGCCCTGGTCCCCGCGGCCCTGGCCAATGCCCGCACTGAGGCGGACATCCTCTCCGCTGCCACCGGCTCACCCATCCGCCCCTGGGACTGGGCATTCCGCTCGGCCGCCGTGGCCCGGGATCGCTATGCTGTGGATCGTGCCGCCCTGCGCCCCTGGTTCGAGCTGGACAAGGTCATCACGGACGGCGTGTTCGCCGCTGCCACGGGCCTGTACGGGATCACGTTCACCGAGCGCCCCGACCTGCCGGTCATGCACCCGGACGTGCGCACCTGGGAGGTCGCCAACGTCGACGGTTCGGCCCTCGGCCTGTTCACCGGCGACTACTTCGCCCGGCCCACCAAGGCCGGAGGCGCGTGGATGAACTCGATCCGCGACGGCGCCTCGCTGCTGGGTGAGCTGCCGGTGGTCACCAACAACCTGAACATCCCCGCGCCTGCACCCGGTGCCCCCGCCCTGCTGAGCCTGGACGAGTTGACCACTGTTTTCCACGAGTTCGGGCATGCGCTGCATGGGCTCTTTTCCGCTGCCACCTACCCCTCGCTCGCGGGTACCAACGTGCCGCGGGACTTCGTTGAGTATCCCTCCCAGGTCAACGAGATGTGGGCGACTTGGCCCGAGCTGGCTCACCGTTACGCGGTGCACCATGAGACCGGCGAAGCACTGCCCGAGGGCATCCTGGAGAAACTCGACGCCGCGTCACTATGGGGCGAGGGCTTCGCCACCACCGAATACCTCGGCGCCGCCGTGCTCGATCTGGCCTGGCATTCGCTCACCACCGGACAGCGGGTGGAAGACCCGCTGTCCTTTGAACGCGATGCGTTGCTGGAAGCCGGACTGGATCCCGAACTTGTCCCGCCGCGTTACCGGACCGGGTATTTCAAGCATGTCTTCGACGGCGGCTACGCTGCAGGGTACTACTCTTACATCTGGTCCGAAGTGCTAGATGCCGACACCGTTGAATGGTTCAAGGAAAACGGCGGCCTTTCCCGCTCCGCCGGTGAGGTGTTCCGCAACGAACTGCTCGCCCGCGGCAACACGCGCGATCCGTTGGAGTCCTACCGGGCCTTCAGGGGCCGTGACGCACGCATCGAACCGCTGCTCGAACGACGTGGATTGAAGGGGTAACAAAGCACATGCCGACCATTGGTTCCGCCCAGAAGTCGCTGTCCGCATGGCATCAGGCCATGGCTGTGGCCACCGGCGGCAAGGTGTTCACCACCCATGAATGTTCCTGGGCCTGGCAGCCCGCCCGCCGCCGACTGGTTCTGCTCTTCCCCGAGAACGCCAACGAAGCCGGGCTGCGCCCCGGTCTGGCCGAAGGAACCCGCCTCGGTGCCCGCCGGATCGAGGCCTGGATCAATTCCGGCGCCGGGGGCACCGGACTGCATCAGGCCGGCTTCCGCGACGCCTCCCAGATCAGCTGGCATGCCGGTAATCCCTCACCGCAGTGGGAGCGCTGGAATGGACGAGTACGTCTGGGCATCGACGTGCCCGAGGCCCAGGGTGCAGATGCCCTGGAACTCAAGGTCGCCAACCTGTGGCGCGACCCGAAGGCCGCCGGGCTGACAGCCGGCCACGCCGCCCTGCGCCGGGTGGAGCATGCCAGCGCCCGGACACTTGACGGGGATCTGGTCGGGCGGGCATTCGCCCAGCAGAGCATTGGCGGGGAGGTGGCACTCTACGGTCTTGCCGTCGCCAGTGACCACCGCCGTCAGGGTGCCGGTACCGCACTGCTCCACGCCCTGGCCCACGGCATGACGAATCCGCTGGCTTTGGCTGAGGGAGCAGCTCCGGAACTCATCGCCGCCGGATCCCCCGGTTCCGCCGAGTTCTTCGAGGCCTCCGGGATGCGTCTGCTGGGCCGCGGCCGGCATATGGTGCTGCGCTAAATCCCGGAACGACGAACACCACGGGCGTTTCGGGTGTGTAAACACTGAGCGGTTACCCATGGGCACCCTGCGCGTCCGAATGAAGCTCAGCTCAGTCGCAGCAGTGCCAACAGCTGTTCCAGCATCAGGTCCGGACGGGTGATGAACGGATGGTGTCCGGTCGGTAGTTCGATGGACCGCGTCGCCCTGGACGCGTGGAATCGTTGCAGCTTCAGCGAGGTGCTGCGGTCCCGGCTGCAGACGATGTACGTCGAATCCACGCCCTGCCACCCGGCAGTACTTGTCGGTGTGGTAAATGCGCCAGGGCCTGTGGCGTCACCCGATCCCACGCCTGCTTCCGGGTCAAGCCATCGGCATCTTGAAGGAATCGATCTCCAAACGAGGTCGCGTCGTAGCCCACCACGCCCACTGTTCCGTCCCCGTTCTCTCCAATGGAAACCGGGTCCTCATCACCGCTCATGATCACCGCCTGGGACTGGCCGACCTCCGGCAGGTACGAAGACACGAAGAGCAGGTGTTCAACCGCACGGTGTCCTCCGGCTTCGGCGATCACCGTACCCCCATACGAGTGGCCAACGACGATCGCGGAATCCGTCTCGTCGAGTTCAGCCCGAAGGGCTTCAGCGTCTGCCACCAGAGCACCGCAGGGCTGCTCCGGCGCAGCTTCCCCGCAGGAAGGCAAGGCAACGGCTCGGCTACTGATGCCAGTTGCTTCGCTCAGCAACTCGGCCGTCCGCTGCCACCACCAGCGCCCGTCACGAACCAAGGCTCCGTGTACGAAGATCAGCTCCATGGTCGGCTCCTCCACGATTGATTCAGTGCCCGGCATTCGAAGGCGATAACGCGCGCAAGGCCCGCACGCCGGGCTATCCACGCCTCGGGCCAAGACTTCTCCAGCAAAGACCCTAGTCGGGAAGACTGGAAGAGACGTTGGAGAATCCGATGGCGGGTTGCGGGCAGGTCGAGACCGGAGGGACGCAAACGTGCTCCCGGCTTCAATGCTGAAGCCGGGAGCACGTTTGCGTTCATTGCGAGGAGGCGCTGTTTACCAGCCGCGCTCGGAGAGGCGGTGCGGTGCCGGCAGGTCGGCCACGTTGATGCCGACCATGGCCTCGCCCAGCCCGCGTGATACCTGCGCGATGACCGAGGGATCGTCGTAGAAGGTGGTGGCCTTCACGACGGCGGCGGCACGCTGCGCCGGATTGCCGGACTTGAAGATGCCCGAGCCGACGAAGACGCCGTCTGCGCCCAGCTGCATCATCATCGCGGCGTCGGCCGGGGTGGCGATGCCGCCGGCGGTGAAGAGCACTACCGGGAGCTTGCCGGTGGAGGCAATCTCCTTGACCAGTTCGTACGGTGCCTGCAGTTCCTTGGCGGCCACGTAGAGCTCGTCCTCGGGCAATGCCGCCAGCTGGGCGATCTGGGCGCGGATCTTGCGCATGTGCCCGGTGGCGTTTGACACGTCGCCGGTGCCGGCCTCGCCCTTGGAGCGGATCATCGCTGCGCCCTCGTTGATGCGGCGCAGCGCCTCACCCAGGTTGGTGGCCCCGCAAACGAACGGCACCTTGAAGTTCCACTTGTCGATGTGGTGCTCATAATCGGCCGGGGAGAGGACCTCTGACTCATCGACGTAATCGACACCGAGGGATTCCAGGACCTGGGCCTCGACGAAGTGGCCGATGCGTGCCTTGGCCATCACCGGGATGGACACGGCGGCAATGATGGCGTCGATCATGTCCGGGTCGCTGGCGCGGGACACGCCGCCCTGGGCGCGGATGTCGGCCGGGACGCGCTCCAAGGCCATCACGGCGACGGCTCCGGCGTCTTCGGCGATCTTGGCCTGCTCGACATTGATGACGTCCATGATGACGCCTCCCTTGAGCATGTCGGCCATGCCGCGCTTCACCCGGTCACTGCCTTTGAGGGCGGGGGCGGATGAAGTGTTTTCTGTGCTGGACAAGTCGATGTCCTTTCAAAGGTTGGGGAAGTACGCTTCATCGTAGGACCGTGGTTCGGGCCGAAGCGGGGTTTGTGACGTCACAATCGGGGGCTTCCGGCCCGGATCTTTGACCGGGATCCCTTCGGGGGCGTACAGGACGCCCTGAAATGATGCACCCGTAGCGGATCCGGTTCTCGAGATTCCCCCGGTCCTCACCCCTTCCCGCCGGTTCAGGCTGCCCCACGGGTCCGAACGACTCCCCTGGCTCACGGCATGCACCTGCGCGGAGGCGGATCCCCGACGGCGGGCGACGCTGCTGGGTTGAGCGCCATCGCTGGTTTCGGCGGAGCGCCCGTGCCCTGCTCCACTGCCCTGCCGTAGCGACAGCTAGACTCATCCTCAGCTAAGAGGCCAGGAGGACCCATGAGCGCACTTGACGTTTCGGACCCCCCGAAAACCGCTCGACTGAACAGGCTCGCTGTTGCAGCCCTGGCCTTGGCCCTCGTCGCGGTTTCGGGACTCTGGATGCTGGGCATGCCGGTGCTTGCCGTTTTCGCCGTCGGCGCCGGGCACGTTTCGTTGAACCAGATCGCAGTCGCCGGCGAAAGGGGCCGTTGGCTGGCGCTTTGTGCACTGGGTCTCGGCTATGGCATCGGCGCCTTTGCGGTGGTCGCCTCGCTGGCTTCGCTACCGGCCGTGTTCCACCAACTCTCGAGCTAGCCGCCCGAAGCCAGGGCTGCGGAGGACGGCATTCACCATCTGCCCTTTCGCGGCGGCCAGTGCCCGAGGATGCAGCACTGTGGAACTGCCCGCAGGACAAATCCCCGTCCCGGCGGTCGGAACCCTCCCCTTTCACCGGGGCCCCGATCACGTGCCCGCCCCCGGATCGGGGGACACGGCGGGGCGATGGCCAATATGGGCCACCTTGGCGTTGGTCATGGGGCAGCTGAACCGCATGCAGTCATACCGTGGGCACGACTCCAGCCCGTGCAGGGCCAGGATCGCGCGAAGGGGGCAGCCAGCCACCGGAATGGAACGCATCACCGGCGACGGTGTCCCGGCGAACGGGGAAGGATCAGCGACTCTTAAGCAGCGGTTAAGTGCCGCGGAGGAGAGTTCATGTTGTCAGAACACGAACAGTCCACAAGGAGTCATCATGAAAACGATGAAGGATTCGAAGACCGGGTCCGCCGCCAGCGGCAATGACCTGGGAGACCGCCCCCTGAGGGCTAGGCGCGTGGTGGGGATCAAGCGCACGTTGACCATTTGGCTCCTCGCCATGGGGCTCGTCTTTGCCGGCGGTTTCGCGATCGCACCTCCTGCGTCCGCTGCCACTGGCTATACAAGCGCTCGCATCTGTTTCCAACATGTCGAGGGCGGTCCGTACACCTACGAATTCAAGACACAAGTTTATTCGTCAGACGGACGGTGGTACAACGTCATCCAAACCCTTGGCACAAGGAATGGCTGTCATACGGTGGCCCTGCTCCCCGGATACTACTGGCGCTTTATCGTTTCCAAGCGCGTGGGTAACGCACTTTTCACGGGCTACTCGCAATATGTATACGCACAACCCAACCGTGCATACAACTTCGGCACCGTTTGGGTGAGGCAGGACCGCTGGTGATCCGTAGTTCAACTGCCGGGCGCCCTCAAGGGAGGGTGCCCGGCATACTTTTGTGCTGGGTAGGATGCGGACTCAACCGACCAAATACTTCCAGAAACTACAGAAAATACCACCTTTTGCGGGTCACTCCGTCCTCCAATTCCAAGGGTAGAGATCAAGGCATTTCCCAATCGCTGGGAGAGTGCGTCATACTCCCGAGAGCAGTGGCCAGCCATACGCGATTCCAAATCCAATCCGCAATCTGCCAAGAATGACCGGGCAGCTTCAAAGAGTCGCGCTGCGATCAGATCCCGCATTTCACGAGCCGCACCAGCAGCCAAAATATACAGTGCGTCTGCTGTTCCCAAGGGATCCGGGTGCGAATCAATCGAGATCCGCAATACTTCGGTCAGGTACCCGCGCGCCTCGTGAATCTGTCCGTCGGCAGTAAGTGCATCTGCACGCAGGAGTAAAACTGTTGAGACCAACGGACCAGATTCAAAGGAAGATGCATGCTCGAGGGCTTCCCGCGACAAGGCAAGTGCCTCTGGGATCCTGTCCAGCCTCACTAGGTTGTCCACCGCAGCAGTAAGCAGATTAAGCATGTCGTAGGCGTCACCACTCTGGCGCGCTGCATCGATGCCTTCCAAGGCCAGCGCCAACGCCCGATCATGGTCACCGCGATAGGCGGCCACATGACCAGCAAGGTCGCGGGCTAGTGCGATTAACGACGGATCTTCACTGGCTTCGGCCAATATTGCAGCCTTGTTTGCATGGAGGTCGGCATTGGCCTGAAGGTTTTGGTGGGCTTCCATGGCGGCCAGAGCGCACCACCCGTTTACAATGATCCGGTCAATAACCACTCCCATCGTTGATGCTTGTTCAAGTAGTTCATTCAGTTGCACTTCGCAGCCAACCTCATTGATGTAACTACCAAAAGTTGCCCCCAGAATCGAGAGCCTAATGCGATCCGAATCTGATGCAAGGGACAGCGAACCAACACGCTCGATCCATTGCCTGCCCTCCTTCAATTGCCCTGCCAAGAGCCAGTACCTGCCCAAGGAAAAAGCCAGGGCCACCGCTGATTCGTGCTGGCCATCCCGTATGGCGGCTGCAAGCGCACCAATAATCGGTTCATGATCCAGCGAAAGCCGTTGCAGGGCAGCAGCAGCCTTCGGTCCGAAAAGCCCCGGGACGATGGCTGCAACATGCGCCAAGATAATTTCAGTTATAAATGGATCAGGACGGTTTTCTTGCCTAGCAGCCAGAACATATTCCCTAGCCACCCTGCGAAGCCGGTATGTGTCATATGGGCCAGCTTCAAGCAGACCCGAATCACAGAGTTCTTCCAACCCGTCAATCAGTACCGAGCTATTGGGACCGAATGCAGAATCTAAGAGGCCATATGTCGTCCACCCCATGATGTCTGCACAGCGCTCTAGGACGGACAGGCTTCCCGATTCCAATGCCGCTACAGTGGCCCCAACTATAGCGTCCAGTGAACCGAACGGCTCCGTGTTGCTCCTGGCCTTGGATCCAAAGACTGAAGCAAATCCCGATGCTCCAACGGATGACGCCAACCGGTCAAGCGACATGAAGCGGGTCCTCCGGGCAGCAAATAGCAAAGCAAGGGGAAGCCCCTCAAGCGACATACAAATCGCCTCCACCGCATGGATTTCAGGATCGATGCCCGGGGCAAGCCCCTCCATGAAAAGTGTCGCAGCCGGGGACGGCCCCGTAGGCATCGGCCCGTAGGGCAGCGGATCAATCCGAATAACACGTTCGTCCTTCCAACCTAGCGGCCGACGACGGGTCACGAGTAGGAGCAGATGGCGGAATTGGGTCAGTACCTTAAGTCTGGTCTCCAATGCCCCATCGATTCCATCGGCATTGTCCAAGACGCATACGGGGACCGCCGACAGTATCTCCTCCGATAATCGAACCGCCTTCGGCGCTTCAACGATCGATTCCAGCTGCGCGAGTGCACTCGACATTCCATGCGCCGTCGATAGGTCAAGGTAGGTGACCGGCCGCCCGTTGACTTGCAAGCCGGTCGCTGCAGTTGCTGCGATTGCCGTCTTCCCGACTCCACCAAGGCCCGTAAGCGTGATGACTCCCGGGTTTTGGAGCATGGGTTCAAGGCGCAAGAGCAATTCGTCTCTACCTACCAAAGTCACCGATGGTACCGGGAACGCACTCAAAGGTGGATCTAAGACGACGGCAATGGGCTGTTCCTGTATGGGAGGGACCGAATGGGACAGGATCTGGCCTTCCAATTCCTGAAGTTCAGGGCCTGGGTCAAGTCCAAGTTCGCTGGCGAGTAGCCGTTTGGCCCGTTGGATAGTTGCCAGTGATTCAGACTGGCGACCGGCGCGATAACGTCCAAGTGCCAGCAGCCCCCATGCATGTTCGTCGTAGGGTGAAAAACGGCTGGCCTCCTCAGCGACCTCAATACTTCGTTCGAAATGTCCCTCGTTCATGAGACATCTAGCCCATTCGCAAAGAGCAGACGCTTTGGCGGCGACCAGATCCATACTGAATTGCAGGTGAAAGGGAAGATGCTCCAGTCCTTGACAAGGCATGCCCCGCCACAGATTCATGGCCTGACTAAATAGTCCGGATGCATGTGCCAGGCTCCCGGTCATTGTGGCAGCATGCGCCTCAGCCACTGATCTTCGGAATTCCATGGCATCCACGTACAACGCCGGGGTAGCCAACCGGTACCCCGCGGTCGTCCAGTCAACGGACACGCCGTTCGGGACCATGAGTTTCCGAAGACCGGATACATGAAGCTGCAGGGAATTCTTCGCACTGGTGGGTGGAAAAGCTCCCCACAGTGCATCGGTTAGCGATTCAGGGGTCACCCAGCGGGGAGCCTCCATCGCCAACATGGCCACGATAGCCTTCCCCATGGACCCCAACGGCTCCAATGGGACATCGTCAAGGGTAATTCCGAGCGGCCCGAGAACCCTCACTTCCAACATGGATCCTATTGTGACCCGGCCCTTGTACTAAGTCACGGTCGCGACCAGGTTCATGGCCTCGGCATCACTTCATTACTCGGCATCCAGTACGTGAAAGCCGCTCCCCCAGCCAGTCCCAATCTGTCCCGAAGACTAACTGGGCGTCTCGTGACGGAGAATCTTCAGGTCCTGATCCTGCGTTCCCCTACGCGTCAGGATGGAGCGGTACCACGGTGACAGAGCAAGTCAGCTCGATCGCGTAGGGGTTGTCGAACAGCACACCGCAGAAAACCTGGGATACCGCCTGCGGAGTGTATGTCAGCGACCCGAGTGCGGAGGCGTAGCCGGGTGCGTAACCCGGGAGCGCGTGTGGCCACCCGGTTTCCACCGGGCGGCCACACGTTTCATTCTTTTATCTGTTCAGGACCCCTGGTCCTGCCCCCAAGCCTCGGCCACGTCCCTGCGGATCGCGTCGAGCGTTGCCGGAATCGCCTTGGTTTCGGCGATGATCGGGAAGAAGTTCCCGTCACCTGCCCAGCGCGGCACCACATGCTGGTGCAGGTGCGCGGCGATGCCCGCTCCCCCGGTGACACCCTGGTTCATGCCCAGGTTGAAACCGGTGGGCCGGGAAACCTCGCGCAACACCCGCATCGCCTTCTGCGACAGCGCCGCCATCTCCGCTGTTTCCTCCTCGGTGATGTCGGTGTAGTCCGGCACATGGCGGTACGGGCAGATCAGCACGTGGCCAGGGTTGTACGGGAAGAGGTTGAGCACCACGAACGCGGTCTTGCCGCGGTGGACGATCAAGGCCTCCTCGTCACTGCGCTTGGGCCCCTCGCAGAACGGGCAGTCGTCCTTGCCCTTGACCTGGTTCTGCCCGCCCTTGATGTATGCCATGCGGTACGGGGTCCAGAGCCGTTGGAAGGAGTCGGGGACGCCGGCAAGTTCGAAGTCGTCGGTCACCGCCTGGTCGCCGGCCGCATCCGGGGTCGCCCCCGAGGCGGCCGCACTCATCATCTGGTCCATGTCCCTCTCTTCGTTGCTGGTTCCCCGCATGCGTCCTACGCCTCGCGGTTCTTCACGGCTGCGACGATGCGGGCCACCGCGTCGTCCACCGGCACGCCGTTATCCGTGCTGCCGTCGCGGAAGCGGAAGGAGACAGCGCCCGCCTCGGCATCCTCGCCGCCGGCGATGAGCACGTAGGGGACCTTGTCCTTGGACGCCGTGCGGATCTTCTTCGGGAAGCGGTCCGAAGAGATGTCCGCCTCGGCACGAATGCCCGCGGCCTTGAGCTTGTCGATGACATCGAACATGTACTCGTTGAAGGCCTCGGCGACGGGGATGCCCACGACCTGGACCGGGGCGAGCCAGGCCGGGAAGGCACCGGCGTAGTGCTCGGTCAGCACGCCCATGAAGCGCTCGACGGAGCCGAACAGGGCGCGGTGGATCATCACCGGGCGCTGGCGGGTGCCGTCGGCTGCCTGGTATTCGAGCTCGAACCGCTCGGGCAGGTTGAAGTCAAGCTGAATAGTGGACATCTGCCAGGTGCGGCCCAGCGCGTCTTTGGCCTGGACCGAGATTTTCGGGCCGTAGAACGCGGCTCCACCCGGATCCGGGACCAGCGCGAGGCCGGAGGCCTCGGCGACCTCGGCCAGGGTGCGGGTGGCTTCCTCCCAGATGGCATCGTCACCGACGGACTTCTCCGGGTTCTTGGTGGAAAGCTCCAGGTAGAAGTCATCGAGCCCGTAGTCCTTGAGCAGCCCGAGCACGAAGTTCAGGGTGGTGGTCAGCTCGTCCTTCATCTGCTCCTTGGTGCAGTAGATGTGGGCGTCGTCCTGGGTCATGCCGCGCACGCGCGTCAGGCCGTGGACCACACCGGACTTCTCGTAGCGGTAGACCGAACCGAATTCGAACAGGCGCAGCGGCAGTTCGCGGTAGGAGCGTCCACGCGAGCGGAAGATCAAGTTGTGCATCGGGCAGTTCATCGGCTTCAGGTAGTAATCCTGGCCGGGCTTGCGCACGGTGCCGTCCTCGTTGAGCTCGGCATCGACGTGCATCGGCGGGAACATGCCATCGCGGTACCAGTCCAGGTGACCGGAGACCTCGTAGAGGTGGCCCTTGGTGATGTGCGGGGTGTAGACGAACTCGTACCCGGCTTCGACGTGGCGGGCACGCGAGTAGTCTTCCATTTCCTTGCGGATGATGCCGCCGCGCGGGTGGAACACCGGCAGGCCCGAGCCCAGTTCGTCCGGGAAGGAGAACAGGTCCAGCTCGACGCCGAGCTTGCGGTGGTCGCGGCGTTCAGCCTCGGCGATGCGCTCCTGGTAGGCCTTGAGCGCGTCCTTGGTCGGCCAGGCTGTGCCGTAGATGCGCTGCAGCTGCTGGTTGCCCTGGTTGCCCAGCCAGTAGGCCGCCGAGGTGCGGGTCAGCGCAAAGGCGTTGGAGATCAGCTTCGTGTTGGGCAGGTGCGGGCCGCGGCAAAGGTCGCACCAGATGGTGTCGCCGGACTTGCGGTCGACGTTGTCATAGATCGTGATCTCACCGGCACCGACCTCGATGTTCACGCCCTCGCCGGAGGAATCGGCCTCGTTTGCCTTGTTCAGCAGTTCAAGCTTGTACGGCTCGTTGGCCATGGCCACGCGGGCCTCGTCCTCGGTGACGACGCGGCGGGCGAACTTCTGGTTCTGGTTGACGATCTTGAGCATCATCTTCTCGAGGGACTTCAGGTCCTCGGGAGTGAACGGCTCGGCCACGTCGAAGTCGAAGTAGAAGCCGTCGGTGATGTACGGGCCGATGCCGAGCTTGGCATCGGGGCGCAGCTGCTGCACGGCCTGGGCCATCACGTGGGCGGTGGAGTGGCGCAGGACCTCGAGTCCGGCCGGGGAGTCGATGCTGACGCGTTCGACGGTGGTTCCGGCCTCGAGCGGGCGGGCCAGGTCTCGCAGCACGCCATCGACGTGCATGACGACGACTTCACGGTCGTCGAAGTACAGCTCGGCCCCGGTAGTGCCGGCATTCACCTCGCGTGGTTCGCCATCGACGGTCAGTGTGATTTGCTCAAGCACTTCGGTTCCTCGTTTCGTTATGGGGCTTCAGGGCTTGCGGCATACGATGGCCACAGCCAGCCGGTACCCAGCTTAACCGAGAGACCGCAGGCCCAGGCAATCGGCGCGCACATCGCCTCGCCTCGCCGTGCCATCAACCCGGCGACATCCGGGCGCTGCGGGTCTACCATCGGGAGAATGGACAAGCGTGTGAACCTCAGCAAGCAGACTCCCGATGCCTACCAGGGCCTGCTGGCCATGAGCAAGGCTGCCGGCGATGCGGCTGCGGAGGCCGGGCTCGATGCCCGGCTCTGCGAATTGGTGAAGATCAGGGCGTCCCAGATCAACGGGTGCGCTTTCTGCCTGCGCCTGCACGTGCGCGACGCACTGCGGCACGGGGAAACCGGCGACCGGCTCGCCGTGCTTCCGGCCTGGCGCGAGACCGGCTACTTCACCGACCAGGAATGCGCGGCCCTGGAACTGGCCGAGGCGATCACTCTGGTGTCCGACGGGCCTCTCAGCGACGAAGTGTACGGTCGGGTCTCGGCCGTGCTGGACGCGGCGCAGCTGTCGGCCGTGGGATGGATGACCGCATCGATCAACGCCTTCAACCGGATCGCCGTGGCTAGCCGATACGACGTCAAGGGTTAACCTGCTTCCAGTTCGTATCATCGCGACCACCGCTCCCGTGGGGCTCCCCACTGCGGTGACCCATCAAACGGAAGAGCATCATGCCTGATCGACGCGGCCGCAACCATCACCAGCCGATTGGCCGCCGCCGTGGACCTTTGCAAAATCCCTCAGGATAGCGGTCAGAATACTGGTACGTTCGGAATTTCACGCTAAGGAAATCTCACGGCTTTGGGCGTCCCGGTTAGCGCCACCGCCCCGAGTCCTCATCGAAGAGCGCCTGCGGGTAGTGGATCGTTTCCCACCCATCATCCTCAATCGTGGCGATCGCCTTCTTGATGGAGGGGGGTCCATGCCCACCGTCACCGAGATGTCCGCGCCCCTCGCTTGGGCCGCAGCGACCACCGAGCGGCTGTAGTAGGCCGAGTCAGCACGCACCAAAAGCTTGATTCCCTTGGTCTGGAGCTTTGAGCTGCTGACCAGGGACCGGGCCACGAAAGACGCGGCCCCGCGGGCCGAAGAGGTGGAGCCCTTGCGCAGGCGTTGGGCCACAACCACTGGAGCGCAGTCGGGGACCGATACAAGGCCGATCAGCACATTCAGTCCATGCACGCCCGAGTAGCCGAATCTGGCCCCCTGCTTCTTCTACCCGTGGACCTCGATGATCGTGTATTCAAGGTCCACGGACACTTACTGGTCTTCGGCTGGGGCGCCCAGGAACGGGACGAGGGCGCTTCCAGCTGTTTGGCATGGCCGAAGGTGAAGGAACGCAGGAACGCAGGAACGCAGGAACGATCCCAGGGTGGAGGGCGCGCAGATGGCCTTGAAAACCTTGTTCATGGCTCCGTGCCGCAGCAAGGCCATATCGTCAATGCTGTCGGCGCCGGCGATCATTCCGGCGACCAGGGAGGAGATTTTTATGCCCGCGTTTGCTCCCTTGTCGGTAGGGATTTTCACCCACTGGTCCACGGGGTCTTGCAGTCCGGTGTCCCGGGCCAGGGTCATGACCGGCAGTAGTCCGGCTGAGGCGACCAAGGTTCGTCTCGTCGAAGGAAACTGACACCGAGGAAAGGCTGTGAGAAACCTGCCTCTGCGAAGCACCCGTTAGTTCTGAGAAAAATTGCTCTGTGGTAAGTTCAATTTTCCCTGGAACTTGAGTTCTAGTGATCGTTGCAACACCCCCGAATCCCTCGGGAGATGCAACAACGATGAACACCGCACCCTCACCATCAAATAATGCTTCCTTAAGGGGAAAAACAGCCTCCACACCCCCGGCCCCGGCTAAGCGCTCCAACCGGCGCCACACACCCCAAGATAAGACCGCGTTCTTCGAGGCGCTGGACCGTCTGGGCACCATCGCGGCCGCAGCCCGGGAACTGGGCTTCAACCGTGCCACTTGCACCATGTGGTCCCGCACCACTGCCCAGCCCCCGGGACAGGAATACACCCCCGCGCAGCGCGAGGAGTTCTTCGTCCTGCACGACCGCCTGAACAACGTCGCCGATGCTGCACGGCAGCTGGGGATCAACGTCCAAACTGCATTCAACTGGGCCTATTCCATCAAGGCGGTCACCCGCAGGCCCCAGCGCGCCCTGAGCGCCAGAGAACAGGAACTCAAACCCTTGCGCGAGGGGTTCCTCACCGCACTGGCGCGCGTGGGAAGCGTCACCGTCGCCGCCCGGGAGGTGGGCGTGGAACCCAGCCAAGGCGCCAGTTGGGCCAGGGCCGCCGGGATCCGCAACATCCCCCGGCTCTCGGGTCAACGCGATCAATACTTGGCACTACGCCGTGAGGGCATGCCCCAGAAGACAGCCGTAGCCGCCACGGGCGCAAAGCGGAAGAATGCAGCCCGCTGGGAACAGGCACTGATGCCGGTCATAGATCGTCTTGATACCCCAAACCTTTCATCAGACGCGTATAAACAGGAGGTGACCACACTCGTCTGCGAAACACCTGCGCTCGAAACCTGCTTGCCCGTTTTAGGGGTTCGGGTGCCCGATTCACCGGCCAGCCTCGACCCCGGGAACCTGGAACCTGCGCTGATCCCCGAGATTCCATTGGAGGTCCTCGAAGCCACGAACAGCACCCGCTACCTGTCGCTGCCCGAGCGCGAAACGATTCGGGACATGCTCCAAGCCGGTGCCTCGCAGCGGGCCATCGCCCGGGAGCTGGGGCGTAGCCCCAGCTCGATTGGCCGGGAGATCAAGCGCAACTCCCACCCTGTGTTGGGATACCGCCCCTACACCGCCCAGCGAACCTCCACCGCCCAGCGCCAGCGGCCCAAGCCCAGTAAGCTGGCAGCGCCGGGAGAACTGCGTGATTACGTGCTTGCCAAGCTACGTAAGCACTGGTCCCCGGAGCAGATTTCGAACTTGTTGATCAAGGAGTTCCCCGATGACCCCTCTATGCGCGTGAGCCACGAAACGATCTATCAGGCCCTCTATCTTCAGGCCCGTGGTGGGCTAAGCCTGGAGGTGAAATCGGCCCTGCGTACCGGGCGCACCCGACGCAAAAAGCACAAGAATCCCCGGGAGCGTACGGAGCGTTTCCGGGATCCAATGGTCAATATTTCTGAGCGCCCGGCAGAGGTTGAGGACCGTGCCGTGCCCGGGCATTGGGAAGGGGACCTGATCATCGGGGCGCACAGTGGCTCGGCGATCGGGACCCTGGTGGAACGCACCACCCGCTACGTGATGCTGATACATCTACCGGTGGATCACACGGCCGCATCGGTGCGTGACGGGCTCATCGAAGCAATGCTCACCCTGCCCGAACACTTGCGTGGTTCGCTGACGTGGGATCAGGGGTCGGAGATGGCCAAACACCTGGCTTTCAGCGACGCGACCGACATGGATGTCTACTTCTGCGATCCACATAGCCCCTGGCAGCGCGGGTCCAATGAGAACACCAACGGGCTGCTGCGTCAGTACTTCCCCAAGAGCACCGATTTAGGTGTTTATGGGCTGGAGGATCTGGAGCATGTCGCCCAGGAGCTCAACAGCCGGCCACGTAAAACGTTGGATTGGGACACCCCGGCCGAGCGTCTACGTGATTTACTGGTCACGACATAACCACGGGTGTTGCATCGACCCCTAGAATTCGCCGAAATGGGGCATTTCTTGGTTAAAACGCCGGTCGCTCACGGGCTTTCGTCAATGGATCGAGGCAAAGACGCGCACCCCCGCTGAGCCTCATTTACTCGGGCGGCCGGTCTTGGTTCGATGTAGGCCGAGCACCAAAAGGATGATGCCGACGCTCGTGACGATCAGCCCGATGGAGAGCCACATTCGGTTACCGGTCATGAAACTTCCCGGGATCAGGTTCATTCCCTGCCCGGCGAATACTCCACCGATGATCACAGCGATCAAACCGATGGCGATGAGGGCGATGCGCCCGACATTGCGGTTCACGTTACCTAGTTTACATTTGACCACTTTGCACTCATCGGAGACTGCCATCAAATCAGGGGCGCAGCAGAGCGCCTGTTGCAACCAAGACGCTTCACCCGACGGGATCATCTGTGCATCTCCCGGAACATCGACACCGGCAGCGAGCAACAGGGTTAGCTAGTCGTCGAAACTGGTTTTTTGTCGCTTACTTCAAGACGGTGAGCCGGTGACCTTCCGGTAGCAATTCGGCGAAAGTGTTGGCACGCACCACCGCGGGCTTCCATCCTCGACGCGGACAGTGGGATCGAAAAGGACACCGGGGTTCCCACCGCGCAAACTCTCCGCCGCATACGAGTAGGGCACACCCCTCGACTGTCCGCGACAGTCGAGGGGTCAACATGCCGACCTTATACATGTCGGCTTCGCCGATGGGCTTCAATCCCGGCAAGTTTAAGTTCATCTGGTCACCCTCAACTTCAGACCAAGGATATTGGCACCGGCCGCCACAGACTCGAGGGAGAAAATTCCCGGATCCGTTTCGATATCTCGGATCGTCCGCTCCGAAGTTTCGGCCAAGAGCGCCACATCTCCTTGGGTGAGTCCGGCCTTTCCGGGCAGAACAAATGCCGGAGGCCAACTGCGAAATGTCATCCACTACACACCCCTCAACGGCAAGACGGGAGGAGGCGTGAAGCACCCGCCAGCTCTGGCGGAGCGGGGATTGATCGATGGATTCACGTTCAGGCGACAGCCGAAGCTGGTCGGCTACGGGCCGACGTTGTTACCGGGCTATCCATGCGTGTAGCTGAGACTGGTGGGCAGCCCGTCGTTCGGGTGCGGGTCCGCTGCGATAGGAGCCCAAAGGATGGCGCTTGTGGGTACCCGGTATGGAAGGAATTCACGTTTCTCGTGCGCATCCACCTAGATACCGGTCACCGCTTGAATCCGCCCCGAGGTGACGGCAGAGACAAAGGCTTCGTAGTCACGCTCATTTTGCTCGGCGTAGGCAGAGGAGAACGTGGCGATCGCCTCATCGAAGCGACTGCCCTTGCCCAGGTAGGCTGCAATCGCCATCCGGTCACCGGCACGGGCATGGGCTCGGGCCAGCGCCTGGCCGCACATCGATGCGTAGAATTTCGCACCTCGGGGGCGGATGTCGTCAACGTCCACGGAACCCTTCCAATCATGGAGTTGTCGTATGTAAAAGTCCCGGGCGACCCCGTCGATTCCCTCCACGGACTGCCACCCGAGGAAGATGTCCCCTGATGCCTGGAGCAGACGCTGGCCCTCCACCACCCGTTGCCCATGGCTGGGGTACAGGCTTGGGCCAAGATACCGCTCAAGCACTGATTCCTGGGCCTCCTTGGCCTGAAGGACCAGCGGGTCGCCGTCATCCCTTCCCCTCAGGAGCAGAATCCAGGCCCGGGTCCCGACGCTTCCAACACCCACCACCTTGCGGGCCATGTGCACAAAGGAGAACTCCTTGACCGGATGGTTCTCGAAAGCCAGAGTGGTCGCATACTCCTGAAGGAGCATCCGCATCGAATCCTCGAGCCGGCTGCGTGCTGCGACATCGCCAATCAGGTCCTCAAGGGGTTCAACGAGTGGGGGATCTGCCTGAATCCGCAGCTCACCGTCGACCTCCCGCACGAGTTTCGCAAAAACGGCCACACTGTCCTTCGTGCGAGCCTTGGCCATGATGGCTTGGGCCTTTTTTACCTGGCGCTTACCAGCCCGCTTGGCTTCTGTCTCTGCCCGGACCCAAGAAAGAATGCGATCCGCGTCCAGCCGGTCGTACCACGCATCGAGCACGCGCGCCTTGGCAGCCCCGCGCATTTGCTTGCGATAGCCTTCCGCCACTGCCAGTGTTGTCTCATGCCGCTGTTGTGCTGTGAACCCGGCATTCCGTGTGCCGACTTCAAAGCTTGCCGCCAGACGTTTAACGTCCCACTCCCATGGGCCCGGCAGGGTTTCGTCGAAATCGTTGATATCAAACACCAGCTTGCGCTCCGCGGTTCCGAAAACGCCGAAATTCGACAGGTGTGCGTCGCCACAGAGTTGTGTCATGATCCCGGAGTTTGGGGTGGTCGACAAATCCGAAGCCATGAGAAGCGCCGCCCCCCGAAAAAAGGTAAACGGCGAGGCCATCATCCGCCCGTAACGAATGGGTACTAGTTCGGGGACGCGCAGGACCGCTTGTCCTTCAAGAAGCATGACGGGATCCGGCCGGTCAGGTGCCGGAACCCACTGTGCATGGCTTGCCCGGGGGCAGCCTTTTCTCGCCATGCGACCGTGTCTACGCCGTTCCTCAGAGGTCGCTTGAGGCATGACATTGCTCCAAATCCTCGCAGGTGATACCTCTGCCTGCCTAGGCAAGTAGGGGAACTTGATGCTTGATCTGGCGTGCGGGATGCGAGCCCACTTGCCTTCGCATTCAGTATGCCAGCAGCTCGAGGCGGGAGCTAGTGTTGGTTGCTGAGAAACGATTGGCGCCCATAAACGGCTCGTGTGGGATTTGGCGTGCCGGAGGCCATGTCTTCGGCGCCCTCCCGATGACTCCCCGGAGATGGGCCGCTGTGGATGCGACGATGTCTGAACCGCGGCCGGGGGGGGGGCGTCGGCTGCATGGATTGAACAGCTTGCCGGGGATGTTTTGTATGCGGACATTACAGGGCAAGGGTGGTGGCATGGCTAAGCTTCGCGTTGACTCATAAAAAACCTCCGCGTAGCCAGATACGTTGCCTCAGAAGGAAACCTCCGTTTCCCGCATTCTTTATTTTCCGACTGCTCCGGGTTTCCGTCTTCACCATGGGACTGACGATGAGTGCACGCAAGGCAGTGACCAAACAGATCGCCCTGCGTTACCAGCGCGCCGGGCGCAAGACCAAGACCGCCCTGCTCACCGAGCTGGTGAACCTGACCGGCTGGCACCGCGACTACGCGAGGACGGCCCTGCGCCGGGCCCTGGACCCCCCGTCGCCCCGCAAGGCTCCCGTCGGCCGGAAGCCGACCTATCCGGCGGATCTGCAGCCCGGGCTGGTGCTGTGCTGGGCGGTGTTGCGGGCCCCGGCCTCCAAGCTGCTGGCCGCCTCCATGGGCTACCTGGTGCCCATGCTCCGCGCCGAGAAGGCCCTGGACGTCACCGAGGCCCCGGCCGCACTGCTGATGCGCATGAGCGCCTCGACGATCGACCGCCGACTGGCCGGTGAACGGGCCAGGATGCGCCTGCGTGGCCGCTCGCCTACGAAGCCCGGCTCCCTGCTCAAGTCCCAGATCCCGGTGCGGACCTAGGCCGCATGGGACGATGCGGTCCCCGGATTCGTCGAGATCGACCTGGTCGGGCACGAGGGCGGGAACAGCAGCGGGGAGTTCTGCTTCACCCTCACCGTCACCGACATCGCCACCGGCTGGACGGTGAACCAGGCGGTGAAGAACAAGGCCCAGAAATGGGTGTTCGAGGCCCTGATGCACGTCACCAGCGTCTTCCCGTTTCCCATCATCGGGATCGACTCGGACAACGGCAGCGAGTTCATCAACCACGAGCTCAAACGCTACTGCGAGGAGCAGCAGATCACGTTCACCCGGTCCCGGTCCGGGAACAAGAACGACGGAGCCCCTGTGGAGTGCGAAGAACTGGTCCCGGGTCCGCGAGCTGGTCGGATACCTGCGCTACGACACCCCCGCCGAACTGGAACTGCTCAACGAGATCCGGGAACTGGACCGCGTCTTCACCAACTACCTGCTGCCCCAGCAGAAGCTGGTGAAAAAGACCGGGGTGGGTGCCAAGGCCACCAAGGTCCACGACAAGCCGGCCACCCCGCACCAGCGGGCCATCGCCCACCCGGCCATGAGGAAGATGCCGGTCATCCGCATGAATTCCGCGTTCAAGAAAATCAGGGTCATGGCGCTCTCACGGCAGATCATGGCCCTGACCGGCCGCCTCGAGACCCTCGCCAAGGCCAAGGGCGGCACCGCCACCGATCACCTCAAGAAGTCCGAGTCATGAGCCAGCCATTTCCCGGAGGTTTCCGGATGACGCAACGTAGTGGCCTTCCCGGAGGTATTGACTTGACGCAACGGGAGCTTGACTCTCGGCCTTACGATTCCGGTGAGTTGGAGGGCCCGGATTTTCATCCGTAACGGGCTGCCGGAATAGCTGGGCCACCGTGGCCTTGTGGCTATCTCCAACTTTCGTCCCGTCACCGTTGGAGCCTGGATCGCGGATCTGCCGGTAGCAGCGGTCTGGCCCTTCTGGTATTCGTTTAGGTAGGTACAGGCGGCGGCTTTGTTCTCGGCTAGGAGCAGGTTGATCTGAACCTTCGCATGCAGCGAATCGAGCCTGTTCCACGAGCATCTCACCGAAATCGTAAGGCCATTGACTTTCCGTGGGAAAATACACCGTTCGGCAAGGACATCCCGGGTCTTGATGACCATGAACCCGTCCAGCAACCCGACCGAATAGTGCTCGAACACCGAATACCCGCTCAGCATCGCTGGCAGACAACATCAAACCGGTGATGCCCGCTCCAACCACCAATCACTTCTGCATGACAATAGATCTTTCCTATTCCTGGCAGTGGATTCCGCCAGGGCAAGCTACCGCCCTAGACGATATGAGGTGAAGGAGACGTCGGGACCCGCGTGCATCAATGTTTCACGGGTTGCCAGCACCAAGACCCCTTCCCGGCCGCCCGGGCACGGGTATTGACTGGTAGAGCCATATTTGAGACTTGGGAGGTCCCGACATGTTCGAGCGTACCCACATTGGGCTCGATGTCCATGCCCAAAGCATCGTTGCCTGCGCCCTGAACCCCGCCACCGGGGAGATTGCTCGCGCCAAGATGAATGCCGATCCGGTAGCAGTGCTGGACTGGATCCAAAAACAGGAAACAGGGTCCAAGGTTGTCTACGAAGCCGGCCCCACCGGGTTCGGCCTGGCCCGGTTCCTGCGCGAACACGACATCGACTGCGTGATCGCTGCACCCTCAAAACTGCTGAAGGCACCCGGAGAGCACGTCAAGACCGACAAGCGGGACGCACTCACCCTGGCCAGAATCCTCTCCCTGGGACAGATCACCGAGGTGCGGGTCCCGACCCCGGAACAGGAAGCCCTGCGCGACTTGTCCCGGGCCCGGCAGCAGGCGTCCAAGGAACTGGCCCACTCCCGGCAACGGATCAATGCCTTCACCCTGCGCCACGGGCTCTACTACCCCGAGAAGTCCCGCTGGACCCAGGACCACCTCGACTGGCTACGCAAGCAGCACTTCGAGGAGGCCGCGGCCCGCCAGGCCCTGGAAGCGGACCTCGAACTCGAAGTGACGCTGCTGGCACACCTCAAACGCCTCGAAGCCCTCATCGCAGAGCACGCCCAGGATTGTGAATACGCGGGCGTGATCGATGCGCTGAAGTGCTTCCGCGGGATCGACACCACGACCGCCTACGGCCTGGCCGTGGAGATCGGGGACTGGACCCGCTTCAGCGGGTCCAGCATCGGTTCCTATTTGGGGTTGGTGCCCTCCGAGCATTCCTCCGGGACCACCCGGTCCCAGGGCTCGATCACCCGGGCCGGGAACACCTACGCGAGACGCCTGCTGGTGGAGGCGGCCTGGCAACACGACCGCCCCTATACCCGGCCCGGGGCTCGGTTGATGAAGCAATTTGAGCTGGTCGACTCGGCTACCCGGTTGCGGGCGATGGAAGGGAACCACCGGTTGCACCGCGTCTGGGAGAACTTCACCCAGCGGGGCAAGAAACGCACCAAGGCCAACACTGCCGTGGCCCGTGAGCTGGCCGGCTGGTGCTGGTCCGTCGCTGCACCGCTGCAGGAACAAGCCGCCCGGACACCGATCTTCTCGGGGGCAGCCATCGACGCGGCCTGACCCCCACGGTCGTACCCTGTGGTGTCTGCGGAGGTGATGAGGCAGCACGAGGAACGAACCCGGGAAAGCGCTATGGGTAGCCGACACGCAAGTGAAGGCCACGCCCGCTTCCAGACCCCGGTATGTTCCAGCCGAATAATCGTCTTGTGGTATCCAATCCACGTATATCAGCCTTGACCTTGTCGTCGACATGACGCGCCTGCGCCCCCGCCGCCGCAGCGGTACACGAAGAACGACCCCGAGCTATTGCTGTGCTCGGAGTCGTTCTTCTCTGCCGCTTGACGCGGCTACATATCAGCGCTGGGGCGTCTTGGATGCTGCGCTTACCAAGCGCGCCCGAAGAATCCCCGTTCCGGGGCCCCGGAGCTCCTCCAGATAGGGAACGCGCCCGGCCATCGCCATCACCAAGGCCAGCGTCGATCCGGTCACCAGTGCTCCCGTTCCGGCGGCGAAGGGCCCATCGTCTGCCTGAAGCCGGAGGCCTTCGGAATGCGTACGGCTGGCAACGGTGAAGTTGCGGCTCGCATAGAACTCCGCGATGACTGTCAACGCATCAACGCTCGGACTGTGGACAAGCCCCAGCGTGTGGCGGATATCCTGGGCGTGCACGAATACCTCACCCACGTAGGCCGGGGCATGGGAGGACGGTGCGATGCTGCTGTTGATGACTGAACGGAACCGGTCAAGGGTTTCGGCCGGGGTGCTACCCAGCTGTTCCCGCAGCCGGCGCTGGTTGTGCACATCAGGCCGGAAGCGTGCGCCGATCATGCTGCGCATCCATCTCCATTGGTTCAGGCTCGCTGCGGCAGTGAGGTGCGCTAGGACCTGCTCAACGTCCCACTGAACGCAAAGTGTCTCGTGCTGCCATTGCGCCGGGCTGATCCCCGCCAGGTCATTGGCAAGTGCGGCGCGCTCGGCATGTGCGAGGGCCCAAAGATTAGCTTCCGACGTTTTATTCATAGGTTTGATCCTAGGGGTTGGCACCCCTTCTGGGCGCTGACGCACGCTCACTCCGTCCTTGGCTGGAGGACAACGGACGTATCGTCACTATATGGGCACAGTCAGCGAATATCTCGGCACGATTGACGGACCCGATCGTGCGGCCTTGGAACTCGTTTATTCAATAGCACGCGAAACGGTCCCCGAGGCCGAAGAAGGTACAAGCTACGCGATGGCAGCGCTCATCTACCGCGGCAAGGGACTTTTGGCGGCGGTTCAGGGTAAGAAGTTCCTATCGATCTATCCTTACAGCGGCTCCGTGGTGGCATCCAACCTCAACCTGCTGGATGAGTTTGTAACGACGAGCGGGAGCATCCACTTTTCGGCAGCGAACCAGCTACCGGAGGCCACGGTGCGTCGCATCGTTCAGGCACGGCGGGTCGAAATCGACGCAAAGGCCGGTTAGGTTGTCGTAGCCGCAGGGTTCCGCCGCGAGACCGGGCCCGCCACCAAGCTGGAAATCCGCCGGGGCATCAGGCCCCGAAAGGCCCGGCATATCGGAAGCTCCCTGCAGGAAGTGGTCTCCCGCCCAGCGCCAGCGCCATGAAGCTCTCTCCCCAGGAACGATCCGAGGCAATGATGCCGACCGGGATTGCCGGCACGTAGCCGAACCGGGGGTAGAAGCCGGCATGGCCCAGCAGGACTATCGCGCGCTCACCGGCTGCCGTGGCGCGGTCACGGATCCCATCGAGCAGCGCGCCACCGACACCCTGCACCTGGCATGCCGGAGAAACGCAGATGGGCCCGAGACCCAGTAGCGGAATGTCGCCGTCGATGCACCCCTAGCGGCTATGGCATGGCCGACGATTTCGCCGTCCTGTTCCGCGACGACGCAGAACTCCTGCAGGTACTCATCACAGGCGTACAGCTTGTCCCACAGCGCCGCTTCGCCAGATTCCGGGGTGGCCCCTCAGATCGGCAAAAGCCGAAACCACTAGGACGCGGATGGCCGGGCGGTCGGCCACTGATTCGGTGCTGACCAGCATGCTTCCACACTACCCATGCCTAGTTTGGGGCCCAAGGCTTGGCACCCACGACATCGGTCGCCGCAACCCGTGGGTTTCGGCGGCCGATGGTGTGCGTCGATTAGACGGATCCCACCGGGTGGTGCTCCCGGTAGCTCTTCATCGCCGGCTGGATTGCCATGGCCGATGCCACAAGGGCGACCACGCCTGGGATCCAGGTATTCCATGCCACACCGTGCATGCCGGAGGCGAAGCTGCCCATCCATGGCGAGGCGACAACCAGCGCTGCCACTGCCACCTGAATCCACTCGGCTACCGGCATTCCCGGTGCCGCGAGGTTAACCGCACCAATCACGATCAACGCGATGCCGCCGGTCATCATGTAACCGTTCGAGTATCCCAGCGCGTTGGTCCACGTCATGGCCAGCAGCGTATATGCGCCAGCAGCCACTACTACCCAGTTCTGCCATCCAGTCCACCGCTTCATGGTCCAGATCTCCTTTGCCTTCCCTTGGTCCCGTGATCCATGGGATTCTCCCGAATCACCGGGAATGCACCTAATTATTCGCCGAACGCCGCATCAGAAGCTGGCCCGAGGCCCCGCACTGGTGTTTCCATCGGCTGTGACTTCATCCTGCTCCCGTCACGTCGGCACGGGTAGGGCCGAAAGTCACTGTCTACGCGAGGGGCGGTGATCAAGACCGGCGTGCTTGGCCGGGCGTTTGCCCGGGATGAAGGACCTTGCCTACTTAAGGACGGGATGGTGGGATGGAATCCATGAGCGAAGCAGCCAAGGGACCCCGATCGTATTTTCCCTCCATCGAGGCCACCTATGGCCAACCCATTGACCATTGGATGAACCTGTTGGATCAGGTTGCCGGCCAGAAGCACCTCGAACAGGTCAAGTGGTTGAAGGCCCAGCACGGTATCGGGCATGGACACGCCAACGCGCTGGTCCGTGTTTACCGGGAGGAACACGGGGAGTAGCACGCTGGCAGATTCCATCCGGGGCGATCGGTGCCTGGCACCTACCCGTTGGGCCGGCCCGGAATGTATTGCACCGCCCACTTGTTACCGTCCGGATCGGCGAAGTTGACGAAGCTTCCCCAGTCTTGGACGTCGACCTCGCTGACCTGCACACCATTGGCCTTGAGCTGGTCATGCGCGGCCTGGATGTCGGAGACGACCATCTGCATGCTCGGCGCCGATCCCGGAGGTGCATCGGTCAGTCCATCGCCGATGCAGATCGAGCAGGCAGATCCCGGCGGGGTCAGCTGGACGAAGCGGATGCCCTCGCTGGGCCGCTCATCGAAGTCGGCGTTGAAGCCGGCCTTGTTGACGTAGAAGTCCTTCACGCGGTCGACGTCTGAGACGGGCACAAAACAAGCTCGAGTTTCCAATCCATGCGGCTCACGATAGCGCTGGCGCCCGTGCCGCGATAGTGCTTTGCCCGCCGGGCATGGATGCATCCACCCCGGCGCCGGACGCATCCTTCCGCCGTCCGCCATTTGCTGTCAGTTTGCATTGACACAACGGACGTGTCAGTTCAAACTGACGTTATGGAACGCGAAGAACCGGCCCCCTTGTTCACCGCCACCGACCCGGCCACGGGGCTCCGCTCGGTGGGGGCGTTGCACCGGCTGGCGGAACAAGTCGAGGCAACCCACGTGCAGCTGGCCAGGGAACAGGGCTGGTCCTGGGAGCAGATCGGGGACGCGCTGGGCGTCTCACGCCAATCAATCCATGCCAAGTACGGAAAGCCAGGCATTTCCCATGTTTGAACGACTCACCGACGCCGCACGCGATGCGGTTTCAGCCAGCGCCGCCGAGGCAAACCTGCGCGGTGACCGGCGCGTCGGCACCGACGCACTGCTGCTGGGCCTGCTGCACGATCCGGCGGTCGCCAGCGCCCTGGGGCTCAACCTGGCCACCGCCCGCGCCGAGTCGGCCGCCCTGGATACCCGGGCACTGGCCGCCATCGGCGTGGATACCGGGGGCTTTGCCCCCACCGCTCCCCCGGCCGGGAGTTGGCGCACCCCCTTCACCTCCGGCGCCCGCGCCGTCATCTCACGCGCACTGGCCCTGGCCGGGCAGCAGAAAGCACGCGCCATCGGGTCCAAGCACCTGCTGTTGGCGTTGCTGGAGGCCGAACCGCCCGATCCCGCAGCGGCACTGCTGACCGGCGCCGGGATTCAGCGCGAGAGTGCACGTTCGGCGGCCAACGCGCTCTAACGCCCCGACCTCCCCCTGTCGGCTGCACGAGGACGGGCCCGGCTCAGGCCCCGAGGTGGCCGCGGGTATCCAGCCCCTCGGCGGCCATCTGCTTCGCCAGAGAGTCCCGGCGTAGCAGCGCGGCCGACTTCCCGGGTGCTTCCGCCGGCTTCCAACTCGCCGCTGCCCGGTCCGGATCGAACAGGTAGCCGGGACCGGGAAGCGACCGCTGTTCGGACAGGTCCCAGGCCGCCAGTGCCTGCAGGCTGATCCCCCGCGGCCCGGTACGTCGGGTCAACCCGTGGACTAGCAGCAACCGGGTGGAGAAGAGTAGCGGACCGGAATTCTGCTGGGCCTCGTGGAAGAAGGTGCAGTCCACGCAGCCGGTCCCGTCGTCCAGTGAAATGAACACCACCCGGCGTCCACCGCGCATCGGCGGGGTCTGGGTGGCCACGCGGACCCCGGCGACCAGCACCTCGGTTCCGTTGCGCAGCCGCATCAGGTCGGCCGAGCGGGTGACGCCGAGCCGATCCAACAACGGGGCATGGGAGTCCATCAGGTGCCCGGTGACATCGAGCGCCAGCAGGTCAAGCTCGGTGCGTACCACCTCATCGGGCGTTGGTGCCCGATGTCCGACGGCGAGCGCCGCGAGTTCCACGTCGCCGATGGGTAGCGGGAGTTGGCCGGGGATGGGCCGGTGGCGTTGCGGGATGGGTTTCGCCGGGGGTTTGTTGAGGTGGGCGATGAGGTCTGCACGGTTTCCGCGTCCGGCGTTGGTTTGGAGCGTGTCGAAGGCGCCGAGTGCGGCGAGGTTGCGCAGCGAGGTGCGGGTGAGTCCGGAGCGGTCGCGGACGTCGGTGAGCGAGTCGTAGGGTTGGCCGGCGATGGTGCGTTTGGTTTCGGTGGCGGAGAGTCCGTGGATGCCGGTGAGCGGGAGGCGGATGCCGAGGCGTCCGGGCTTGCCGGTCGAGGGGGCGCGGTAGACGGCGGGCAGTGTCGCCGGGGGCAGGAGGCCCGGCACCGGCTCTACCGTGTAGCCCCTCCCCGAGCGGTTGATGTCCAGGGGGAGGATGGGGATGCCCATGCGGCGTGCCTCGGCGACGAGGAGTCGTTTGGGGTACATGCCGGGGTCGTGTTCCCAGATGCCGGCGAGGAAGGCTTCGGGGTGGTGGGCCTTGAGCCAGGCCGAGTGGTAGGTGGGGACGGCGAAGGCCGCTCCGTGGGCCTTGCAGAAGCCGAAGGAGCCGAAGGCGCTCAGGATCCTCCAGACCTCGTCGATGGTGTCCAGGGTGTAGCTGCGGTTCAGGGCGTTGGTTCGGAAGGCGGTTTCGACGCGTTGTTCTGCGTGGGGGTTTCCGAGCAGGCGCCGGTAGACGTCCGCTTGGGCGAGGGTGCATCCGGTCATGGTGTGCATGATCCGCAGTATCTGTTCGTGGAAGACGGTGACCCCGTGCGTTTCGGCGAGCGCCTCCCTCAGGTCGGGGTGCGGGTAGTGTGCCGGGGCGAAGCCGTGGCGGTTCTCCAGGTAGGGGGCGACCATGTTGGATTTCATGGGTCCGGGGCGGAAGAGGGAGATGTCGATGATGAGGTCGTTGAAGTCGCGGGGGGCGAGCTTGCCGATGAGTTCGCGTTGTCCGGGTGATTCGATCTGGAAGCAGCCCAGGGTGTCTGTGCTGCGGATGAGTTCGAAGGTGGGTGCGTCGTCCAGGGGGACGCGGGAGAGGTCGATGGTTCCGTTGTCCGCTATATAGGGCGGGAGGCCACCTGCGGGGTCGGTGGAGTGTCCCCCTGCTGCGGCTACGTTGTGTCCGCTTCCGTGGATGCGGGCGATTTCGCCCAGTGTGTAGGCGATGGATGATTGCATGCGTACCCCCAGGACGTCGAGCTTGAGCATGCCCATGGGGTCCATGTCGTGTTTGTCGTATTGGCTCATGGGCAGTCCCATGCCGCTGGGTTCCACGGGGGTGCGGTCGCGCAGGGTGCTGTCGGAGAGGATGACGCCGCAGGGGTGCATGGAGATGTGTCGGGGCAGGCGGTCGAGGCGTTCGGTGATGTCCACGAGCAGGTCCAGTTGGCGTTCGGCGCCCAGGCGTGCGGCGAAGGGTCCGAGTTCGGGTTTTTCGGCGAGCGCCTCGCGGAAGCCGGAGGCGGAGAAGCGCCAGAGTTGTTTGGCGATGGTGTCGATGTCGCTCTCCTCCATGCCCAGTGCTGCGCCGGCGTCGCGGACGGCTCCGCGGGCGCGGTAGCCGTTTTGCATGCTCATGAGGCTGACGCGGGTGGGGCCGAAGCGTTTGAAGATGTTGTGGTAGATCTCGTGGCGGGCTGCGGATTCGACGTCGATGTCGATGTCGGGCAGGGTGGTGCGGTCTCGGGAGAGGAAGCGTTCAAAGAGCAGGTCGTGGGCCAAGGGGTTTACCTGGCTGATGCCGGTGAGGTAGTTGACCAGGGATGAGGCGCCGGAGCCGCGGGCGGCGTGGCGTACCCCCATGCGGGTGATCATGTCGCTGACCTCGGCGACGGTGAGGAAGTAGGGGGCGAACCCGAGGGCGGCGATGGTGTCCAGCTCGGTGTTCAGGCGGTGTCGCAGTGCCCGGTCGCGTGCCTGGCCGGGCAGCAGTGCGGTGATGCCGGCCTCGCAGCGGGTGGCCAGTCCGCGGTTGGGGTCCCCGGTGATGCCGATGACGTGGGCCTCGGGGACGGTGGGCTTTCCCCAGCCGATGTCGGTGGCCGGGTCCAGGCGACAGCTATCGGCGAGCGTCTCGGTGTTGGACAGGAGTTTGCTGGCGATGCCTCCGTCCCCTGCCTGGCGGGCTATCTCGCGGGCGAGGGAGTGCATGGCCGCCGGGGGTTTGAGCCAGCCTTGGCCGTTGGGCTGCGGGTCGGTGAGGGTTTCGAGGGAGGTCAGGGCGCGGGCGGAGTCCAAGACGTCGGCGGTGGCGGCGCCGTCGGGTTCGGCGTAGCGTACTGCGTTGGTGAGGATGGGTTCGATTCCCGTTTCGGTGGCGCAGCGCAGCATGCGTACTGCGTGGGCGGTGCTGAGGCGTTCCCCAGGCCGGTTCAGGTGGGTGGTGATCTCGACCCGCAGGGCTTGGCTTCCCAGTATGGTGCGCCAAATGCGCAGCAGGGTGCGGGCGCCGGTGTAGTCGCGGCGGGCGGCGGCGGTCCCGACGTCGGAGCAGGCTCCGATCAGGACGGTGAGGATGGGGTCCCCGTTGTCGTCGTAGGCGTGGGCTGCCAGCTCCGCGTGGGTGACTCCCACCGGCTTGGCCCGGGTTCCCGCCGCACGGCCCGCCCCGGTGCCCTGGTGCGCCGCCGTGACCAGGTGGCAGAGTGCACGGTAGCCGGCGCCGGCGCGGTGTCCACGGGCGAGCACCACGACGCGCCCTTCGGTGCGCATGGGTCCGGGGACGGTGCGCCGGGTGTCCGCCGGGTGGGGGCCCAGGATGGCGAGGTCGACTCCGAGGATCGGGTCGATGCCGGCGTTACGGCAAGCTGCCAGGTGTTTGATGGCTCCGTAGAGTCCGTCCCGGTCGGTGGCAGCCAGGGCGTCGGATCCGTCGGCGAGCGCCTTGGCCGCGAGGGTCTTGGGCCAGGAGACGCCGTAGTGTGCGCTGTAGGCGGTGGCTACGTGGAGGTGGGTAAATATCATGCACCCTCCCGCAGTGCTTCATGGGCCATGATGATGCGCCAGCGCCCGGTGTCGACTTGGCGGGAGATGTCCAGCGTGCGTAGTGGTCCCCTGCCGGCGAGGCGGACCTGGAGCCGCCAGATCTCATGGTCGACCAGTCCGGGGCCGCGTCCGGCTTCGGCGCGCAGTTCCTCTGCCCACCAGCGTCGTCGTTCGAACCAGCGGATGGGTTCGGCGGCGACCTTGTAGTCGCGCCCGCCCCAGCGCAGGCGCAGGGGTGTCCCCGCAGTGGTGCATTCGACCTCGACCGACTGAGTGAACATGCCCATGTATGCCTTCCCATGCCCGCGGCTTCCATCCGTTGCCCGGGCGCGTGCTGTCCGGGGGCGCCGCACCAGACGGTGACCATGGAACCCCTTCATTCTATTCGAACCTGTGTTCTATACAAGACAAAACTAGAACATCAGTACGACAGAATGCCACTCGGGTCTCTCATTCGCACTCCGCTCAGGGATGAAACTGCTTCATGAATTCGAACACGTATCCGAGTATCACCGTCATTCCCCTGGGTTTCAGGGATATGGAGGCACCCCGGGCCTTCTACGTCGAGGGACTCGGTTTCCCGCTGTTGTGGAGCTCAGCGGGGCAGATCGCCTTCGTGCGGGCAGGGCCGGGGCAGATGCCTTCCCTCTGGGGCACTTCCTCGATGCCCGAGGAGTACGGGGATGTGGGACACGGGGGCGCAGGCTCCCCCGGTCTCGCTCGGACACAACACCACATCGGATCGCGAGGTCCGGCGGCTCTTTGAGCGTGCCGTGGCTGCAGGTGCCACGGTGATCGGAGAACCGACGCAACGCCACTGGGGCGGGACAAGTGCCTGCGTGGCGGATCCCGACGGGTTCCGCTGGGACTTCGTCCACAACCCCGGCTTCGGAGTCAACGGGGACGGTACCATCACCATGGAATGACACCGGTCGGTGATCCGCGAATTAGCCGGTGGCGTTCTTCCGCAGGACGAATCTGGCACCGCCGCCGATGGAGATCGTCACATCGCCCTCGTTTCCCACCGGGGTAAAACGAAAGAGGATCCCGCTGATCGACTGACCCCTGTCATATAGCTTGCGGAGTCGGACGTGGTCCTCCTCGGAGAGCGTGAATTCATGGCCGTCGTATTGGAGCAGGTACGTATCGGGGTGCATGCGTGCACGATAGCATTCGGGTAAACCCCCCCGGCCAGAACGCGGGTGCCGTGGGGCATCGACGTTATTGCTGGTCGCACCGGCCGACGTCCACTTCATGGAAGCACACGCGGCTAGCCGGCCTGGAACCTCCCGCTCTGCAGGTACTCCCTGGGCATGCGGAGCACCTCCAGAGTGGGTCCACATGTTGACTGCGGAAGGCGCTCGCTATCGAAGAACACGATCCCGGTGACTGCCGCCTCCTCGGGAGTCGCCACCCCCCTCCCAGCACTGCAAGAACAAACGCCTGGCAAACGTGACTCATGCCTGATTACACCACGCCGGCATCCTCGCCTCGAACGGGCATCGACAGGGCGCTACGGGCATCAGCTGCTGGATCTTTTCGAGCTGCCAGTTCCTCGCGGAGCCCAACGACTTCCAGCCGCAGTGCTTCGATATGGTCCACGGTCGCTACTTGCTGCGCTTGATCTTGCTCGGAAACCTTCTCCACCAGCCAGCTGGCTAGTGTCGCTGTGACGATACCCAGAAGAGTGATCCCACCGATCATCAAGCCAACAGCAATGATCCGCCCGGTGGCCGTGACCGGGGAGAGATCTCCATACCCCACCGTCGTGATGGTCGTGAATGCCCACCAGATAGCGTCCCCGAAGGAAAGGATCGTGGCTCCTACGGCGCTGCGCTCCGCGTCGTACATGGCCAGGGCCGCCATATAGATCAACAGAGCCGACGCTGACACGACATACGTCACAACACGGCCACGAAGGGCGTTGCCCGCGACCTTTTGGAGCACCGCCAAGAGCGTGACCAAGCGTAGAAGCCGCAGCGGCCGGAGCGCCGGCAAGGCAACTATGGCGAGGTCTGGAAGGTGCCGGACAAACCAAGAGACTCGCTTGGGTGCCATCGCCAACGAAACCAAGTAGTCAACGGCGAAGATCGCCCACGTGATGATAACGATCGCCTGCGAGATGGCGCTGACCTCCGGACCCGCGGCCAAGACCTGCAAGGAATAGGAAAAGAGGAAAAGGATCGAAGCTATCATCAGCGGCCATTCGGACACTTTTTCCCAGCGCTCAAGAGTCATCAGGCCATGGTATCCGTGTCCCCAAAGATGGCCGCCGCCTCGCACCTTACGGGGGTTTGAGACGCGCGCCGCCTTTTGTTAATAGGGTCGACTCAGAGCTTGGCGAACGCCGCCAGGTAGCCCTCGGTGTAGCTCGGGAACTGCGGCACCGAGTCGCGCAGCACCTCCAGCGGAATCCGGGCCCGGATCGCCAATGCGGCGAAGTGGATCCATTCACCAGCCAGCGGGGACACGGCCCAGGCGCCGATCAGCACCTGGTTCTCCTCGTCCAGAAGCAGTCCCATTTCCCCGCGCGGGTTCCGCTCGTAGGTCCAGGGCCGGGCAATGGCGGCCGCCAGATCCACCACCACCTCCGATACCAGCAGCCCGGCGGCTTCCGCCTGGGCCCGGGTGAGCCCGACGGCGGCGATTTCCGGGTCGGCGAACACCACTCGCGGGATCCCCTCGTAGTTGGCCGCATGCTCCCGGCCCAGGATCGCATCGGCGGCAATCCGCCCCTGATACTTGGCCACGTGGGTAAAGGACAGGGTCCCGGTGACATCCCCGATGGCATACAGCCCCTGGGCGGCTCGGCACTGCCCGTCCACGACGATGTTCCCGCGGCCATCGAGCCGGGCACCGGCTTCTTCCAGGCCCAGGCCCCGGGTGCGTGCAGTGCGGCCCGTGGCGAAGATGACCACGGCGGCCCGCGCCTGGGTCCCGTCATCCAGTTCCAGCACGCTCTCGCCGCCCTCTTTCCGGGCCCGCACAGCCGATGCGCTAAACCGCAGGTCCACTCCCGCGGCGCGCAGGTGCTCCCCGGCCAGCTCACCCACCCTCGGTTCCTCGCGGCCCAGCAGCGTCGGCCCACGATGGAGCAGAGTGACCGGGATGCCGAAGCCGGCCAGAAATACAGCGGTCTCGACGCCGACGGCGCTGCCCCCGACGATGATCGCCGATGCCGGAAGAACCGGCGTGGTATAGGTTTCCCGGTTGGTCCAGGCGGTGATGTCGCCGATTCCCTCCAGCGCCGGGAGCAGTGCTTCGGTCCCGGTGGCAATGATGACCTGACCGGCCCCATAGCGAGACCCGCCAGCCTCGATCACCCCCGGACCCAGCAGCCGGGCGGACTCCTTAACGACAATCGCACCGCGCCCGGCATAGCCGGCCACCTGGTTTCCGTCATCCAGGTGCCGGGCCATGAAGTCACGATGGTCACGGGCCTGCTCCCAATCCAGGCCGGTGTCCCCGGGGCCCGCGGCGCGGTTCGCCTCCCCACGCACCTCCGGCCCGCGCAGCACGGTCTTGGAAGGGATGCACGCCCAATAGGCGCACTCGCCACCGATCAGTCCGGATTCGAACAGAACCACCCGCAGCCCGGCGTTGATCAACCGGTCGGCAGCCACCTCGCCACCGGGGCCCATGCCTATCACTGCCACATCGAATGCCCCGCCCATGATTACCGCCTCGTCAAGGAGTGCCGCCGACCCGGATCGGGCCGTCCCGGACCCTGGGGTCCGACTCCAGAATGGCACCGGAGGCCCCCGAAATCATCGGCAGGAACCCCCCGAACCTCCCCGAACCTCTGCCCCACGTGCCGAAACAACCGAATTCTTATGCACGAAAGCGTGTACACACACACGCGAATAAGGATATGTTGGACGGGAACGGTGACGGATGCTGCCCCGCACAAGCTGGGAAAGCGCCCGTCCCGTTTCCTTGTGCAACCGCCCGCCGAACAATGGAGTCCTCGCATCGTGCAGCGTAAAAAACTCGGGAGCAGCCTAGCCCTCATCGTCGCCCTGGCCCTGGGAACCGGGCTAGGAAGCACCCCAGCCACGGCACACCAGCTCCCGGCCACCGTGTCGATCCCGATGGCCACCGTCAAGCTCGCTAAGGTCACCACGGTGAACTTGAACCTGCGCAAGTCCACGACGACGGCATCAAAACTGTTGGTGACGATCCCAAAGAACACATCGCTCACGATCACCCGGACCAGCGGCTCATGGTCCTACACCACGTACAAGGGCATGAGCGGCTGGGCTCACGGCAGCTACCTCAAGAACGCCCCAACCAAGGCGAAGGCCACATACCTCTACGCCACCGCCACCGCCACGCTTAGGTCCACGGCCTCGGACAAGGGCAAGTCCCTCGGAACCGTCGCGCGCCGCACCAAGGTCGCACGGTTGGGAACCAGCGGCGCCTGGACGAAGGTGAAGTCAGGGTCCAGCACCGGGTATATCAAGACCACCGGGCTCTCCACGAAGCTGCCCGCCAAGGCCTACCGCTGGGCCACGGCCGACACGACTGTTCGCTCGAGCCCGAATGCCTCTGCCAAGAAACTCTACGTACTCAAGCGGGGCCAGCAGGTCGAATGGCTACAGAACACCGGCAGCTGGCAGCTGATCACCACGACACAGGGAAGGGCCTGGGCACCGGGTTCGACCCTGGCCACGAAGAAACCTGACCCCCTGCCCCCGGTGGTAACCAAGCCCAAGCCGCCAGTCACTGCCAAGCCCCCGGTGGCAACCCCATCCAAGCCGCCAGTCACTGCCAAGCCCCCGGTGGCAACCCCATCCAAGCCGCCAGTCACTGCCAAGCCAAATCACCGCTGGACCACGGCAAACGTGAACCTGCGTCCCACCAGCTCCACCAAGGGCGCCCCGCTGGGCCTGGTTCCGCGCGGGGAAAAAGTCACCGTCGTGAAATCCACCGACGGCTGGTCAAACGCCAAGACCTCCCAGGGCACCGGGTGGATGAGTTCCGACTACCTTGCCACGGCGGCCGTGCCCGCCGATCCAAAGCCAGAGGACCCGCAGGAGGCGAAGGAAACCTACCGGTGGACGACATCGGACGTGAACCTGCGCTCCGATGGTTCCACCGACAATCCGTCGCTCGGCGTCGTACCAGAGGGCGAGAAGGTCGGCTTCCTAGGCTCCGAGAACGGCTGGGCCAACGTGAAGACCTCCGAGGCCACCGGCTGGATCAGCGAGGCCTACCTCTCGGCCAAGGAGATCGTACCTAAACCGGCGACCCCGCCACCGGCTTCCGATGCCCAGTACCGTTGGGCGACTGCCGACGTGAACCTGCGCCCCGACGGCTCTACCGGGAAACCCCCGCTCGGCGTCGTGCAGACCGGAGAGAAGGTCACGTTCATCATGTCGGTCAACGGCTGGGTGAATGTGAAGACCTCCGCGGGCACCGGCTGGATCAGCGAGGCCTACCTCTCCAAAACCCTCTTCACCGCTTCCCCGGGGCTCAAGCCGAACGCGGTGAAGGTCAAGAACCTGATCGTGCAGCTCTACCCCTACGAGGTCTACAGCATCGGCGGTGTGCGCCAGGGATCGGTCGGCCACTCGGCCGGTGTCGCCCTTGACCTGATGATCCGCGACTACAAGAAACCCTCCGGGATCAAGGCCGGCGACGCGATCGCCGCATACCTGCTCGAAAACCGCACCGAACTGGGCATCGACTACCTGATCTGGCGTGATCAGATCTGGCTCTCGCGCAAGGGCTGGGTCCCCTACTCCAAAGGCGGCTACGGCCAGCACCTGGGTACCTGGAACGACACCACGTTGCATTACGACCACATCCACGTCGAAACACTGGGGCGGTAGGCCCGGCTGCCCAACCGAAACCACAGACGCCCTCCGGCCCCGTATGGGCCGGAGGGCGTCTGCCATGGTGGAATCGGGGGAAATCAGGCCCTTGCCTGGGAAATGCGGACGGTGTTGCCCGACGGGTCGCGGAATGCGCAGTCGCGCGGACCCCACGGCTGCTCGATCGGTTCCTGCAAGACCTCGGCCCCGGCCGCGCGCACCTTTTCGAAGAGCCCGTCCAGGTCATCGGTGGCCAGGTTGATCAGCGGCAGCACTCCCTTGGTCAGCAGCACCTGCAGGGCGTCCCCGTCAGACTGCGAGCGCCCGGCATACGGTTCGGAAAGCACGATTTCCAGGCCGGGCTGGACATCGGATCCCAGGGTGACCCAGCGCTGCCCGCCGGATCCCACGTCGTTGTGCACGTCGAAGCCCAGGGCATCGCGGTAGAAGGCCAGGGAGGCATCGGTGTCGTTGACCGTGATGTGTGAGTACTGCACTGAAATGTTCATGTAGCAAACGCTAGTCGCGGCGTACCCAGCGAGCTTCTCCAATTCTGCTCGATCCGCCCACTGCCACGGAAGGTCGCACCCACGAAGCGGATGGCCCGGCCCCGGGTTCCGGAGGAGGAGGGGCATGGAGAACAACCAACCGGACCGGAAAACGCTGCGTACCCTCTCCGTAATGGACCTGCATGGGGCCGCCTACTGAAAATGGAAAAAATCGTACGATAAGGATGCGTACAGCCAGGTAGCCGCTGCCCTGCAGCTTGGCGGTTGGATCTCGTCAAAGCCTGTCCGTACGCCGAACCCTGAGTGGGGACGATCAGCTGGGCAGGTCCGCTACCACCGGTTCCGTCGCGTTCGTTCGCTTGAGACGCCATCAGAACGGATCTTGATTTTGGTAGAGCAGGCCCGGTACGAGAGGTTCGTCCAACGTCGTACGCCATGAAGGCGGAACGACCTTCCCAAGCCGTGGTCCCGGTGGGCCTGTAACATCGCTAATTACCGCTGTCATGCAGCGTGGCTACACCCCCGCCAACCAGGAAAGCCAGTCATGGCGACAGCAACGGAGTCATAGCCGGGCACGATCCTGCGCGGTATCGCTTCAGGCCTCTTCCCCATGGCTGGGTTCACGCCCATTTACGCAATTTGGGCAATCTTTGCATGGCCGTTGCCCGGTTCCGTTTTCTTCGCGGCGGCACTCGCCTGGTTGATCTACCTCCTTGCCACAGCCATGCGGCTCATCTCCGTAAGCACTGCGATGCCTCGAGTCAAAGCTGCATTCGATGCGCGCATTGACAAAGGGATGAGCATTCTCAGCAGCGTCCAAGGTGGACTGATCGTCACCGCAATCGTCTTGCCATCGGTCTTTGGCCTAGCACAATGGATTTTGCCGATCGTCGCCCGCATCGTCGCCCTGCACTTCTCCTTCATGCCGTGGCTCTTCGGGCGCACCATCGATTATTATCTCGGATCAGTCATGCTCGCGATCGCAGTAGCCAGCCTTCTTTTGACTTCAGCACAAACAGAATGGACCACAATCTGGGGCGTTGTCGGCGTCGGCAGCGCCTGCATCACCAGCGCATTCGGGTACTACATGGTCACAGCAGCGCGACTCACTCTCACCGACGCCAGAGGCGAATAGGCACGCTCAAAACGTCGCATCGGCACCCGCAAACCCGTCTGCCACCGAACAAATCAGCTATTGACCAGCTGTTTTGCAAATACTAGGCCATGAAGTGTACATAGAGGATGTTCGGTGAGTTATCCGGCGATGGGGCACCCATGTTACACAGTACTCGAGACCGATTTCGACTGGTGGATATGTAGCCATCTGGGGTGGATCAAATACCTCACTCCATTCCGAATGTCTTGCCGTAAGATGCATTCCGCTTTCAGAAGCGGCCCCTGCTTGAGCTTCAGCGGATCTGCGCCGCTGTCTGCACCGAGGCGGGCACCGAACTGAACTGACTGCAAGGGGCTGACTGAGCCCGACCGGCCCCCGCACGCCCTACCTGCTGCGGATCGGCCGCGTGGTGATCCGCGCGATGCAGGCGGGCATGGCCTCCACGGCACTGTGCTTGCGCGTACGGTATGAACTCGGCGTTTCACCGACGATCTCGGTGAAACTGCTACTGAAGGACCCCAGCGAGGTACAGCCTACCGCCATGCACGCGTCGGTGACGCTTAGCCCGGTGCGCAGCAGTGCCATGGCGCGTTCGATCCGCCGGGTCATGAGGTACGCGTAGGGCGACTCGCCGTAGGCTGCCCGGAAGCTGCGTGAGAAATGCGCCGGAGACATCAGCGCCTGCGTCGCCATCGCGGGTACATCCAGCGGGCTGGCGTACTCCCGGTCAATCAGGTCCCTGGCCCGGCGCAGCTGCACCAGGGCTTGGAGTTCATGCGCTTGCATGGATTCGAGGTTAGCACCGGGACGATGGCGTTGCGGAGCGCCGTCCCGGTGCTAGCCGCTGCACCGGGTCATGCCACTTAGCCCCAGGTAACCGGGAGGCTGGTGATGCCGCGGAAGATCCAACCGTCCCAGCTTTCGACCCGGCGGGTATCGACGCGCAACCCCGGAAGGCGGTCGTATGCCTTGGGCACCGCGATCTGGCCGATGGCCGACTTCGCCGCCCAGTGTCCGGCACACAGGTGCACGCCGCTGCCGAAAGCCAGGTGAGGGCGCTTGGGTCGGTTAATGTCGAAGTCGGCGGCGGTGTCGCCGAACTGCGCCGCGTCGTGGTTGGCGGCTGCCACCATGACGCCGATACCGGAACCCGCCGGGATCCGGACTCCGTCCAACACCGTGTCGACCGTCGTTTCGCGGGGGTACATGCCGATCGGCGAGCGCCAACGCACCGCCTCATCAAAGACAGCTGGCCACCACGAGGGATCTGCCAGGACCTGAGCACGCTGTTCCGGGTGGTTGGATAACGCCCAGACCATGTTGGTGACCATGTGCTGCGGCTCGTTCATGCCGCCAGAGATGGTGAGCTTGACGTTCGCCGCGACATTGGAGGCCGGCAGGCCACTGTTCGCCCAGGCGGAAATCATGGAAGAGTCCGGATGCTCGCGGTAGAACGGGATCAGCTCGGCCAACACCGCATCGGCCTCGCCCTGCGATGAGTCGCAGCGGGCCCAGATCGCTGGGTCATCGAGTACGTTGCCGGTGCCGGCGATGAAATCGTGGGACCATCGGCGGATCGCCTCCACCGGCACGTCCCGCAGTCCGAGCAGGTCACGAAGATTCTTTGAGGCCAGCGGGGCGGCGTAGTCGCTGTTCAGGTCGGCGGCATCCGGGCCCTTGTCCTCCAACACGTCCAGGAACATCTCGGCGTTCGCAGCGAAAGCCGGAGCCCATGACTCCTTGATGGACTTGGGCCGCAGCACCGGATTCACCGGGAGCCGGTCCGGCGCGTGCTCGGGATCGTCCTTACGCAGCATCGGCTGGGCGCCGAGGGCACGGGTCATCGTGGCGCCGGAGACGTTGGCGCTGAAGGTCTCCTGGTCCTGTTCGACCTGGTGGCAGCCGGAGTAGCTGGTGACCAGGTATCGCTTCAAGTTTGGGACCCAGGCGATGGGAGCCTCGGTGCGCAGCCGGGCGTATACAGCGTAGGGATCGGCGATGAGCTCAGCGGGATCCACCCAGTCGATGGCCGGGGCTTGAGCACCGACAGGGAGAACTCCCGGTGCGGCGGGCACGGACGGGACAGCCGCCTCCGATTCCTCGGTTGTATGGGGGAAGGGGCACCCGGGGGCGTACATGCTCATCAAAGTCTCCAATTTCACTTGTTCTGGTAATCAGTGTCACACTCAAGCAACTATCAGTAAACTGCAGATATTTGCCAAACATCTTCGAAAATATAGGACATACGCCATGAGCAGGTTCACCCTCCGCCAGCTGGAACTCTTCTGCGTACTGCCCGATCATCCGACGCTCAGCTCGGCGGCCAAGGCACTGCACGTATCGGAATCTGCACTTTCCCATGCCATCTCCGGACTGGAGGCGGCCGTGGGCGAACAACTGTGCATTAGGCGCAAGGCCCGAGGCATGCACCTCACCACAGCCGGCCGGCACTTCGCCGAGCGGGCCCGCGGGATCCTCAGGGACCTTGAAGTCCTAGCCAACGAACTGGCCGAGGTCAGCGGGGAACTGCGCGGCCCGGTGGCACTGGGTTGCTACACGGGCCTAGCCAGCAACGTGCTTCCCGCTGTCTTGGAGGGCATCGGGCGGCTGCATCCCGGGGTGGACATCAGCATCACCGTCGGCGACCACGCCGATCTACTCCCCGCTCTCGAGAACGGGACCCTGGACACCGCCATCGTGTACGACATCGGGATGCCCCCGGAGCTGGAACGAACCACCATCTATGAAACGGAGGTGATGGCTGTGCTCGCCGAATCCGATCCGCTGGCCGCCCAGCCGGATGTCGATTTGGCGGATCTCGTTCCAGAGCCCCTGATCCTGCTCGATACGGCACCGAGCACCGGCTACACCCAGCTGATGTTCGATCAGCGCGGACTGGTCCCGCGCCTCGGCGCCAAGGTCCCACAGATCGATCTGGCCCGGGCCATGGTCGGCCGCGGCCTGGGCTATAGCCTGATCATGTCCCGGCCCAACCAGATCCCCGTTTCCAGTGAGGGACTGCCGCTGGCCAGCCGACGCCTGCGCCCGCGCAGCGGCCAGACCAACGTGGTGGCAATCTGGCCCGCGGACACCCGGCCCACGGCACGGGCCCGCGCCGTCATCGACTACGCTATTCAGACGCTGGAGGCGGTGGATCCGGGCTAAGCCCCCGGCTTCGGGTGCGCACCACTACGGCTACGGGGTAACGATGTTGAAAGCCCTGTCACCCGCGTCCAGCACACCCATCAGGGCGTCGAGCACCGTGGAGTCACCTGCCACCTCGATCCCCGGGCTCGAATCATCTCCCCCCAGCAGCCGCAGCAGCCGGCCCCGACTCAGCCGGACACTGGCTGCCGCGTCGCTCGTGGCAGGCCGCTTGGCATAGACCAGTACCCCGTTGCGCAGTGTCACCCGGTAGTTGGTATCCAGGTCGGTGAATGTCACGTCCAGGACCAGCTCCAGCTCCCAGGCCCGCGGCCCGTTCACGGAGATGGACAATACATCGAGCAACTGCTCGGCGCTCAGTTGCGCGAGGATGGCCGGGGCATCGGGTATCGTCGGTGTGCCGAAGTTGCCGTCGCGCAATTCGCTAGCACCGCTGAGGAAGAAGTTGCGCCAGGTGCCGTTCTCGGCACCGTAACCGAGCTGCTCGAGCTTGTCGGCCTGCAGTTCACGGGCCCCCGCGTGGCTGTCCTCGGCGAACACGGCATGATCCAGCAGCGTGGCCGCCCAGCGGAAGTCACCTGAATCGAACGCGCCCTGGGCCAGTTCGACGACGTTCTCGATGCCACCCATGGCCCGCACGTAGCGCATCGCCGCCTCGGTCGGAGTGTGCTGCCACAGCCGGGCCGGGTTGCCGTCGAACCAACCCATGTAGCGCTGGTAGATGGCCTTGACGTTGTGGCTGACCGAACCGTAGTAGCCGCGGGCATTCCACGCTTCCTCCAGGGCCGAGGGCAACTGGATCATCTCGGCGATCTCCGCGCCGCTGAACCCCTGGTTCAGCAGCCGCAGGGTCTGGCCATGCAGGTAGCTGTAGAGATCGCGCTGGGTGGCCAAGAACCCGGCGATGCGCTCGATACCCCAGGCCGGCCAATGGTGGGAGGCGAAGGCCACGTCGGCCCGCTGCCCAAAGGCCTCGATCGCCTCGGTCAGGTAACCCGACCAGATCCGGGGATCCCGCACCAATGCACCTCGCAGGGTGAGCAAGTTGTGCTGAGTGTGTGTCGCGTTTTCCGCCATGCATAGCGCCCTGAACCCGGGAAAGTAGAAGTGCATCTCGGCCGGGGCCTCCGAGCCGGGCGCCATCTGGAACTCGATCTCAACTCCGTCGATGATGTGCACCTCGCCCATGGTGCTGATGTCCAGCGTGGGGACGATCAGCCCCACCTCGCCGGTCGACGTCGCCTGTCCCAGGCCTGCACCAACAGTTCCCTGCGGACCACGTTCGAGCGCGGCTCCGTACATATAGCCGGCGCGCCTGCCCATCGCTGTGCCCGCGTATACGTTTTCTGCCACGGCATGCTCGACGAATCCCTCCGGGGCGATGACCTGGATGCGTCCGGAATCGACGTCCGCATGCGAGGCGACGCCAAATACCCCTCCAAAATGGTCGACGTGGCTATGGGTATAGATGACGGCCACTACAGGCCGGTTGCCGCGGTGACTGCGGTAGAGGCCTAGTGCCGCTGCTGCCGTCTCGGTGGAGATCAGCGGGTCAATCACGATGACCCCCTCCTGCCCCTCGATGAAGGAGATGTTCGACAGGTCCATACCCCGCACCTGGTAGATACCCTCGACCACCTCATAGAGCCCCTGCCGGGCAACCAGGCTAGACTGCCGCCACAAGCTGGGATTCACGGTCGCTGGTGCCTCGCCGGAAATGAACCCATAGGTGCCGCTATCCCACACTACGGATCCATCGGCGGAGTGGACGATCCCGGGATCAAGGGCACCTAGGAAACCGCGATCCGCGTCCCGAAAATCGTCGGCGTCGGAGAATGGCAGCGTTTCCCGCAATGCCGCATTCGCCTTGATCACCGATTCACTGGCCGGCTTCTTAGCGCCCATGACTGATCCCCTTGCCCGTCGCCACAAATATGGTACTGGGCTACAACAGGTTTCGGGGCCGCACAAGGTGGTTTCCGGGCCGTCAGGGATCTCCGTGCCCGATTCCGGAATCTTCATGTCACGCTGGAATGCAGCACCTGGCCTCGATGGACACATACCCGCGGCATGACGAATATGGACAAGCACACGGGATCGCGAACGCTCGGCATGCGTCCGAGAACATCCCGAGCACGCAGGGGTGCACAAAATGTAGCGAGATGGGCTATAGGATCGTCGGCGTAGACCCCCGGACATCAAGGAGTCCCTGCACACTTATCCCGACTTCATTCAGCTTTTCACCCTCGACCGATCTCCCCTCCGGCCGGATACACCTGCTTGGCTGCCCCGAATCAACGAAACGGGAACTGGGGACACCGCAGCCGGCATCAGCCTGGCCAACCACCTAGCGAATCAAGACGGTCGCGGGAAACCATTCGCTCACTTGATCGCTCGCCGCATCAAGCATGGCCACCGCCTCAGTAGGGTTAAGACGAGCCATCAGCAACGCACCCATGGTCAACCCGGCGATGGTTCGAGCCCGGCCAAGCACCAGCGTCTCAGTTTGCCCAGGGTCGCTCGCACGCAGGGCACCGGCGACACCGTCCCGTAGTTCGTTCTGGTACCCCTCAATCAGGATCCTCATTGCCTCATCCCGTCCGGCCATGCCCGCGGTGGTGTTCAGCAACAGGCACCCTCGATTCGAGCCCGCGTCCGAGGCCTTCTGCAAAGCGGCGGACAACGAATCCAAGTAGGTCGAAATCCCGCTTGAAGGTACCCCGGGGTTGCGCAACAGCTCCAGACGAGGCCGCAGAACAGTGTCCATGTAATCCTGGATCACCGCGTCAAAAAGTCCACGCTTGGAACCAAAGCCATGGTAAATGCTTGAACGCCCCAATCCCGTGGCCGTCTCCAGGTCCGCTATCGAGGTGGCATCAAATCCCTTGTCCCAAAAGACGTTACGCGCATCGCTGAGCGCCTTGCCGGTGTCAAACTCTTGCGTTCTGGCCATGCTTTCCCCTATTTTGTGTAACGTCCGTTCCAGTATATATTGGAACGGACGTTACACAATCGCTTTCGACCACTTGGGAATATCGGATGCTGCTGACAAGCATTTTTTTCGCCAGCCTAGCCGCGGCAATCCACGTGAATACTTTCGCGTTCGATTTCCCTTGCAGGGAGCCCCCTTCCAACCGTGCGGCATTCGGAACCAGCGCGGATGCCAAGGCCAAGCCAAACACTCCGGCGGTCTAGAACGGGGGCTTCCACGCCCCGCTCCTCGCCGTCATCACTGGTGCGGGCATGATGATATTCAACGTCATCCCCACGACCACCGGAGCGACATTGATCATTGCCGGCACCGGCTCGAGGCTAGCCTCCGGGCTGGCAGGCGTTCCTTTTCCTCGCCCCCAGCTTGAGCGCGCCGGGCTCCTTCGGCCAAGCGACCTGCCCTGTCCGCTACTTTCGACCTCATTGCGATTGCCCGATAACTCCCCACAGATTCCAACCGAAACGGAGCATGAAAACATGTCCACTTCCACAAGCACCCAGATCCACTTGGTCAGCCGCCCCACGGGCTGGCCGGAGCACTCGAATTTCTCCACCGTTGCTGTGGAACTGGCAGATCTTGCCGATGGCGAAATCCGCGTCGCCAACGAGTTCACCTCCGTTGACCCCTACATGCGTGGACGCATGAATGAGGCCAAGTCCTATGCTGCCCCCTATGCCCTGAACGAAGTCATGACCGCGGGCGCAGTGGGACGCGTGATCGAATCTCGCGCCGAGGGCTTCAATGTTGGCGACCCGGTGCTTCATCAGCTCGGCTGGCGCGATATTGCCCAGGCCCCAGCAAGCAACTTCCGCGTGGTCCGTGAAATTGAAGGCCTGCCATTGTCGGTCCACCTGGGCATACTGGGCATGACCGGCTTCACCGCTTACGTGGGATTGCTCGAAATCGCTGGACTCAAGAGCGGAGAAACTGTCTTCATTTCCGGCGCAGCCGGTGCGGTGGGAAGCGCCGCCGGACAGATTGCGCGACTCAAGGGAGCCAAACGCGTCATCGGTTCCGCGGGCAGCGCGGAAAAGGTCGACCGGCTGACCCAAAAGTACGGCTACGACGCCGCGTTCAACTACAAGGATGGGCCAGTCCGCGGGCAACTGCACGACGCGGCGCCGAGTGGCATTGACGTGTACTTCGACAACGTCGGCGGCGAACATCTTGAAGCAGCCCTCGATGCCTTCAACCCCGGCGGCCGTGGCGCATTGTGTGGGGCGATCTCGGTCTACAACTTGACTGAGGCTGCGCTCGGACCGCGCAACATGAGCAACATGGTCACCCGGGGGCTGAACTTGAAGGGGTTCACCGTCGGGAACTACGCCGAACACTACCCGGCATTCATAGCCGACATGACCGCATGGGTCGCCCAGGGGAAGATCGTCTTCGACGAAACCGTTGTCGAAGGCCTGAAGAACTCTGTTCAGGCGCTCCTTGACCTGATGCGCGGAGCAAACACCGGAAAGATGGTCGTCAAACTGTAGGCAGCTGCTTCATCCAAAAAGTGGGAGGCCTCCTCCATACCCGTCTGCACTCAGTCGAGTGTGGAAACGGCCTCCCGCTTTTCTTAGCCCCTGCTATGCAGTTCCGTTTCTCACGAGACCGGGAAGCCCAGCGACCGGGTACTCATGAATGCCAGGGAACCGTCGTCGCCATCTCCGTGTCGGGCCGCCGGAACACCAGCAATGCCGGCGCCGCTTCCTGGGCAAGGAGGCATCAAGCATGAGTGGGGCCAAGATCCTTCCACCTCAGTTCCTTGCAACCTGCGACAGGGTTTTCGACGGCGGTTCTCCGAATCGCTTGCAGTAGGCCTGTGCAAACCTGCCGAGATCCGAGAACCCGTAACTGAAGGCAACGTGGGCCACTGACCGCCGGATTGTCGAGAGTTCTTGATAGGTGCCATCGAGAAGTATTTTTGAAAGGAATACTGCAGTCTGAGAGCACCGACTCCCGCTACTTCGGCGAACGAGCCCAATGTGTACGCATCCATCGGCCTAGAGTCGACCCTGGAAGCGACTTCGTCGAAGGCAGAAGAAGACGTTGCATGTATCTTTGATTCACGAAACCCCTCGGAATACGTGTACAGGTGACATAGGAGAAGCCCTGAGCTCAGGCCGAATTGCAGATGCTCGAAGTCCCTACGGACTTGGGCAGAGGCAGCACCTGGATTTGAACCACCTGCCGCGTAGAGTTTTGATGGGGATCAATCCAGATAACCCTCACATCATTTGCCATCAGTTGGGAGCACCATGACAGGCCCATCATCCCTTCCCCGCGAGGGCCGTGAGCACAGCCGCGATTCGTCCGTCACCCGCATCGACGTGGTTTTCTTCTGGGCAACTCGCATCGTGTCTTCACTGGGTGTTCTTGCCTGCGCCTGGGCGGCCATTGCCACGGGAAGCATGCTCCTACATGGGCATCCTGCCTATGCGATTCTGCTCGGTTCCGTTTTCGTCATCTGCGCCGTGATTGGGCTTCGTTCCTGGCTCCACCCCACTGCCGTCCACCGTAAATTCAAAATTCTCAGGGGCATCGGCGTGGTGGCCTCGACCGTCGTATTTGCCGCAGTCGTGTGGCTTATACCCTACGGTGCTGTTGAGCCGGCCTTGGCTGCCATGAACTCGGATGGCTCCGTCAGCGTCACGGAGACTGCGGATCAAATCGTCATGACACCACTGGGCACGCAAAGCGAGGTTGGACTATTCTTCCAGCCCGGCGCCCTCGTCGACGCGCGGGCCTACGCCGCGGTACTGAGGCCACTGGCCGAAAATGGACATACGGTCATCATTCCGAAGCAGCCCTTCGGCATTGCCTTTCTGGCCACCGGCGCATTTGCCTCGGCACGCGCCGGACATCCACCGGTGGATAGCTGGGTGGTCGGCGGCCATTCCCTCGGTGGCGTGGTTTCCGCCATAGATGCTCAAACTTTCTCAACGGCATCAAGTGATGCCGCAGTCGGTATCCTGTTCTTTGCTTCCTATCCCGCATCCAACATGAGTGAGCTGACCATCCCGGCACTCTCGATCTCCGGTTCAAATGATCTCTTGGCAACACCGGAGAAAATCAACGCTTCAAGACCCAATCTGCCACCGAGCGCCATCTTCACGGTGATTGATGGCGCATCGCACGCAAACTTCGGCGATTACGGCCCTCAGGCTGGTGACGGCACACCGACAATCAGTCCCGATGCCGCCCGAACCGCGATCTCGCGAGCAAGCCTTGCCTTTGTGGACTCGATCGGCAAATAGGGACGTGCCCCGGGCAGTGCGGCCATCAGGACAGCCGCCCGCCGACTTCCATCAAACGAGTCGACCATTCCCGATGCGAAGATGCGGGAACCAGTCCAATCTGACTGATTCCCGCATCGGGGTTACCTGTCTATTCGACGAGCTTTCCCACGGTTGAAACTTCCTGGATGAGTTTCTGGATTTCCGCTGGAACGGCAGGGATCAGCTCGCGAACGATTCCTGTTACCGGCGACCACACGAGGTTGACCTGCAGGGCCGGATCCAGCTCCGGATAGTCGCTGCGGTTGTGGCAACCACGGGTTTCTCGGCGTTCAATGGCTGCTTCCAGCGTGGCCCGAGCGGCCAAAGCGGAACCCATCAAATCGAAAGCGTGGGCCAGGTCCTGGTACCCGGCGATATCCGGGTGGATACCGATGGATGCCATGCGCTCTTCGATATCATGCAGCTTGGCCAGGCCCATTTTCAGCCCTGCCTCATCGCGCACCACTCCGGCGTGTTCGGTCATCATGTCGCGGATCGCCCGTTGCAGTGCGCGCACGTTCTCTTGACCATCGGCAGCCAGCAACCCATCGATTTCAGAACGGGCCTGCGCAATGGCCTCGACCGAGCGTGGCTGGGCACACAAGGAAGCCGAGTAGTCAGCGGCTGCCCGGCCAACGATACGCCCAAAGACCAGGAGCTCGATCAAAGAGTTTCCACCCAAGCGGTTGGCTCCGTGCAGGCCGCTGGATGCCTCGCCGATTGCATAGAGGCCGTCCACATCGGTGCTGTGATCCTCTGGTTTCACCCAAACTCCACCCATCGAATAGTGGGCAGTTGGAGCGATCTCGATTGGGTCGCGGGTGATGTCCAGCATCTGCACTTCCAACATGGTCTGGTAGACCCTCGGAAGACGATCCATGATCGTTTCACGCGGCAGGTGTGAGACGTCCAGCCACACCCCACCATTGGTGGTGCCGCGGCCTTCTTTGATTTCGGTGTAGGCGGCCAAGGCCACCCTGTCACGGGTGGATAGCTCCTTACGGATCGGGTCGTAGCGTTCCATGAAGCGTTCCCCCAACGCGTTGCGCAGCACTCCGCCTTCCCCGCGGGCAGCCTCCGAAATCAGGGTACCCGCAGCGCTTTCCGGCTCGATGATGCCTGATGGGTGGAATTGCACGAGTTCAGGATCGCGCAGGCGGGCTCCGGCATCAACGGCCAGCCGGAACGAATCGCCGGTATTTTCGTCTCGGCGCGAAGAGGTCCGGCGCCAGATGCGATTGTGGCCGCCCGCCGCAAGGATCACGGCGTCGGCGTGAATGAGGTAACGGGTGCCGGTATTGATGTCGAAGCCATAGGCGCCGAAAACCTGATTGTCCCTGACCAGCAGGCGAGTGATGTACACGGAATCCATGATGGGGATATCAAGCTGTTCGCTGCGGCGGACCAGAGTTCGCTGGATTTCCAGGCCTGTGTAATCACCGGCGAACGCTGTGCGGCGGAATTTGTGGGCGCCGAAGAAGCGTTGGGAAATCCGTCCGTCTTCTTCGCGGGCGAAACCCATGCCATAGCGTTCCAGGTCTTCGATGCCACGGGCGGCGCCACGGGCCACGATTTCCACGGTGTTCGGGTTGGCGAGGTAGTAGCTTTCCTTGATGGTGTCCGCCGCGTGTTGTTGCCAGCTGTCTTCCTCATCCATAGTGCCGAGAGCGGCATTAATGCCGCCGGCGGCCAGGGAGGTGTGGGCATCGTTACGCGGACGCTTGCCCACTGCCAAAACGTCGACACCCTGCTCAGCGAGTTCGATAGCTGCACGCAACCCAGAACCGCCGGTTCCGATCACGAGGACCGAGGTGGAGATTTTCTGTTCTTTGACCATGTTCGTTGCCATACTTTCCACGCTAGAAAGATGTGCATGATTAGTCCAATGAATAATATGCGTCACTTCAATACGGATACGCTATGACGTATGAATCTCGAACAGCTGCGGAGTTTCGTAGAAGTAGCCCGGATTGGCCATTTCACGCGCGCCGCCTCACATCTCCACTTGGCACAGCCCTCATTGAGTCGTCAAATATCCACGCTGGAACACGACCTCGGCGCCGAGCTCTTCCACCGCGCCCGGGGCAACATCACACTCACCGCAGCAGGAGAATCACTGCTTCCGCTGGCCAAGAGAATGCTGGCGGACGCTGAAACCGTGAGGCACGAGATGCAGGAACTGGCCGGACTGGGCAAAGGACGAGTTCGGCTTGGCGCGCCGCCAACACTTTGCATCAGCATGGTTCCAGAAGTCCTTGGCAGCTTTCACCAAAAGCATCCGGGAATCGACCTTCATCTGAGCGAGTCGGGGTCTCGAGATCTCTTGGACCAGCTGGCAGGCGGCGACCTGGATCTGGCACTCGTGGTGACATCCGATCACGACACTGCCAAAATGAGCAGCTTGGAGACCACACCGCTGCTGCTCGAGGACCTGGTGGTGATTGGAGCCGCTTCCGATCTGGTCTTGGCTAAAAAACAGACCCTCACGCTCACGGAACTAGCTCAAATACCACAAATAGTTTTCGATAAAAGCTATGACTTGCGTTCCACGACCATGAATGCATACCGAGCACTGGGGCTCACGCCGCAAGTGGTGCTTGAAGGCGCAGAAATGGATGCCGTGCTGCGGCTGGTCGAACGGGGGTTGGGCGTTGCAGTTGTTCCAGCCATGGTGCTTTTTGACAGGCCCGGGCTCCGCTCGATTCCATTGTCCGACCCGCACCTGACCCGTACACTCGGTCTGGCTCACCGCAAGGACGTCCGCCTGACCAAAGCGGCGACCGCCATGCAGGAACTCATTGTCAGCACGTCGACGGTCTTTGCCTCGCACGGGCTGGGCATCGCATCCCTCGGGTAACCGGGTAACCGATGTCCAAACTTCCTCGCCTCGCCGCAACCAATCCTTCCGATCGCGGGCAGAATCACCATATCGTGGGCTGGGGTCACTCCTAGTAATTACTGCCTCCAGCCGCCTCCCAGTCGCTTCCGCACCTAGCCCGTCACCGATGGTGACTGGAGTTCGCTGCCACATGCGCACACCGATTCCATTCCATCAGGGCTAACGAACCGGGCAACAGCCCTCCTTCCCGTCTTGGCCTATTCTTTCTTACCGATGACTATCGACCACCTTGGGCATTGCCGCATCAGACTCGTCTCCAAACACCCGCCAGCAAGTCGACCGTGTTGGGGGGATGGATAAACACGAGCACACGACCGAAGCCGAAATCGGGAAGTGACACCGGGGCGTTGGAGCGCTCAGGGACCTTGGCACGTAGAGATAGCGCAGCCACGGTTCGATCCCCTTGGCCCCTTGGCCCCTTGACGCCAATTCTCTGGCAAGAAAGTTGGTCTGTGTGCGGTCGGTGCCGCGGCTCCTTCGGAATATTCCGCCGAGAGCTCCGGGCTCAAGTAGCTCGATGTCCTTGGCCGCGGCGAGCATGGCCCGCCCCACGCTGCAATCTCTCAAGCCAAGCAAAGACCGTTACAGACTTCATTCAGACCGCTGGCTAGGCGTATTACCCACGGAAGTTGGAAAGCGGAATTCGAATCCCTGCGCATCAAGGGCTCATACAACGTACCCATGCCGTTGCTGACCGAACACACCGAGGAACTCGCCTCGAAACCCGAAACCAAAGTGGCGCTGGCTTACCAATCCGATGTCCGCGCCGCCGTCCCAACCTGAACCGCGTTGGCTTCTCCCGTTCACTGGCGCTCACCGGAGACGTCCCGGCATATCAGCAGGTTGGCGGCCAAACAGTTGAGGTTTCCAAGCGCTCGGCCCTGGAACGCCAGATGCGCATGGCGGCCGGTTCCCTGGTCCTTGCGGGCCTGGCCGTAGGCAGGTTGTTTTTACCGCAGGTCCGCATCGTCACCGGTGTGCTCAACGCGGCGCTGCCCTTCTCGGCGACCACCAACATCCGTGCCACGGGCAAGGCCCAGTCGGTAATGCCCTGAAACAAGATCGGCAACGAACCGACCCACGTATTGGTCATCTCCCGGCTTTCGTCCAAGAAGTTCTAGCGCCCAAACGTTTTCCCTCCCGGGTTCCCGGCCCTGACGCCTGTATCGGGGCCGGGAACCCTCCTCCACGAATACACATACTAATGAATACCCGTTCCAGAAATTACCATCACCGATGCCACTCAATGCCGCACCCATGAGCAGTTCCCCATTGCCCCGAAGACTTCGAAGACGCCGAGGGCCTGATCACCCACTCCATCCATATCCCCACTGGCGATCTGGACGCCCGCATCGACGAGACGGATCGCGCCCGCAATGCCCGCGTTAGGGACGCACTCACCGCTTCTGGCCTCGCCGCAGACACCATGGCAAGCTGCATATGCCCTGGCAGCGCACCGCATTGGCACTCACATAGCGAAAACGCCGCCAGCGGCCCGATTCGCCCGCCGACCGCCTTTCTGGCACGACAAGGACCTCACCGCCATGGCCCCCCCGACGGAGACGTGCAACTTGTCAAAGTCCTTATCCAAGGTCTCATAGTCGGTCTCGTGAAGGGTCTAGCCGACGCCGGCTTCCTCCGCGCTCCGCACTTATCTTGCTCGCCCGACTGTCCATGTCCCTCGCTGGTCATCATCGCCATGAAATCCTTCCCCAGGCATGGCTGCTACCTCAGCGCAGTAACCCTCGACTGGGTGCTGGGCGTCGCGGTTGCCGTCGTCGCCATCCTTTATTCCTCGATCGGTTCCCACCTCGCCGGACGTATTCCAGGAGCGGCCTTGCGCAAGGGCTGCGGCCGCTTGGTGCTCGCCTTGGTCGTCTTCGTGCTTTTCCAGGAACTCCACCCCCTGCGAGCCTCATTTTCTATCCTCAGGCTTTCGGCCACGGTCTTCGCCGCGGCCGTCGTACTGCGCTGGTTCGTTGTCCCCTGATGCGCAGTGCGGCGCAAATCCCCTGTTTTCCCCTACTGCCATCATTCAACCCGACGTCCGCTAGAGGTCCAGGATCATGCGCAGGCCCTTGCACCGGGACACGCAGATCATCATGGTCTCCCCCGCCTCGCGCTCCTCCTCCGAGAGCAGCGAATCACGGTGGTCGATCTCCCCGGAGACCACCGTGGTCTCACAGGTACCGCAGATGCCCTCGCGGCAGGAGTTCAGCACCGGCACCCCGGCACCGGCCAGCGCGTCCAGGATGCTGGTGCCCACCGGCACCTGGACCTCGATGCCCTCGGTGGTCTCGACGGTGAACTCATGGTCCCCGGCAGCCGGTGCCGTGGCGGCGGGATCGGCGACGAAACGCTCGAAGTGGAAACGCTTCTGGTCGTCCCACGCACTGGTCAGCGCGGAAATGAAGTCCAGCAGCGGGAATTGCCCCGCCACCTCATGGGGGGCTTCCACTCAAAGGCTGCCAGAAGATGACCTGATGACCAGGTGTGAGCTCATTGAAAGGGGCTGGCAGGCGCATCGACACTCGCCTAGGGTGGGTTTTGGACGAAAGGAGCATTTCATGAAGAAAATCCTCATGGTACTAACCAGCGTTTCAACGATCGGTGACACCGAAGAAAAGACAGGCTACAACGTGGCCGAGGCAGCACATCCTTGGAAGGTCTTCAAGGATTCTGGTCATTTCGTCGACTTCGCATCCATTAAAGGCGGTCAGCCTCCAAGTGACGGGACCGACCCGGACGATCCCATTCAGGTTGCATTTACCCATGATGAGACAACGCGCGCCGGACTCTATAACACGGCCCGGGTCGACGTGGTTGATCCCGGTCAGTACGACGCGGTCTTCCTTGTGGGGGGTCACGGAACCATGTGGGATTTCCCCGATAGCGAAGGGCTTCAGAACCTAGTCTCGAGCGTATATGACGCCGGAGGTGTAGTCGGCGCGGTCTGCCATGGACCGGCGGGCCTGGTGAACGTGGAATTGGCAAATGGGTTCCGACTCGTCGAAGGCCGGAGGGTGGCTGCCTTCACCAACGACGAGGAGGTTGCAGCGGGAAAGGAAAAGGCCATCCCGTTCTTCCTGGCGGATCGGCTCGAGAAACAGGGCGCAACACATGTGGCGGCCGCCGTCTTCGAGGAGAACGTCGTTGTCGACGACCGTCTGGTGACGGGTCAAAACCCGGCGTCAGCGGCCGGTGTAGCCAAGGAAATGGAAAAGCTCTTGGCTGAGATCATCCACCACGAAAAGGCTGAAGAACAACACGATGCCGAAGTCCTGCGTGCGGAAAAGGACGCAGAGAAAGTGGCCAAGAAGGCGGCTGCCGCAGACGCGGGGCACTGACACCCAACAGAGGGAAAGCGATGGCCACTCCGACTCCGGGGCGGCCATCGCCAGGGATCAGGCCGGAGGGACTTCGCGAGCATACTTTTCCAGAATTTCCTCCGGCGGTTCGCCGTACGACCTAAGAGATGCTGGTGGGGTCGTAGACCAGTCGGGATCGGGCGATCGCATAAAGGGCCCAGATCCAAGGTCCGTAGCAGCGAGGTAAACATCAACCGGTCGGCAGTGTCTTGCCGCACCATGGCGTTCCTGGCGTTGGGCAGGATTCGCAGGGCCTTCCTGGCCTCCGCGTATCGTGCTTGCTGCCGCCAAGGCGTCAATGTCGGATCTTCCGCTGGCGGCACGCGGGGCCCGGCTCGGGGGCCCGCCTCGGGGGCCCGCCTCGCATAGGTCCAGTTCGGTGGCACGCAGGACACGGCTGAGCCCGGAGCCTAGGAATTGGTGCCTTCGATGGCCACCAGGGTCTTGCCGGTTTCGCTGCGCCGGTCGATCTAGGCGATGGACCGTTGGAGACCCGGCGGGCTGGTGGGAAACCTTGCGGTATCCGCGATCTGGCCGCTGGCCGCCACCGCCGATGGCGTAGGTGCTGGCGCGGGCGGGGGTGTCCACCCCGGCGATGCTCGTAAGGTACTCCCGGACTTCGGTCATGGCCGCAGTTTTCCTTCCTTTCCAAAATAGGGTTCTGGTTGGCCAGCCAGAGGGCGAGCCGAGGCATATCTCTGATATGTAGTCACATCCGCAGGAATCCTCCAGATGGACAACCTTTCATCAGGCCGCCGTGCGAGCCAGCGCTGGCCCCACTAGGCCGGGTGGACAAGTCCGCGGCAAGACAGGACTGTCCCGCCTTCACGACCAACTTCATATGAAGGGCGCGAAAAGGAAGGACGAGGACCATGGCGATCATCCATGAACGCGCCACAAGGATGGACGTTTCCGGTCACGACATGAAGGTGGCAGTCAGGCACCCCGGGAAACGCAAAGGATCCTTCACCACGGACGTGAGAACGTTCTGGACGACCATCAGTCAAATCCTTAAATTGATCGACTACCTGAAAGCGGAGCGGGTGACCAAGGTGGTCCTGGAAGCGGGCCGTAACTACTCGCAGCCCGTCTACTACCTGATGAAATACCTTCCAGGCGTCGCATGGACCATTCCGAGGCAATCGCGTTCTTCAGGGTCGTCCCGTCGATATCCTGGGTGCGAGCGAAGATCACCAAATCCACGAGGTCGCGGGTGGATCTGCCGCCCATGGATCCGCATCGTGCCTGGGTGACGCGCAGCGTATCGGCTACATGGTCGACCTTGATTTGGTGGACCTTCTTCGAACCGCAATACGCGTCGAAGAGCACCCTCTTTCCCTCGACGGTCGGTCGATCCGTTCCCAGCCCGGCGGAAACCCTTTTCACGGGCTCCAAACTGACACGATCCGATAGGTCGGCCCTCGAGAGGCGAACGAGTTCGTTGTAGGCGACGTAATCCCACCCCGGCAGGTGCAGGGTGGGATAACGGTGAGAACAAAGTGCTACTGCTCCTGAAGCTACACTTTGTTGTGCACTCGTCGCATGACGCCCATGACGGCGCCCACAACCAAGAGGATGATGCCGATCCACAGGAGGAACACCGCAGCCTTCACTGCAATGCCGAGCACGAGAAGTACGATTCCGACCACGATAAGTGCTATGACGATTCCCATTGTTTTAATCTACTGGCCGGTACCGTTGAGAGCAAGAAGTGCCTGGAATCGGCGCCATGGACCCCCCAAAAACGGCTCTGACCTTGTGTGCACCCCTAGGCATACAGTGCTGCGATAAGGACGAATCCACGTCCGGGGCCGCTGTGCGTACCGCATGGATCATGTGCGGCACGGCGGCAATGACGTTGAAGTGCCGACCTTCATGCCCGCGTGTTTTCCCTTCGTCCCGGCCAAGAAATGAGAGCCACCCAAGAAACCGATGGCACGCTAGGCTCGGCTGGGTCCGCCGCGTGGAAGATGGGGGCGGGGCGGCAAACTGCGCAGGGGACGGACAGCTCCGACTTTCCCGCTGAAGCGAAAGCCGTCCGTCGTTGGCGCGAGATGCCCCCTCGGAAGAGGCCCCTCGGCGGAGGGGCTGGTCTTGTTGGCTCTGGTCGTAGGGGCGGCCAAGGGGAGGCTCTGGCGCTGGTTTGTGCGGGTATTCCTCTCGGGCACAGTAGCGCGAGGCGGGCGCGGGTGAAACTGTATAGCCTGTAGGCGATGAGGCCGATCCCGTCTACGATCAGGACTGCCACGCCCGGACCATCGCTACCAGTACATGAGCCCGGACTTGCCAGATGCCCCGGCCCAGTAAAGCCTCACGCGCACGAGGTACTTCCTTCCCTCGAGCAGTTTGTAATCCAGCATCGCGTTGCGGGTATCCCCGCTGTCGTCGTCCCCGGCCAGATAGCGCAGCTCTCCAGCAACGTCCTCGAAAAGCACCATGACCGTGTCGGTGGCGCCGAAGGTGGAGATGCGGTATTGCCGCGAGGCCGCAGGCTCGATGCGGAAGTCGGCTTGCTCCCCCGGTGCCAGCTTGAGTTTGGCCGAGGCGAATTCTCCCAGCAACGGGACCTTGGGTCCGGTCGGGGCGTCGCCCGGATAGAACTGTTTCATGTACTGCTTGTCCAGGTCCGAGAGTCCTCCGGCGGGCCTGAGCCCGGCGGCGTACTGCGCCGGCTGCACAATCAGCCCCGGCCCGAACCAGTACTCCATGACCGAGTTCGGGTCCCACGTCGAACCGACGACCTCGCTCGGGCTGATCTTCTTGAGCACGTTATTGAAGACTTGGTCCCGGCTCCAGTTGTTCGGCGGTGCGCCCAGGGACGCGTAGACGGCCTCCTCGTTCCAGAGAATGCCGGCGAACGGGTTCTGGTGTTCGTGCGGCATGCCCAGCGTGTGGCCGATCTCGTGCAGGGCCGTGGTGCGACCATAGTCATCGGTCAGGTCCCAGCCGAAGTTCATGGTCATTTCGGTGGTGGGGATGCCCAGTACGTCACGGCCCACGTAGGACCAGGATCCGTCGGCCTGGTCGAAGGCGATCCGGACCTCGGCCGCCGCGGCCGAGGAGACCTCGGTGAAGACCAGGCCGATCGGCAGCGCCTTCCATTCGGCGAAGGCGTCGCGCACTGCCTGCTTCTGTGCTGCCGGACCGCTCGCGAACCAGTAGTGCAGTTCGGTCCCGTTGACCCATTTGGTTCGCAACAGCTGGATGAGGCGTTGACGGGTATCAGGCAGTCCCGGCGGCAGTGGCTCGATGATGCGCGGCTTGACGTCGCAATACCGTGGGGTGTCGTTGGCTGCCATGATTTTCCTCCCGGGCTGTTTGTGACCAATCTTTACCTCAGTAGAACAGCAGAGCCGTTACCCGGGCATTATCAGCAGCGCGCCACCAGCCGGGTGCCGGGCAAGTTCCACGTCATGACTTACTGAAAGAACTCATACTCAGGAGTACTTTCGATACCTCCGTGGAACCCATGGCCAGCACCGGCTCCCCGGACATGTGCACTGGCCCACCCTCTGCATCCCTCTGCTCGAGGCCGGATAAAAACATCAGTGCCAGCTGAACCACTCTCGGACATGCGATCGGTCACATTGACCTTGCTCAGTCGGGGACCTCTTCCGGCGGGAGGGTCCGGATGCAGGAGCGGGGCCATGCCCTTCTCTCACGGTGCATTTTCGGCCGTCGCACTGCTTCCAGCATCGATTCCACAGTAGAAGGCCGCACCTGGCTTGGACCACTGCTCCGGTCAAAAAGGCGAGCCATGTCAGGAAATAAAACCGTTACCTATGACACCGGGCGTTTATGCTGATCAAGCATAAAAAATGCGAACCGGCACAGTGCGATAGGAGCAGACGTGACATCACGCGCTTCCCGCATTGCCCGGGGCTGGACCGGGGCGGCCTTTGCCACGATCGTTGCAGCACTTTCGCATGCGCTTGGCGGCGGCCACCTCCCGAACCCGATGATCATGATGCTGTCTCTGACGGTATCCGGTGCGGTCTGCTGCCTGCTGGCTGGTCGGGTCCTTGCCCTTGGGCGGATGGTTATGGGGGTTCTCGCAAGCCAAGCCTGCTTCCATATGGCTTTTGGGCTCTCATCGGACTCAACACCGTCGCTGACTTCACCGGCCATGCATGGCATGCACCATGCTTCTGCCGTCATCACTGCTCTACCACTGGCTTCGGGTCCGGTAACGGCCGGCCACGGAGGACAGATGTGGCTTAGCCATGCCGTAGCCGCCGCACTCACGATTCTGTACCTTCGGCATGGCGAAGCAAGTGCCGTGCGCCTGCTAGAGGTCATGGGGCTCAGGATTATCACTGTCCCGAAGATGTCCGCCGTGATTCCCCCTGCACCGTGCCGACTCCGCACCGGGGAGACAACCATTCTTCTTCCACTCGCCGAGCTCGGTCTTCCCCTTCCGGTGATGCGCCATCGGGGGCCCCCGATCGGCACCGGGACGCGCTAGGGATCCATTGTTGCCCCTACGCGGGCAGCGTCGCCGAGGCCCAGTGAGCCCGCCGGTTGCGGTTCAGCCCGGTAAATCGATGGTGCGAAGACGCAATGCCAGGTCCACGCATGAATACCTGGCAAGATCTCGAGGGTTTTAGGCCACTGGTTTTCCCGCGCTGAACGCCAAGTCATACCATCGCGGGTCATAACCTCGACAACACATCGACTCATCTCGTGCGGACACATCACCTACATCAACAGTGCTCCGATGCGATGTGGCGCTTCGAATACCGTATCCGGGACCGCCCTAGTTGGATGCCCCCACAGAAGTTTCCTCGCGCGGCCGGGCAAATCCGCACCAAATGAACGAGCCTGGACCCTCTGCCGGGCCTCCGCAGTCGGCATGACTGGGCGGCAACCACGGTCCCGGACCACCGGCCCTTCCCGGGTTCACTGTGTCATGCCAGTTAAACGACCCACCGTCTTCTCACTCCTTTTGGGGATTCGGCCACTACGGACGAACCCACTAATGAACGGAAAAACCATGAAAAAGGTCTCCCGACGCACTCTGAAGTCCATCTCCACCGGAACCCTCGCCCTCGCTATGCTCGCGCTGGGCGCCGCCTCCGCGTCCGCCCACGTCCATGTCGATTCGGACAACACGACTGCCAGCGGCTACACGCACCTGACCTTCAACGTGCCCAACGAGTCCCCCACGGCAAAGACCAACAAACTCGTGGTCAGCCTCCCCACGGATACGCCCTTCACCTATGTTGGGGTGAAGCCGGTCGAAGGATGGACGGCCGAAGTACTCACCACCAAGCTTCCCAAGCCAGTTCTCGTGTCGGGAAGTACAGTCACCAAGGCCGCTACGTCAGTGGTCTGGACGGCAGATGCCACCCACGCAATCGGTCAAAACGAGTACCAGTCCTTCTCCTTGTCCGTTGGCATGCTTCCCGAGGCCGGAACCACCGTCACCCTGCCGGCGACACAGACATACACCGACGGCAGCATCGTCAAGTGGGATCAGCCGAGCACGGACGGCCAGGTGGAACCGGAGCACCCAGCCCCGGCTTTCGTCACTACCTCTGAAGACAGCAGTACACCAGGCCATGCCATGTCCTCACCGGAACCCACTGCGGCAGCTGAATCCCCCGCCACCGGCAATGCTGCCTCCATCCTGGCCCTCGTGTTGGGTGCGGCCGGACTGGTTCTGGGTGGCACGGCACTGGGTCTGATCCTGACCGGGCGGCGACGCACCAGCGCCAGCTAAGCGAACACCCCCCCCGTGAAATGCGCCGGGCATGGTCCTTCCCACGGGGTCGCCCATGCCCGGCAGCTAGGTTTACAGCAAGAAATCAATCCAGAAGGGATGCCTTCAATGGCTCCACCAGCTTTGGCCCACCGTCCACTTCGCTTCGTGCTCCGGACACTTCTGGCAGTGACTGTGCTGGCTGCCGTGTTCGTGCCCGCATCCGCGGCGCAAGCCCATGATGTACTCGAAGGCACCAGCCCGGCCTACGGTTCAACAGTCGCAACGGTCCCCGCTGCCATCGGCCTGACGTTCAGCCATACGCCCATGGCCATCGGTGCCGTGATTCTGGTCAATGACGCCACGGGAACCAACTGGGCAGCAGGTCCGGTCGCTATCGTCGATAACCAGGCCTCACAACGCCTTAACCCGGGAGCCCCCGCTGGTACTTACACGGTCAAATGGCGAGTCGTGTCCTCGGACTCGCACCCCATCCAGGGAACGTTCACCTTCACTGCCCTAAGCCCGTCCAAGGCATCAGGGCAAGCATCCAATGCCCCGTTACCGTCACCGGAAGCAAATGCACCACTGGCCACCACACAGGTGGCCCCCATTCCGTGGGTTTTCATCGGCGCCGGGGTCGGCCTCCTGACGCTGGTCGTTGTCGTCGGCATCGGCACCAAACGCATGCAGGGCCGATCCGACAACGTCGAGCGCACGGATGAGTCACAAGAGCCAAAAAATAGGTGAATTCAAGGGCCCGAAGCCACCTTCACACTGTGGGCCGGGAGGACCCACCTCGATGTGGCCTACCTCCCGGTTTCGCCACACCAAGGCCCAAGCCGAGTTGCCGGACAGCTGCTTGCTGGCTGGTGCGGTAACGGGTCCCGACAACGCAGCGGGAAAGCCATTCAGGATGCGTTTCCTCTGAACGGTCCAAGCAACGTTGCCCCGCACCAACGACCGAGGCTCTCTCGAACGCGCCCGGGACCACGCTCGGACTGTATAGTCCAGCCCATGGACATGCCTCCACAGCAAAGCGGCTCAGCCGATGCCGACCCCCCGCTGATTCTGCATTTGGGGCGCGAAGAACTGGTGATCCGCCAGCGCTATGAGACCATCAGCATCATCAATGACCTGCTGATCGGGTCCTGGTTCCTCATCGGGAGCTTCATGTTCTTCTCGCCGACGCTGTCCTACGCGGGTACCTGGCTCTTCGTCATCGGCAGCATCGAGATGCTGATCCGCCCAGCCATACGCTTCATCCGACGGGTGCATCTGCGCCGCTATCACCCTGGCATGCCGGGAGTCGGCGACGGTGGGCACGACTTCTAGCCGCCCGTGCCTGAAGTCCTGATGCACATGCGGCCGCCAGCATCCAGCGTGTTCGGCGACGCTTGGGGGTTCCTGGACGTGCCGAAGGAACAGTCCACGAAGTGGGGTGCCGGACCACCGGATCAACGTAGGGCTTCATCCTGGTACTGGCCGGTGGTCCATCTGCTCGCTCGCATCATAGGGACCTCTAACTTGCCGAACCGCACCCGGTTCTCTTTCGGCAGGCTCCGTTCCCTTTGGGCGGCAGCGGGGACCGGCCGCCCAATGGTCCCTCCCGTTCGGTGGCCTACCGGCCAGTCAGGCCGAGAGCACGCCGATCAGGCCCGGCTCGTTTGCGTCGTTGGCGAAGACCACACGGCGGGTGGCGATCTTGTCAGTGAAGAAGCGGTCGTGGCTGACCACTATGACGGCGCCCGGGAAGTGCACTAGGGCGCGCTCCATCACCTGGGTGCTGGAGAGGTCAAGGTGGTTGGTGGGCTCATCGAGCAGCAGCACCGAGGCGCCCGAGAGCAAGCACTGGGCCATCGCTACACGGGCGCGCTGGCCGCCGGAGAGGTTGCCGATCTTCTGCTTCAGGTCCGCCTCGGAGAACTGGAACATGGCCAGGAAGCGATTTACCGATTTCTTCGTGGCGGAGAATGCAAGCGAGTCCGGCATCGAGTTCACCGAGTGGCTGACCGTGTCCTGCGGGTCCAGCTCCTCAAGCACTTGGTTATAGGAGACCGTTGCCGTGCCCTTGGCCCAGGTCACCGATCCGGCATCGGGCTGTTCCTCGCCGGTGAGCACGCGCAGCAGCGTGGACTTGCCGCTGCCGTTGGAGCCCAGCACCACGATCCTGTTGCCGCGGCGGACCTCGAGCGACAGGTCGGAGAAGAGCCGCTTGTCCCCGTATGCCTTGCCGATGCCCTCGACGCGGCAAAGCACGTCCTTCACGTGCAGGCCCGCGTAGATCTCGGTGATGATCTGGTCCACCGGGCGCGGGGCACGGGACTTCTTGATCTTCGAGAGCTTGTTGCCCAGCCCCTTGCCTTCGGCCTTGGCCGCCTCGCGCCGATCCGAGATGCCCTCGGCCTCGAAGGCCAGTAGCTCGGACTCGTGCACGAACTGCGATACCAGGCTTTTGAGCCGAAACTGCTTCTCCACGACGTACTGGGCGAAGTTGCCCGGGTACTCGTGCAGGTGGAAGTTCTCCAGCTCGATGATGCGGGTAACCACGGCATCCAGGAAGCTGCGGTCGTGCGATACCACGATGGCGGCGCCCTTGAAGTCGCGGAACCATCCCTCGAGCCACTCCACGCCGGCCACGTCCAGGAAGTTGGTCGGCTCGTCGAGCAGCAGCACGTCCGGGGCCTGGAGCAGGATCTTGGCCAGCGCGGCGCGGTTGCGCCAACCTCCGGAGAGGTCATCGATCGGGCAGATGCGGTGTGCCGCGTCGAAGCCCAGCGTGGTCAGCACGGTGTCGATGCGGCGAGGATAGTCCCAGCCGTCGAGCCGGTCCATGTCCTCGAACAGGGCCGCCTGGCGGTGGATCAGCACATCGAGCTCATCGGGGGTGGCGCTATCGGCACCGATAGTCGAATCGATCTGCGCCAGCTCGGCCTCGATCGCCTTGATCTCGCCGAACATGGCATCGAGCACCTCGGTGATGGTCGCCGAACCGTCCAGTTCGGAGAACTGGGAGAAGTAGCCGATCTTCGTTCCCAGCTCCACGGCCACTGTGCCCGAATCCGGTTCGATCTGCTCCAGGATCAACTTGAGCAGCGTGGACTTGCCCGAGCCGTTCTTGCCGATCAGACCCACCCGGTCCCCGGCTTCCAGCTTGAAGAACGCCTCGCGCAGGATCTGGGTGTTCTCGAAGCGGACGTTGACATCGTTCAGCCGGATCAGGCTCATGCGGGTGGGGTCCTATCAGTGGTAATCGGGGCGGGCGGCAGCTGCTCCCCCGATGGCGCATCGCCCAGGGACGGGAATCCATGCAAGGAACTGGTACTGCCGTACCCTCTCCATGGTACCGGCGCACACCGGGCCTCCCGGCACGCGGCCTCCCTGCCATACCGCCACCAATCCCGGGCAGCACCGTGGGCTGCGGGTAGCATTTTGCCCAGCGGCGCCATATGGCCACTGCATCGGATCACATCAGGAGCAAGACGTGTTTTCACCTTCAATCACCGCGTTCTGGCAAACCCCGTTCGACAATGGCGAGATCATCCAGGGTGCCGACGGCCTGTCCATCACCATCAACCCCGAGCTTGCGCATGACCGCCGGGTGACGGTGCTCGATGACCTGGACGGCAGAGTCAGGGTGGCGCTGACCCCGGCGCTCGCCGAACGCATTGGGCTCCGCGCGGAAACGACCTGGAGCGCCGAATCGTTCAGGGAGGCACTGGCCGGTGCAGGAATCACCCTGCACGATGCCGACTTCATCTTCTACTTCGACCGGGACGCGAAAGACCGACTGCTGGGCGAGGCCGATGCCGACGGCGTCCGGATGCTCGGCGAACGGGACGCCGACGCCTTCGCCGCGTTTGAAGCCGCAAACACGGAGCAGGACCTCGACGATGCCTACGTGGAGCTCGACCACTGGGCCGTCATCGGCGCGCATCAGGACGGCAAGCTGGTCAGCGCCACCAGCGCCTACCCCTGGGGCGAATCATTGCTGGCGGACCTGGGCGTGCTGACCCTGCCGGCAGCCCGTGGAAAGGGTCACGCCCGCAACGTGGTGCGGGCGATCGCCCGGCACGTGTACTCCCGAGGATACGAGCCGCAATACCGCTGCCAGCTGGACAACGAAACTTCGAGGGCGCTCGCCGATAAGGCCGGACTGAGCCTGTTCGGGACGTGGGAAGTGGTATCAGCCGAAACCGAGGACTAAATACTCGGAGTCGGCGCGGGCTGGCCAGTCGGCCTGGTCGTGGTGCGCACCTTCCTGGTTTCAGGGCTCAGCTGACTCGCATCAGCGGCGCACCACCGGACCGCAATCATGCTTAGAAAATGCGCCAATAGGCGTGCCCCACAACCCCGCCAAAACGCACGCCAGCGTCATTAAGCTGCCAACCGACGTCATTAAGAAGCAAGGCAGGCACGACTCCTGTTAAAACTGTTTTCGACCAAGAAAACGTTTAACCAGGAGAATCGTGCCTGCCCTTCCATCATTCCTCATCGAACCCCTCTGGACCCAATTCCAGGCCCTGATCCCACCCGTTGAAGACCACCACCCCCTGGGCTGCCATCGCCCCCGCATCCCGGACAGGCTCGTCTTCGACAAGCTCATCCAGGTCCTCGTCCTCGGGGCCTCCTACGAGAAAATCTCCGACACCACCTGCTCCGCCACCACCATCCGACGGCGCCGGGACCTCTGGATCGATGCCGGAATCTTCACCGCCCTCGAGCAGATCTGCCTCGAATCCTACGACCGCATCCTCGGGCTGGAACTGGAGAACCTCACCGTGGACGGCTGCATCGTCAAGGCCCCATGCGGCGGGGAAATGGCCGGAAAATCGCCGGTAGACCGCGGCAAACTCGGCACCAAACGCTCGGTCCTCACCGACGGCAAGGGCATCCCCCTGGGATGCGTGGCCGCACCAGCGAACCGGCACGACTCCCCGCTGCTGCGCCCCACCCTGGAGAAACTCTCCCGCTTCGGATTCCACCTGCCACCAAAGATCACCGTGCACCTGGACGCCGGCTACGACAGCTCCAAGACCCGCACCCTGCTCACCGAACTCGGCTGCGAATCGGTGATCAGCACCAACGGCGAGCCGCTACAAGCAGGTGCGCGCTGGGTCGTTGAGCGAACCAACGCCTGGCATACCCGCGGCTTCAAGAAACTATTGATCTGCACCGAACGCCGCACCCTGGTCATCGACGCGATGATCAGCCTCGCCAACAGCATCATCGTCCTGCGGCGCCTGATCCGAGAGGCCTGGCACACCCACCGCTGGGACGCAAGACCCCAACGAAAGCCCTAACGATCAGGGCCTATTGGCGCATTTTCTTATCTTGCTATTTAACCTTGTAGTGGGCCAACCCCATTGGCTGGATCACTGGTTTGACCCGATTCAGGCTGCCCTTGGGGCGCCCAGGACCAGCAGTGGAGCCTATCGGCGGTTTTGCCGGATGCACCGCATTCTGGCAGACCCGCCGATAGGTCCTCCGCACCCTGCCTGGCGTGAGACGTGACAGCGGCATTGACTGCTGCCAGGGCAACCGGCACTCAACGACTAATGGTCGCACCAGACGCAGCAACGTATGCGCGACCAACACGATCCAGGTCCACCGATCAGCAGCGGCTGGTTCCCGCAGGTGGGGCCGGGCCCAGCCCAGGTTCTGTTTCAGGAAGCGGAACGTGTGCTCGATATCGAAGCGACGCAGGTACATGGACCACCAGTGATCCACCTCCCGGACATCGCCGGGGACGGGTTTGGACGCCCACAGCCACATCGGCTTTGGTGGCTGCCCACCGGGCAGGTGTTCGACGTTCAGTCCGATCACCGTGCCTTCGATGAGGGGTGGGGAACCGTGGGAATCCTTGCACCCAGCCCTGGTGTCGATCTTTTGGTGCATCCGCTCGAACGCGACCGTGCTCACGGCTCCGTACCGCTCCAGTTCCTGGACCGAACGGTGCACAGGGTCCGGGTGTGTGGCCGGATCGCGCAGAGCCAGCTTGGCTCCGTGGCGCGGCGGCCGGCCCTTGGTCGGTCCGCGGCGTGCCCCGGCCGGGGCGTAGAACACCCGGTCCGAACGCAACCGGGCCACCAGCACCACCGGCAGGTCTTGGAGCAGCCAAGCCAGACGGGTCACGTCGTAGCCGGCATCCATGACCACCAAGACCTCGGGATCTGTGCTCTGTTGCTGCCCGGTGGCGCTCAACCGGTCAACGACGCCGCGGAGCTGATCTGCGGTGATCGCGGTCGCGTCATCGCCAGGGCGCAGCCGCACCACGTCCAGAAGCGCGGTCCAGGAGGTGGCACCGGATTCCAGTGCGGCCACGAAAGAATAAGGCCACCCCGGAACCATTTGCGCTTGCCCGTTGCGGGCGTAGGTGTGGCAGAACGCGCGCCCGGGGCTGCATCCGGCGTCCGGGCGCAGCCAGTTCGACACGTCCACCGCCAGCACGATTCCTTCCCGGCCATCGGGGCCCGGGATCTTGGGCACGGGCAGCGCCCCGAGTTGGGATTTGAGTGCGTCGAGGTCGATCCGTCCGTGGTTGACCGCGTCATACAGGGCACCGTAACCGCGGTGGTGCTCGGGTTCCAGGGACAGGTGGGCCAGGTCGGTGACTTTCCCCTGGGTACACAGCAATGCATCAGTGAGTTCGAAGAGCGCATCGGCCCTACGGGTGAGGCAGCGGTAGTAGCTTTGCCGGAACGCATCGAATTGCTGCTCGGGGCAGGAGGCTTGCGATTCACCGGAACATTCATGCATACTCATCGCCACGGCCCTCGGTCCTTTTGCTGTCTTGTTGGTACCAAACAGCATGAGAAACGAGGGCCGCTTATCGTGTCATGACACGCCGATTGAGGCGCGGAAAGTCAACAGACTTTCCGCCAGAGGTTAAATAGCAAGCTTATGCCTGTTGTCATTTCCCGAGCCACGGAATCATCTAGAAGCAAAGTGGCATCCGCCCCGGCTCATCGCCCGGGTGGCCCCGCAGATGAAACCAAGAGCCGATGCTAAACTGCTTCGGCCCTAAGGCTCCAACTCACCGCCGATTTGACACATGATCCTGTGAATCTCGGACTCCTTGGGCTCATCACTTACTCTCACCCTTGAACAGGATATATCTGTGACTTCCGCATCCGTTCCGCCGGTTCCACCCTTAACGCCCGCCGAGATTCCTCAACCATTCATTGACATGATGCTCCAGAGGAAGGCTCCCGGGAAGTCGGTCAAGGAAACCTCGCCAAAGGTGTTCAATGCCGATATCTACCGCGCAGTGGTTTGGATGTTGGTGGTGTCATCAGCCCTGGTGGTCTGGTTCAGCGCACCCTCCGACGGCAGCGCGGCCGAATGGAAGACCCAGATGACGGTCGCCGAAGCCATCAAAACAAGCAACGATTCCCGGACCGAAGGCGCCCCACAACAGCAGGTGACCAACGGCTGGTTCACCGCCGATGCCCTGCCGATTATCTCCAAACAGCTCTCCGGTCTGCACACGGCCCAAACCACGGGACGAGTTCCACTGCTCCTGCTGGTATTCGGGCTGGGATATGGCCTCGACGTTGTCGGCCGTTCTTTGGGATCCATCTACAATAGCCGCGCAGCCAAGCCGGCTACCAATGCTCCGAAGTCGATGGCCGCTGAAGCCTCCTGATGAATTCGGGCTGGACGCCAGTCATCGATTGAGGCTCGGCGCCGGGACATATGGTGTCCAGGCGCCGGCCTTTTGGGCTTTTCTGACGTATCCGTGGGTCCATGCATCGAGCCTGAACGACCACATGCCGCTGTCTGTCTAGGATTTTTGACTGGTCATCTGCATCAAAGCTCATATGGTGTCTAAATTACTTCTGTCCTTGTGGCCGTGTGAGGAACCGGATTCCTAATTCTGGTTCTCCTGACTGAGATGTGGGCCAGGAAAAGCATGATACGAAAACGTATGGGCAACCCCGGTAGGTTTGGAAGTTCTCACACCAACAAGCCACACTGGAGTTACCCATGCGAGCTACCACTCTACTGAACCGCGTCTTCAAATTCACCGGCGCCACGGTCACCGCCGTCCACCACGTCGGACACGGCCCCATCACCGCCACGGTGAAACTCACTGCCCGGCGGAAACTCTCCTGCCCGCACTGCCCCTTCACCACCACCGCCGGCTACGACACCCGCTGGACCGAATCCTCCTGGCGGCACCTGGACGCCGCCGGAACGCCTGTCATCCTCAAGATGCTGCGCCGCCGGCTACGCTGCCCCGCCCACGGCGTCCTGGTCCAGGCCGTGCCCTTCGCCCGGCCTGCCTCGCGCTTCACCCGAGACTTCGAGGACATGGTCGCCTGGCTGGTGACCCGCACCGACAAGACCAGTGTCTCCACATTCATCCGCATCGCCTGGCGCACCGTCGGGGCGATCTGCGCCCGCGTCGTGGGAGACCAGCTCGATGAAACCCGCTTTGAGGGACTGGTGAACCTGGGCGTGGATGGGATCTCCTGGCGCAAACACCACAACTACCTCACCCTGGTCTCGGACCACGAGACCTCCACCATCCTGTGGGGCGGGGCAGGGAAGAACGCCGCCACCCTGGATCGCTTCTTCATCGAAATCGGTCCCGAAAACACGGCCTCGATCGAGGCCGTGAGCATGGACATGGGAGCAGCGTTCAGCAAATCGGTGCGGACCAACGCACCGGACGCGGTGATCTGCATCGACCCGTTCCACGTCGTCCAGCTCGGTACCAACGCGCTCGAAGTGGTGCGCCGGGACCAGTGGCAACGGGCCAGGGCACTGCCGGACCAGTCCTTCGCCAAGAAATACAAGGGCCACCGGTACGCCCTGTTGAAAAACCCCGGAACCCTCACCGAAAAACAGTCAGCCACCCTGGATCACCTGCGCGAGGACGGCGGGACACTTTGGCAGGGGTACCTGCTCAAGGAATCCCTGCGTGAGATCTTTGCCGGGGACCTGAGCTCCGCTGAGGTCATGGCGATGATCCAGGACTGGTGCGACGCGGCCACCACCAGCGGGCTGGGTCCGTTCATGAAGGCCGGGGCAACCCTGCGCGGGCACATCAACGGGATCCATGCCGCGGTGAGCCGGGGACTATCCAATGGCAAGCACGAGGGGCTGAACAACAAGATCCGCACCATGACCCGCCGCTCCTATGGATTCCATAGCCCGGAGGCGGCACTGGCCTTGATCATGCTCGCCTGCGGGCCGGTGGAGGTCAGGATCCCGTATCAGAAATAGCGGGACCCACATTCACGTCAGGAGAACCTTAATTCTATTGAGGATAGATCCATGTTCCCGTGGCCGACGGCCCCGGCAAGAACCGGGTTAAGGATCCGAGGTGACTGCCAGCTGATAGGTGGTTCGAACAGCTGCACCACGCCTGGTGTCGAATTCTTCGGGGGCTGATCGCCTCGATGGCACCAACGATCCGGGACAGCACGGCCTCGGGATCCTCGGCACCGGCATCCGTTACCGCGCCGTTCCTCAGAGGGGATGCCCGGCCCGCAATCCGCTGATATCGGATGGCCGCAGCGGGTCGGCATCCGCGGGACCATGGATCTCGACGGGCGCCAGAACGAATCCGACGTGGTCCCCGAAATCGACCCGGTCCAGCACCTCGGCGATCCGCTCTGAAGCTGTCCCGGCGGCATCCCGGCCAAGCAACGCCGGCAGCACCTGTCAACTACCGGTCTTCGTGCTTTGACCCTACGACTCCCCCGACACGGCAGTCCATCCATGCGAGCAGCAAACCTTCGGACATGACCGGCAGCAACAGGCCACCACGATCAATCTCGCCGTCGTCCAACCGATTTGCTGCCGCTTCCACGGGTCCCGACAGGAAAACCACGTCACCCCCACCACCAACCGCTTGCCCAGGTTGGACCTACACTCACTTCATGGGATCCCCGACCGTTCCACGGCAGCAGGCCGAACACCGGTGGCCCGCCGTCATTGGACTGCTGGTTGCCCTGGCACTTTATGCAAGCCTGCCCAGCACCTTCTTGACGACGCTTCGCTATTCGGTCGTCGGCATTGGCCTGTTGATGCTGATACCTCTGGTGGTGCTCAATCCCCGGCGCCTGCGTCGCGAGACCCGGTGGTCGAAGTACGTGGCAACGGGGCAGGGCCTGCTCTTGGTCGCGGCGAACGAAGTCGCCTTGGTGCAGTTGGTCATCCTGCTGACCACCTCCGGCGACAGCGACGGGCGGACCCTGCTTTTGGCTGCGCTGCAGGTCTGGGTCACCAACGTCATCGCCTTTGCCCTGGTCTTTTGGGAGCTCGATCGCGGCGGTCCGGTTTCTCGGCGCAATTCGCCCCGCAAGGACCTGCCGAAGGCCGACTTCCGCTTTCCGCAGGACGAAGACCATGATGCCGTCGAGGAGGTCGCGGCACGCTCCTCCGTCAAAACGGGCTGGGTTGCATCGTTCTTTGACTACGTCTACTTCTCCCTGTCGAACTCCATGGCCTTCAGCCCCACCGACACCATGCCGTTGTCACTGCGGGCCAAGGCCCTGATGGCTTTGGAATCCACCGGTGGATTCATCCTGCTGGCATTGGTCATCGCCCGCGCCGTCTCACTACTCAATTGAGAATCAGCCGGCGCCCCAAAGGACGAACGGCCCCGGCAGCCTTACCCGATGGCCCTCCACGGTGACAAGATGTGAGTGTTATCCGGCGCGTGCCTGCGCTGGCGCGATCAGCAAAGGACGTGACCACCATCATGGGCTCAACAGGTGCCGCAGCCGCGGCCGAAGAAGCATCAAATTCGCGCCCCTTTATCGTGGCGGCCAGGACGGGCTTTGCCGTCAGCGGCGTCCTTCATATCCTGATCGGAGTCATCGCCGTCGGGCTGGCGTTCGGGAAGAATCAGGAGGCCGACCAGGGCGGCGCCATGGCCCAGCTCGCCACCCAACCAGCAGGTTTCATCCTGTTGTGGTTCGGGGCCGCGGCGTGCGCGGCATTGGCCCTATGGCAATTGAGCGAAGTGGTCTTCGGCTACCGGCATGCCGCCAAGAAAACCAAGGCGATGAAGAAGCTCTCCGCTGCCGGCCAGGGAATCGTGTTCTTGGCGTTGGCCCTTGCCTTCGCCTCGTTTGCTGTCGGCAACGGCAGGGATAGCGGAAAATCAACGAGCAATACGACAGCCGAAATCTACAAGGTGCCTTTCGGACCGGGATTGCTCGTCGTCATCGGCCTCGTCATCGGGATCGTCGGTGTCGTCTTCGTGGTCAGGGGAGCCATGGCGTCATTCAAGAGACAGCTGAACCTGCCCGCGTCCGCGGCCCTTCGGAAAATCTCCATGGTCCTGGGCGTCGTGGGTTACGTGGCCAAGGGCGTTGCCCTTTTTCTCGTGGGGCTGTTGTTCGTCATTTCAACGCTTGAGTCGCGGCCGCGGGAGTCCACGGGCCTGGACGGAGCTCTCAAGGCGGTTCGCGATCAGCCATACGGGCCCTACCTGCTCACCCTCATCGGAGTGGGGCTCGCCTGCTACGGCCTCTACCTGATGCTGAAGGCCAGGTTCGTCAGGATGTGATTGACGGTGGACATACCTCGGTCACGCACCACCCGCGGCGGAAACGGCCCGCTTTCAATCTCTGCCACCCGGCTATTTGGCTGCGGAGCGGCGCCTAAGCCACGGAAGGCCGGAGCCGTTTCGGCTTTGTCGTCAGTCAGGAGCGGGCCGGATCCGGTCTAGAAAAGCCCGCTGATCGGCTCGATGAGCTCGGGACCGTTGTTGCGCACGTTGCCGACGGCAGAGCCCACCTCGCGCAACTGCCAGCCCGTTGCCACAGCGTAGGCCTCGGACCGGACAAGATCCACCAGCGTCGGCGCGTCCTTGTTTTCCGGGTCGAGCCACTCGGCCATCGAATCGCTCGACAGCGGAATCGGCAGCCGGTCATGCAGCCGGTGCAGTTCGTCCAGCACCCCCACCCCGGAGCCCTCCGACGGGGCATCGGTGGTCAGGATCGTGGTGCTCAACAGCCACCGGTCCGGATCATCCTCGGCCTTCTCCGGGTCCTTCCACCACTCGTACAGCCCGGCGAAGAAGATCACCGAGTCGTCCTTCGGGTGCACGTAGAAGGGCCGTTTGGTCCCCTTGGCGGTGCCGGCCGATAACCATTCGTAGTATCCCTCCGCCGGAACGGCGCAGCGCTTGGACTTCACCGCCGAACGGAACGTGGGTTTCTCCAGCACGGTTTCACTGCGCGCATTGAAGGCCCGCACTCCCACGGCCGGATCCTTGGCCCAGCCGGGCACCAGCCCCCATTTGGCGATGTGGGCCTGGCGCACCGCGCGCCCGTCGACGATCCGCTCCAGGATGATCGGCACCTCGGTGGTCGGGGCAATGTTCCAGGATTGGCGCAGCTCGAGGTTCGCATCGGCCTCGGCTTCCGCCTCGGCCACCAGGTCACCTATGGCTCGTGCCATCACATATCTTCCGCACATGCCTCAACAATCCCACAAGGAGGACCCCGATTCGATAACCGCACGGCCTCCGGAATAAGAATCATGGCAGCCCGGTTATGCATTTCATGACAGAAAACGCGCTCCTTGCCCCGTATATCCCCGCCGAAGGCGGCATCACCATGTTCACCACCTCGTGGTGCGGGTACTGCCGTAACCTCAAGCGCATGCTCGATGCCGACGGCATCACCTACACCGAGGTGAACATCGAGGAGGTTGCTGGCACCGCCGAGATCGTGGAGGCCTTCAACGATGGCAACCAGACGGTTCCCACGGTCGTCTTCCCCGACGGCACTGCCGCAACAAACCCGCGGATTGAGATGGTCCGTGAGCGCCTGAACTAACTATGTGCTTTGATGAAAGGTGTCGCACGCCGCATGGCGCGTCCGGCACCTTTCACCGTTAAGCAAAACCGCCCAGGCGGTACACAGTTTTGAGGAGTCTCATGTCTCACAAGGTCAAGGCCGTTGTCGTCATGGCAAAGGATGCGCCGGTCGAATTGGTGACCATCGTGGTCCCCGACCCCGGACCGGGCGAGGCCCTGGTTGACATCCTGACCTGCGGCGTCTGCCACACGGACCTGCACTACAAGCACGGCGGCATCGGGGACGAGTTCCCGTACCTGCTGGGCCACGAGGCCACCGGCGTGGTCTCTGCCATCGGCGATGGCGTCTCCGAGGTTGCCGTCGGCGACCGCGTCATCCTGAACTGGCGCGCCGTCTGCGGACAGTGCCGCGCCTGTGCCAAGGGGCAGCCGCAGTACTGCTTCAACACCGCTAACGCCACCCAGAAGATGACGTTGGAGGACGGCACCGAGCTGTCCCCCGCGCTGGGTATCGGTGCGTTCGCCGAAAAGACGCTGGTTGCAGCGGGCCAGTGCACGAAGGTCGACGACGACGTCGATCCGGCTGCCGTGGGCCTGCTCGGCTGCGGCGTCATGGCCGGCATCGGTGCCGCCATGAACACCGGTGAGATCAAGCGCGGCGAGTCCGTTGCCGTCATCGGCTGCGGCGGCGTCGGCATTGCCGCCATCGCCGGCGCCAAGCTGGCCGGTGCCACCACCATCGTCGCCGTCGACATCGACGACGAGAAGCTGGAAATGGCCAAGAAGATCGGTGCCACCCACACGGTGAACTCCCGCAAGGAAGACGCAGTCGCGGGCATCCAGTCGCACACCAAGGGCTTCGGCGCCGATGTGGTCATCGAGGCCGTTGGCCGCCCGGAGACCTACAAGCAGGCGTTCTACGGCCGCGACCTGGCCGGCCGTGTCGTCCTGGTCGGCGTTCCGTCCCCGGAGATGCAGCTGGAACTCCCGCTGCTCGACGTGTTCGGCCGCGGCGGCTCGCTGAAGTCCTCCTGGTACGGCGACTGCCTTCCCTCACGCGACTTCCCGATGCTGGTCGAGCAGTACAAGCTCGGCCGCCTGGACCTGGATGCGTTCGTTACCGAGCGCATCGGCCTGGGCGACATCGAGGCTGCATTCACCAAGATGGGCGAGGGCAAGGTCCTGCGTTCGGTGGTCGAGCTCTAATGCCGGCTCAGATCCAGAACCTGGTCACCTCGGGCACCTTCAGCCTGGACGGCGGCACCTGGGACGTCGATAACAACGTGTGGATCATCGGCGACGACGCCGAGGTCTACGTGATCGACCCCGCCCACAACCCGGCGGCCATCGCCGAGGCGGTGGGAGAGCGCACCGTCAAGGCGGTGCTGCTGACCCACGGCCACGATGACCACATCCGCTACGCCCGCGAGTTCGCCGACCTGGTCAAGGCACCGGTCTTCATGAACCCCGCGGACCAGATGCTCTGGGAAGACGTCTTCCCGGGCACCACGCCGGATGCCGAAATCGCCGATGGCGACGTGTTCGAGGTTGCCGGGACGCAGCTGCGTGCCCTGCATACCCCCGGCCACTCCCCCGGTTCCACGTGCTTCTACGTGCAGGACCTGGGCACCGTATTCTCCGGTGACACGCTTTTCAACGGCGGCCCCGGCGCCACCGGGCGCAGCTACTCGAGCTTCGAGACGATCATCGAGTCGATATCCGAGCGCCTGTTCTCGCTTCCGCAGGAGACAGTGGTGAATACCGGCCACGGTGATTCCACCAGCATCGGTGCCGAGTCGCCGCAGCTGCAGGAATGGATTGACCGCGGGAACTAGCACCCCACGGTAGGACATGACAACAGGCTGGGACGGATTCCATGGAATCCGTCCCAGCCTGCGTTAACCTTCGATAGCTTCAAGGCGGCGGCGGAGCAGCAGCTCGAGCCCGGGGCGCTGGAGGTCTCCGATGCAGGCATTCCGGCCGGTCATGGTCATCACGAGGGCGAGGGCCGCTCCTTCAACCAGGGCCCGGTGCCGGCGGCGAACGGCCCGTCGGTGGCACTCAAGCGCAGACCCTTGGCCCGGGTGCGGCCGGGAACGGCGAAGTCCCTGCCAGCGAAGAATTCGGCCACGGGAGTCAATGCCTCGACGCCGGGCGTCCGGGGTAGGCCCAGTGGCCTGCGGATGTCCTGGGCATGGACCAGGGCCTCGCCCAGGTAGGCCGGGGTATGCGAAGAGGGCGCCGTGGTGCTGTTGATGATGGCGCGGAACCGCGCCAGGGTCTCGGCGGGAGTGTCGCCCCGATGCTCGGTGAGCCTGCGCAGGTTATGCACATCGGATCGGAAACCGGCGCCAAGCATGCTTCGCATTCACTGCCACTGGTTCAGGCTGGCCGCCGCCGTCAGGTGGGCCACGACGTCTTGGACACTCCAGCGCCCACACAGGGTGCCGTGGTTCCATTGACCGGCCGTGAGGCCGGAAAGATCCCGGGCCAAGGCCTCGCGCTCGGCGTGCGCGAGTGCCCACAAACGTTCTTGTCCTGAAAATGCCATCGAGTACTCCTCACCGATCGGTCCGACTCACCAGCATAAGAGATCCGGGGCCCAGGCCGGATGCCCGGCCCGACCCGAACTCGGGATGGGCCGGGGCCAGGCTCTTCACATTCGAGGGCCTGCGGGTGTGACCTGCAAGGATGGGACCATGACCAATGACTTTTCGAACGCCGGGGCTTCGCCACGGCGCACCCGACCCCTGGCTGCCCCGGTCGGGTGCGGCATTGCCGCGATCCTGGTGGTGGCAGGGGTGATCACGTTGGCCTTGGTGCAACCCGCAGAGGACTTTGGCTGGTTCGGGTATGCTCCCCTCGGCGAATCCGGGCTGGACCAGCTGGTGGGATCCACGTTTGTCACCGGCCCACAGATCACGGGCTATCTGATCATCGGCGCCGGGCTGCTCGCCTTGGCGTTCACCCTCGGACTCGTACTCGGCCGCCGCGCCCGCCGCTGACCGGGGAAGTTCGGTCCCGCTGGCCTACCCGTTCCGCCAAGCGGGGTCCGCCGGAACACCAGCAAGGCGTCGGCCACCAGATCGTGGGGGTAACGGTCCCACACGATCTCGGTGAGCCCCACGGGGGTGAGGTATTGGGCGAGCACGCGCGTGCAATCGCGGATCAAGTGGGTGGTGCTGCCCATGTGGTGGATATCTGCCAGGTTCCACACCACGAAGCCGCCGGGCACGATCGCCCGGGCGCACTGGGCGGCAACAAGTCCGAGCTCCTCCAGATAGCGGGCGTAGTCTCCGTTGTCTTCCTCGTAGGCGGTGAGGGGGTCGGCCTCGTGATGCTCGGCGGTCATGTAGGGCGGAGAGGTCAGGATGAGGTCGATGCTGGCATCGGGTTGGGGCGGTTCGATATTGCGGATGATCCTGAGCAGCTCCCTGGCATCGCCCTCGATCACGCGTGCGCCGGGCACCCGCTTGCTCAGGTAGTCCACGCGTTCGGGCAGCAGTTCAATGCAGAGCGCTTCGCGCCCCAGGGCCAGGGCCCGCACGACGGTGGTGCCAAAACCTGCGAAGGGATCGAATACCAGGTCCCCCCGGTTGCTGCATCGTTCAATGACGTGGTCGACAATGTCCGGGAGCATGTGCACGTCCTCATCGGCGTCCAGCGGGCGCCCGGCCACAAACGCGTCGTGCGATGCGCTCAGCTGCGATTCCAGTGGGGAGGTCCTCGTTGTGATCCCGATCAATTCTTTTCCAAATCCTTCATCATGCGAAGTTTACCCGCCGGGCCGGATCCAGGATGCGCAGCGCGTCAGCTCACGCAATGCCGTGGCCTGTTGTAGCGCCCACTGCCCCCTGTTCGATGCGGGGTGCAGCAAGCCAGGAAACAGGGACCGGATTCATATCCCGGGACCGCATCCTCCACGCGGTCGGCGACCTTAAGGTCCCAGGGCGTCATGGCATGGCCAATTGATTTCCGGGTCTGCAGGGAGCCAAGGATTCCAAAATACGGAACAACGCCACGGAATACTTGGCTTCGGAACACAACGCTTGCGGTGCCCGCCGGGTTTTTCATCCGGCGGACCCCGGCGCCGAAACCCTGCTTCCCCCTGGGATGGATCTACCGGCCGGTTTTGCCGGAATGCGCCGAGGTTTGCGACACGCACCTGGCCCCGGTCCCCTGACCGATGGTTTCCACCCCGGCGCGGTTCAGCTCCGGGCCATTTCCAGCTGCAGGTCGCCTTCGGGTTCCGGGCTCAAGCCCCGTCAAAACAATGCTTCAAAAACCTCTGGTTTCCGGGGTTTTTCGGCCACCTACGGGCGGCAAGGCGACGGGAGCCAGGCCTGTGCAGATGCGAGCGCAGGGCGCGTCATCGGGCATCGGCTGCGTGGATCACATTAGCTCACATAATCGCAACTCATTTCTGAGTCACGATAAAAATGCTTGCCAAAATCGCAAACATGCCCGTAGCGTGGCCTCATGCTGCAAAGTGATGCGGGACACAATGAATTGGCGGGGCGGGTCCGCGAGGCAATCCGCACCTCGGGCCTGGCCCAGCGCGAGATCTCGCGCCGGATCGGCGTCGAGGAAACGAAGCTGTCCAAATCGCTGACCGGAACCCGGAAGATCACCGCCGAGGAAATCGTCCTGCTGGCGACGGTGACCGGGGTGACTGCCAACTGGCTCATCACCGGTTCCGATTCGGCGCCGGGCCCCTCGAGCATTCCGCCGCAGGGCATCCTCCCGCAACACCACAGCGAGGATGACAAGCATGCCCAGCGCCGCAGAAGCATCACCGAACATGCCTGGTGGCTCTTCTCCGAGCGCGGCTTCACCGCGGTCAGGATGGCCGACATCGCCGCATCGATCGGCATCAGTACGCCCACCGTCCATTACTACTTCCCGAACAAGCAGGCGCTCTTCACAGAGACGCTGCGTTACTCGGTGAAACTTGCCTACGACCGCCAGATCGCCGAACTACAGCCGATCACCGACCCTGCGGCCAAGCTCAAGCGGCTCATTGAACTACAGCTGCCCACAGGCTCCGAGGGTCGCGCCGAATGGTCGATCTGGCTGCAGACCTGGACCAAGCTCGCCGTGAACGAGACCGGCCTGGATACCCACTCCCCCGGATACGGGCGCTGGACCTCCACCGTCCACGACGTCATCGAGGCCGGGCAGGCCAGTGGCCACTTCGTGGCGGTGGATGCAGCCACACTCACCGCAGAACTCACTGCCATGGTCGATGGCATGGGCATCAAGGTGCTCACCGGAATCCTGACTTCAACTCAAATGTTCGCAAACATTAGTGCCTTCATCGACAGAACGATCATCACTCACAAAGGAGCAACAGCATGAGTCGTAAGGTCATTGTCACCTGCGCCCTGACCGGCGCCGGGGACACCACCGGCAAGAGCGGCAACGTCCCGGTCACCCCCGACCAGATTGCAGCCGATGCCATCGCCGCGGCCCGCGCCGGCGCATCGGTGGTCCACATCCACGTCCGCGACGTGGCCACCGGGCAGGGCTCCCGCGACGTTGCGCTGTACCGCGAGGTGGTTCGCCAGATCAAGGCATCCGACGTGGATCCGGTCATCAACCTGACCGCCGGGATGGGCGGTGACCTGTTCATCGACCCTTCGAACCCCACAGTCCAGCTGCCCGGCACGGACCTTGTCTCCGGGCTGGAGCGCCTGGCCCACGTGGAGGAACTGCGCCCGGAAATCTGCACCATCGACTGCGGCTCGCTGAACTTCGGCGAGGGCTCGCAGCTCTACGTCAGCACCCCCGACATGCTGCGCGAGGGCGCCGCCCGGATCCGGGAACTGGGCGTGAAACCCGAAATGGAAGTCTTCGACACCGGTAACCTCTGGTTCGCCAACGTCATGGTCGCCGAGGGCCTGCTGGCACCCCCGCCGCTCTACCAGATCTGCATGGGCATCCCCTACGGCGCACCGGCAAATCCGGGCCTCCTCCAGGCCATGGTGAACATGCTGCCCGATGGCGCGCAGTGGACCTCGTTCGCCATCGGACGCAACCAGATGCCGTGGGTAGCCCAGTCGGTGGCGCTCGGCGGGCACGTGCGCGTCGGGCTCGAGGACAACCTCTACTTGTCAAAGGGTGTCTTGGCCACCAACGTCCAGCTGACCGAACGCGCCATCACGATCGTCGAGTCGATGGGCTCATCAGTTGCAACACCGGACGAAGCCCGCGAAATCCTGAACCTCGGACAGGGGAACTGAACCATGGGGAACTTCCCTGAATACCAGGACATCACCACCGTCGCCTGCATCGGCGCCGGCACCATCGGTGGCGGCTGGGCCGCCTACTTCCTCTCCCGTGGCCTGAGTGTCCGGGTCTGGGACCCGTCCCCGGACGCCGGTCAGAAGCTGCGCCGGCTCATCGACGCGGCATGGCCGGCGCTGACCGAACTGGGACTGTCCGACGGCGCCTCACCTGATGACTTCACCGTCCACACCGACCTGGCCGAAGCGCTCAGGGGTGCCGGGTTCATCCAGGAAAGCGCGCCAGAAGTCCTCGAACTGAAGCAGGACCTGCTCGCCCGGCTCGCCGGCGCCACCGGCCCCGATGTGGTCATCGGCTCCTCGACCTCAGGCTATGCGATGAGCGACATGGCGACCACCGCCGTCGACGCCTCCCGACTGGTCGTCGGGCACCCCTTCAACCCGCCGTACCTGATCCCGCTGGTGGAGGTCGTGGGCGGCGAAGCCACCGAACCGGACGCCACGGCATGGGCCGCCGGCTGGTATGAATACATCGGCAAGTCGGTCATCTCCATGGACCGCGAGATCCCCGGATTCATCGCCAACCGGCTGCAGGAGGCACTGTGGCGCGAGGCGCTGCACATGGTGGACAACGGCGAGGCGACAGTCGAGCAGATCGACCTCGCCATTACCGAAGGTCCGGGTCTGCGCTGGCCGGTCCAAGGCCCGATGCTGACCTTCCACTTGGCCGGCGGCGAGGGCGGCATGGCCCACATGCTCGATCATTTCGGCCCCTCGCTCAAATCCCCCTGGACCCGCCTCACCGCACCGGAGCTGACCCCCGAACTGCGCCAGCGGGTCATCGACGGCTGCGACGACGAGGCCGACGGCCGGTTGTTCAGCGAGCTGATCGCCGAACGCGACGCCGGCATCATCGCCATCCGCCGGGCCCTGGCACCGAGCATGTCCCCCGTCGCGGTACCCGGGACATGAGCCTTCCCGCCTACACCGCCCGGGTGCTGCCCGAGTGGATCGATTACAACGGGCACATGTCGGAGGCCTTCTACGTGCTCGCCTTCGGCTTCGCCACCACCTCGGCCATGGACCACCTCGGCATGGACGAGGCATACCGGGACAACCAGGCCGCTTCGCTCTACACGGTCGAGGCCCATGTGCGCTACCTGCTCGAGGCCGGGCTGGACGACGACCTGGAAATCACCACCACCATCGCGTCCTCCGGGGCCAAGAAGCTGCATCTGGCACACGAAATGCGTACCGGTGGGACATTGATCGCCACCGAGGAGATCCTGGGCCTGCACGTGGATACGGCATCGGGGTCCACCTCGCCCTTCCCCGAACCCGTGTTGGCTGCCATCGCGGCCATCGGGCAGCAGATCCCCGAATGGAGCGGCCGATCCATCACGGCGTGAGACCCATCTGACGGACATCCGGTTCCACCGACGAAACGAGCAGACCTTGACCTCCGATCGATCACCATGGCACTTCCCGCCGGGCGCAGGCCCAGCACCGTCCCGCCGCGCCATCCTGGGCGGCTCCCTGGCCCTGGGCATGGGCCTGTTGCTCAGCGCCTGCGGTTCCACCGCAGCAGCGGTGCTGGCCGCACCCACCGGAACACCGGCACGCGGCGGGACGCTGCGGGTCGGGCTGGCCGGCGGCGGGTCCGCCGACTCGCTTGACCCGCACAGCCCGGTCAGCACCACCGACATCGCCCGGGTGGTGAACCTCTACGAGTCCCTGCTCTACCGCAACGAGGACTTCGTGCTCACCCCGCTGCTGGCCCTGAGTGCCACACCGGATGCGAAGGCCTTGAACTGGAAGGTCGAGCTGCGGCCGGGGGTGAAGTTCCACGACGGGCGACCGGTCACGGCCCAGGACGTGGTTGCCACGTTCGCCCGGGTCACCAATCCGGATGACCCCAAGAGCGGTGCCGCGGCGCTGAGCATCCTCGAGGAAGTGGCGATCATCAGCGACTCGGTGGTGGAGTTCCGCCTGAATACGCCGACCGCCACGTTCGACGACTCGCTGGGCCAGTACGCGCTGGGGATCGTGCCGGCCGACTTCGATGTCAGCAAGCCCATCGGCACCGGTCCGTTCAAGGCCTCCGGCTTCGACCCCGGGCGCCAGTCGGTGTTCACCCGCAACGAGGAGTACTGGCGCGAGAACGAACCGCACCTGGATGAGCTGGTGATCCTGAACTTCTCCGATGACGACGCGTTGATCAACGCGCTGCTTTCCACCCAGGTCGATGCCATCGGGCAGATCCCGCTGGCGCTGCTCGAGGTGATTTCAGCCGACCCGCGCATCGACATCCTCAACTCGGAAACCGGTGCCTGGCTGCCGTTCACCATGCGGCTGGACCAGAAGCCGTTCGACGACGTGCGGGTCCGCCAGGCGTTCCGGCTGGCGGTTGACCGGGAACAGATGATCGAACAGGTGCTCAGCGGCAACGGCACCATCGGCAACGACCTCTATGCCCCGTTCGATCCCGGCTTTGCCAGGAACCTGCCCCAGCGCACCCAGGACATCGCCCAGGCCAAGGCGCTGCTTGCCGAGGCCGGCTACCCGAAGGGGCTGGACATCGAACTGGTCACCGCACCGATCCAGGCCGGTGCGGTGGAAGCCGCCCAGGTCTTCGCCCAGCAGGCGGCGGCGGCCGGGATCCGGGTCAAGATCCGCCGGGTCGACACCACCACGTTCTTCGGCGACGACTACCTGTCTTGGACCTTTGCCCAGGACTTCTGGTACACCCGCAACTTCCTCCCCCAGGTCAACAGCTCCTCGCTGCCGACCTCCCCGTTCAACGAGACGCACTGGGACGACCCCGAGTTCACCGCGCTGGTCAAGGAGGCCGCCACCACGGTGGACGAGGCCAAGCGCAATGCACTGATCACCAGGGCCCAGGAAATCGAATACGAACGCGGTGGCTACATCATCTGGGGCCATCCCAACCAGGCGGACGCCTACCAGCGCTATGTCGCGGGGCTGATCCCAAACAAGACCGGGCTTGCACTTTCCGGCTTCGAGTTCCGCCGCGCATGGATCGGAGTTTCATCATGATTCTCAAGCTGCTGGTCCGACGGCTGCTGGTCAGCCTCGTGATCCTCTTCGCCGTCTCGCTACTGGTGTTCGTTGCCACGCTGCTGCTTCCCGGGGACCCGGCCCAGGCCATCCTGGGCCAGCAGGCCACCCCCGAGCGGCTGGCCGCGCTGCGCGAACAGATGAACCTCAACGACCCGGTCTGGCAGCGCTACCTGAGCTGGCTCGGGGGCCTGCTCACCGGGAACCTCGGCTTCTCGGCGGCATCCGGCGGCCCGGTGTCCGAGCTGCTCGGCGATCGCATCCAGGCCTCGCTGGTGCTCATGGGCCTGGCGGCACTGATCACCATCCCGGCGGGAATCCTCATCGGCACGTTCTCGGCGCTCAAGCGCGGAAAGGCCTTCGACCACGCCGCCACCGGATTCTCGCTGGTGCTCGCCTCGCTGCCGGAGTTCGTGATCGGCCTGGGACTGATCACGCTGCTTTCCACCTCGGTCTTCAAGATCCTGCCGTCGGTGACCATGGCCCCTCCCGGAGAGGCCGTTTGGAACTACCCGATCCAGCTGATCCTGCCAACACTCACCCTGGCCCTGGTGGTCACCCCGTACATCGCCCGGATGATGCGCGCCACGATGATCGAGGTGCTCGATTCCGGGTTCGTTGAAATGGCCCGGCTCAAGGGCGTTCCCGAACGCGACGTGATCATGCGGCATGCCGTGCCGCACGCGCTGGCCCCCGTCGCCCAGGTGATCGCGATGCAGCTGGCCTGGATGGCCGGCGGCGTCGTGGTCATCGAGTTCCTCTTCCGCTACCCGGGCGTGGGGCAGGCACTGGTCGACGCGGTGACCAACCGCGACGTGCAGGTGGTCCAGGCGCTGTCGATCCTTATTGCCGCGGCCTACATCGTGGTGAACCTGCTCGCCGACCTGGTGGGCATCATGACCAATCCGAAACTACGCACGGAGGCAGTGAGATGAGCGTCCTTCAAGCAGATCGTGAAACCACCGGTCAGCTCAAGCGCCCGCCGAGGCTCTTCGCCCGGATGATGCGCCAGCGCCAGGCCAAGATCGGCATGGTGCTCACGCTGATCGTGCTGGCCATCGCGCTGCTCGGCCCACTGACCCTGCCCTGGCTCACCGGGCACAGCAGTACCGAGTTCACCGGCCGCCCGTTCAAGCCGGTAGGCCTGTTCGGCACCGACAACCTGGGCCGCGACGTGCTCTCCCGCTTCCTGGACGGCGGGCTGCGGCTGATCGCCTACTCCGCCCTGGCAACGCTGCTGGGCATGACCGTGGGAGTCGCCGTGGGAATGGTCGCCGCCTATTCAAAAGGCCGGGCCGACGCACTGATCATGCGTGGCAACGACGTGCTGCTGGCGCTGCCACAGCTGGTCTTCGCACTGCTGGCCATCACCGTGCTTGGCCCGCAGGGCTGGGTGCTGGTCGTGGTCATCGGCATCACCCACGCACCGCGCATCGCCCGGGTGACCCGCTCGGCCACGGCCGCGGTGATCACCGAGGACTACATCAGGGCCAGCGAGATGTATGCGGTACCCAAGTGGAGGGTACTGCTCACCGAGGTGCTGCCGAACATCACCGGCCCGCTCATGGTCGAGCTCGGCCTGCGCATGACCTACTCCATCGGCTTCGTCGCCTCGCTGTCCTTCCTGGGACTGGGCATGCAACCGCCCACTGCCGACTGGGGCCTGATGATCAACGAGAACCGGATCGCCTTGTCCATCCAGCCTTGGGGCGTGCTCCTGCCGGTGCTTGCCATTGCGGTGCTGACCGTGGGAACCAACCTGTTGACCGACTCGCTCGCGCGGGCCTCGGCGAACCTGAATGCGGGGAACTGATGATGAACACCGATGTCCTGGACAAGGAACTGGTCGCCAGCACGCTGGCCACCGCCGACCTGAGGGTCGAGACGACGGCCGGGGTCGAGATCCTGCACGGGATCGGATTCACGTTGCGCCCGGGCCGGATCCTGGCCTTGGTCGGCGAGTCCGGTTCGGGCAAGACCACCGCCGGTCTTGCCTGCCTGGGCCATTTCAGGCAGGGCCTGCGCCTGGCCTCGGGGTCCGTCACGCTAAACGGCGGCGGGGGCGCGAACATCCTGGCGCTGCCCGAGCACAAGCTGCGGCTGCTGCGCGGCGGAGACATCGCCTACGTCCCGCAGGACCCCTCGCTCTCGCTGAACCCGGCCATGCGGATCGGTGAGCAGATCGCCGAGACACTGCGCGTCCACCACTTCGGCTCCTCCGAGGCCGAACGCCTCCAACGCGTCGCCGAGGTCATGGCGGAGGTGGGCCTGGCCAATGACGCCGCCTACCTGCGCCGCTACCCGCACCACCTCTCCGGAGGGCAGCAGCAGCGCGTGGGAATCGCGATGGCCTTCGCCTGCCGCCCCGCCGTCATCGTGCTCGACGAGCCGACCACCGGACTCGATGTCACCACCCAGGCACTGGTGTTGAAGACCATCAACGAGCTGGCCGAACGCCACCAGACGGCCGGGCTCTACATCACCCACGACCTGGCGGTCGTCGCTGTCGTCGCGGACGAGGTGGCGGTGATGCTCGAGGGCGACATCGTGGAACAGGGACCCACCAAACAGGTACTTTACTCCCCCCGCCACGAGTACACGCGCAAGCTGTTGCGTGCCGTCCCCGACCTGGCCGGCAAGCGCCGGGTCGGCGAGGTGGAGGCGATCACCGGGGAACATCCGTTGATCATCCCGGGCCCGCACGGAAACCCCGACACCACCTCCACCACGGTCCGGATTGATGACGCGAAGTTGCTTGAGCCAACTCCGCCACACACAGGCGAACCAGCCGGCACCGCCGTGCCGCTGCTGCGGTTGGAGGATCTGGCCCTGGCCTACGGCCGGCACCGGGTGCTTGACGGGATCGGCTTCGAACTGCTCGAGGGCGAATCGATGATGCTGCTGGGCGAATCGGGATCGGGCAAGACCACGCTCTCGCGCTGCGTCGCCGGGCTCAACGACGCCTACACCGGGTCGGTCAGGCTCTTCGGCGAGGAACTGGCACCTGGCACCCGGGAGCGCTCATCCGAGGACCGGCGCCGGGTACAGTACATCTTCCAGTCCCCCTTCTCCTCGCTGAATCCGCGCCGGAGCATCGCCGACTCGGTGGGGGTTCCGCTACAGATGTCGGGCATCCACGACAAACGCAAGCGCCGCGCGCTGGTCGTTGAGGCACTTGACCAGGTCCGGCTCGGCGAACGCTACATGGACCGCCGCCCCGGCGACCTCTCCGGCGGCGAACGCCAACGCGCCGCCATCGCCCGGGCCTTGGTCAATGCGCCATCGCTGCTGGTCTGCGACGAGATCACCAGCGCGCTTGACGTCTCGGTGCAGGCATCGATCCTCGACCTGCTGCGTACGCTGCAGGTCGAGCACGGCATGTCGATGTTGTTCGTCACCCACAACATCGCCCTGGCCCGGCATATCTCCCAGCGCTTGGCAGTGCTGCAAAAGGGCAAGATCGTCGACATCGGCGCCACCGACGAGGTACTGAACAACCCGCGGCACAGCTACACCCAGGAACTCCTGGCCAACGTCCCGACCTTCTAAGGAGCCAGCAATGACAGCATCACGTGAATCACTTGCCACAGCCCACAACGACGGACTACCGCAGGCCGGCTTCGATGCCCTGGCCGAGGTGTTTTCCCGGCACCTCGCGGCTATCGAGGGAGGAATGTCCTTCTGTGTCTACCGCGAGGGCAGGCCGCTGGCCCGCTTCCACGGCGGCAGCACCGTCCGGCCCGGAGGTTCCCCGGCCGAGGGAGCGGCCGAACCCGGACCCTGGACCCAGGAGACGATGGCGGTGCTGTTCTCCGGCACCAAAGGCGTTGTCGCAACGGTTGCCGCGATCCTGATCGACCGCGGGTTGCTTGATCCGGCGGCGAGCGTCGCCTCCTACTGGCCGGAATTCGCCGCGGCGGGCAAGGAACGGGTCACCGTCGCCCAGGTACTCAGCCATACCGTGGGCCTGGCCTATGTGGATCAGGCGCCCGAAGACCGCTATGACAACCATGCGCAGGCCGCGGCCCTTGCTGCCCAGGAAACCCTGTGGGAACCCGGCACGAAGGTCGCCTACCATGCGTTGACCTACGGTTACCTGACCGCCGAGCTCTTCTTCCGGGTCACCGGCAAGGGTCCCGGGCAGCTATTCCGGGAGCTGGTCGCCGAACCGCTCTCGCTGGAGCTGCATCTGGGCCTGCCCGCGGCCCTTGACGGGCGCCTGGCCACGGTCTTCCGCTCCTCCGACTATGCCATCAGCACCTTCCTGCAAGACCCGGAACGCCGCAAGATCGTTGAACGGATGTACGGGAACTCGCTGACCGGGCCAGGCGATCCGGTCAATTCGGTCGACATGCGCCGCGCCGAGCTGGCGGCCGGCGGGTGCATTGCCACCGCCGATGCCATGGCGGCCCTGTATTCGCATCTTGCCTCGCCCACCCCTGCCCTGGTCTCGCCCGCGACGCTGCGGACCTCGACGGCGACCTGGTCCGAGGGTGTGGACGCCATCAACGACCGGCCGCTGCGCTTCGGACTCGGCTATGAGCTCGCCGACCCGCTGGGCAGCTACGGCCCGGTCACCCCGGCGTTCGGGCACTCGGGGGCCGGCGGCGGGCTCCATGGCGCCTGGCCGGGAAAGAACGTGGGCTTCTCGTTCCTGACCAACGAGATGCAGCCCGAGGACCGGGACCGCCGGGCCAAGGACCTGCTCGCGGCGCTGGCCCGGACCGTCTGATCCATCAGCCCTCGCTTCGCCGGTCCGATGCCGTCGCCGGGCATCGGCCCGTCGAGGGTGATCAGGTCAGTTCCGTTTCCCGGCCGTAGGCGGCCAGCAGCGCATCGCGTACCTGGCCGACATCGACACCGGGCACCAGGTCATCCACTGCACCGGCGGTCGACGGATCCATGGCCAGGCCCAGGTCCTGGTAGACGCCGTCGAGCACCGAGCGGATCGGTGCCGAGTCGTTGACCACGAACACGCTGGAAAAAAGCCAGGCCCCGGCCACTACCCGCTGGGCGGTGCCCACCAGCTTCACCGGCGAACCAAGCCCGGACCCCGGTCCGGGGTTCCCATGCACGCTGAACTCACCGGGGCAGTATTCACCGGCCAGTTCGCCCACGGCGGCGTCCACGCCGAGCGAACGCAGCGCCGAGGCGTAGAGCCCGCCAAGCACCCGGAAACGTTCCTGGTGCCCGAGCATCGCCTCGGAGTGCGGTTCAACATGGTCCACGATCAGCGTCCCGCGGTGGTACGCCGCCGCCCGGCCCCCGGCCTTGCGCACCAGCGGAGCGAAGCCCAGGCGGCCGGCCGTTTCCACGGCGGCGGCGTAGCCGGTAAGGCGCACGTCGCGTTGCCCGAAGGCCAGTGTCGGGTCGGGCCGGTAGAAGCGCAGTGTCGCCCCACGGACACCGGAACGCACCTCGCCCAGCAGCTCGACCCCGGTGTGCAGGTCCGCCGCAGGATCGCCGGAGGCTTCCGCCTCGATGATCCGCAGGGCCAGGCCGGGTTCGGAATTCCACGCACTCATGGCTACGATTCTAGGTCTGCGCGCCCGACACGGAATAATGGGCGGGTGCCTGATACCCAAATGCCCGTCATCCTGCTCGGTGGAGCCTCCGGATCCGGCAAGTCCTACCTCGCCGGAAGCCACGGGCGACCCCACGTGGAACTCGATAACTTCTACCGCGAAATCCACGAGGACACTTCTTCGACGCCGTTGCCCAGGACGCAGTACGCGGAGATCGACTGGGACCATCCGGGAACCTGGAACTGCGCGGCGGCCGTGGATGCGCTGATGGAGCTGTTGCAGGAGGGAACCACCCAGGTCCCCAACTATTCGATTACCACCTCCAGCTACGATGGATTCAGCCGGGTGGACCTCGATGGCGGGCCGGTCATCGCCGAGGGCATCTTCGCCGAGCTCACGCTGGCCCCGCTGCGCGTTCATGGCGTGGAGGTCCGGGCCCTGTACATCGATGTTTCCCCCGTCGCCACGGCGCTGCGGCGCTTCGTGCGCGATGTGCGCGAACGCCGCAAGCCCATCGGGTTCCTGATCAAACGCGGCATCTCGCTGTTCCATGCCGAGAAGTCGCTTCGAGAGCGTTACCTTGCAGCGGGCTTCGAGCCGATGCCCAAGCGCAGGATCAGGGAGTACCTCGAGTCGATGGCCGCCGCTGCGGGACGCTGAAGGCCGGCCGGCCGGGGGTTGACACACGATGGTCTCTGGTCAACGCTTCAACTCATCGACGGGGTCGCTGTCACCAAGACCTTTTTCGTGTTGGAGGCCCACAAGCAGGCCTAAGGCTGGGGCATTGGTTCGATGCCCGGCATCGGTCGGACAGTCAGGATCTGTTCGCTGCGTCCGAAGGGCCCCTCGATATCGTGCAGGACGGCCGATGTCAGGCCAATTCCGTCGTCCCCGTAACTCTGCTGCGCCTCGATGCCCAGCCATTGGCCGACGGGCCCCCGGTACATGTGAATCTGCAGGTCGACGTTTGGGAACATCCACGCCCCCAGCCCGGGCTCCACACGCGGCGCCACACCGTTGGCCGTGTCCACCATGCCCAGCAGCCTGACCATGGCACTGGTTTCAGTTCCCCCGATCATCTCGAAGGGGTTACGCATCCAGACGACACCCTTCCCGAGGCGGTGCGCGTCGGCAACGCGGAGGTCCAGCCCCGCAATATAGCCGCCGGGCCACATCGACTTGCCGGCCCAGGACGGCTGGCCTTCTGGTCGCGCAACGGGTGCATCTTCCAACGCCGCCACGGCCCCGCTGTCCAAGGTCTTGAGCCGCCACGCCCGCGCCAGGATGCAGGTACGTCCCTGTGAGACCATTTCGGCCTCGATCAGTTCAATGGTGCGTCCGGGACGGATCATTCGGGTGACGACCTCGAACTCGCCTCCGTGAATGGTCCCGTGGATATCCAGGCTCACCCGCGCCATGCGCATGTCCGGACGCGGCTGGAACTTCTCCAGTACGGCAACCAGGAGTCCAGTGGCCGGAGCCATGTGCTGTTCATGGGGATTCCAGGCCCCCTGGGCATGCACGGTGGATCGGTATCGACCCTTGCCGAGGTCTTGATAGTAGAAGTTTCCGACAGCCAATTCAGGCAGGTCGTCCTCGGTCATGGTTTTGCTCATCGTGTTGTCCTTTCACACCCGGCGCCCATACCGCACGGCGCTTAGCCGGCCCCGCGTAGACTTTCACTGCCCTCCGCTAGGCTACCCGAAGGTAACCGAGCTCATATTCACTCGCCGAGGGGCCAGGACCATCCGCCGTTTTCCTCCGGGTCGAATACGACCCTCCCGTCGTCGAACGGGACATCGAGCACCACCTTGCCACGGAGCTTCTCCCCCGGGCTGATCAGCGGTGGGGCAAGTTCCTTCTCCGTCAGGCAGCCGAAAGCAGCGGCCGAGGCTACCTCGCGCTGGATCTTCCCGGTCGGTGAGAGCACCGAAAACGCTTCGGCAATCACCGGCATGAAGATGTCGACTGACGATCCTCCCACTTGCTGGGAGATGCTGGCAGCCATGCTCGCTTTCACATCGACGACCAGGAAGTAGCCGTTCTCCGGCTTGAGCATTCCGACGCCGACCCGTGGCGTGCAGCTCGACACCGTCTTGGCCGACAGTACCTCGAACGTGAAGTACGTCTTCCCGTCGTGCTCATCGACAAGCCCGGCCGTCTCACCCCGCTTCTTCGCCACATTGTCGTGCTTGTCGGTCACGACCTTCTTTCCACTGATCGGATCCTGAACAGCAGTATCAGACCCGGCCTGTAATTCAGCCGGAAGCTGGAACATGGTTCCCTTGGCAGCCGGAATGCCGAATCCAAGCCCCACTGCCACGACGCACACCACTGAGAGCAGGGTGATGCGGGCCTTTTCGTGCATGGACCTAGAACCTCTTCAGGTAGTCGCCGGTTGGAACCTTGATACCACTGGTGCGCAGATACTTGCTCATCTTTGCTCCGCCGACGTACGCCCAGACGGTGTTGCCCTCGGTGTCGGTTACCCGTTTGCGCACATAGAGCTGGTTATCAGGCAATTTCGAGGGATCATAGCGTTCATAGGCGTCCAGCCTGGCCACCGTGGAGTTATAACTTCCCCTTTTCAGGGTCATCCGGTAGGAGACGACACCCGTGGCTTGGGATGCTTCGGGAAGAATGTAGGAAAGTCCGTTCTTGTTGTCGATATAGAGGTTGTGATCGACGATCCTGGTCCGTTCTTCACCTGTTGTTTTGCCATGGAGCATGGCGCGGTAGGGACCCTGGCCCGGCCGGAGCGTCCCGTAGACGGCCACCGGAAGCGGCCCGCTCTTGGATAGCCCGGTATTTGCGACCCAGCCATGGCCCTTGGATGTAGTGACTTCCGACCAGGCCCCGGATATGCGATGGTGGATGACCTTTTCCCATGACGGAAGCGTGCCGAGGCTGGCCTTCGCGACGGAGGGTCCCTTGCGCAGGTTCACGGATCCGGTGGTCCATCTATATGATTTGGCGGCCGGGTCCGTGTCGCTCAACTGGGCGGCCAGTACCCAGCCTGTTCCCGCATCGGTCTTGACCTGTCGCCACGAGCCCTTCTTCTTGAGGTACTCGACCCGGGTCTTCGCATTGATCAAATCCAGCAGCTTCGCGTCCGCATCAGGCTCGGTGCGGACGGAGGCCTTTGCCGTCGTCCAGTTGTAGATTTTCGGTTTTGACTTGGGTGCGGATTCACCGAGATCATTGGAATCCATCCAACCGAAACGCGATCCAATCCCCACCCGGGACCAGCTGCCGACCGTTTTCAACAGCTCGACCCTCGAACCCTTGGACACCTTGAACAGCACGTCGGAGCTGGCCTCGGCCTTGGCGAGAACGCTGCCTGCCACCTGGGCGTAACGGTAGAGCTTCGGCGCCAGGTTCGCCACGGTCTTCAGGTAGTCGGCGGAGACCCATCCGGTCTTCAACTGGTAGCTGACCTTGATCCATGTGCCGGTGGACGCCAGCACGGTCAGCTTGGTGCCCTTGGGAATCAACACCATGGCCTTCGCTGAGACATCGGCTTTGGCCCGTAAATTGACGTTGGCAGTGGCCTGCTTAGTGGTCTTCGGCCTAGGGCGTGTCTCCTAATCTCCGGTAGCCGGTTTTGAGAGGATGAACGGGTGAAATCCCGATACGCCGTTTTCTCCGATGACCAGTGGGAACTGATTGCCCCGATGATGCCCAGCTCCACGGGCAAGGCCGGACGACCGTTCAAGGACCACCGGTTGATCACCGAGGGCATCATCTACCGCTACCGGGCAGGCATCCCTTGGCGTGACCTGCCCGAACATTTCGGCTCGTGGAAAACTGTCTGGAAGCGCCACCGCCGCTACAGCAACGACGGCACCTGGGACACCGTCCTGGGTGCCCTGCTCAGCCGTGCCGACACGCAGGGCCTGATCAATTGGGAGGTGTCGGTGGATTCCACGGTGAACCGTGCCCACCAGCACGGCACCAACCTCACCCGTGACACAGGGGGAACTATCGAATTACAAGAATCTTCTCGTTGAGCCGGCCGATCATGCGATTGGCCGGTCCCGCGGCGGACTGACCACCAAGATCCACGCCCTGGTCGACGGAAACCGTAGGCCACTGGTGCTGATACTCGGCCCTGGGCAGGGCGGGGATTCGCCGATGTTCGCAAACCTCATGGACGCGCTGAAGGTCGAGAAGACCGGGCCCGGCGCGGCCAGACGGCGACCGGAGCGGGCCATGGCCGACAAGGCGTACTCCTCACGGGCCATCCGTAAATACCTGCGGGAACACGGAATCCAATGCGTGATCCCTGAAAAGGAAGACCAAAAGGAGAACCGCAAGCGCAGGGGTTCGGCCGGCGGGAGGCCGGTGACCTACGACAAGGAAGCGTACAAACGCCGCAATGTCGTGGAATGCAGCTTCAACACGCTGAAGCAGTGGAGGTCACTAGCCACCCGCTATGACAAACTCGCACTGACCTACCGCTCGGCGGTGATGTTGCAGGCGGTGGTCATCTGGAGCGCGGCCATTACGACATTAGGAGACACGCCCTAGGGGCAGGCACGGTCTTCATGAAATCCCCCGAGGCCCATCCGGTCTTTGATTTGTAGGTGACTTTGATCCACTTGCCAGAAGTCCCCAATACCTTCAGTTTGGTCCCCCGGGGAATAGTCAACAGGACCTTTGAGCCGGCGCTGGCCTTCGCCCTCAGGTTCAGGTTGACGTTGGCCTGCTTGGTGATCGGCGACGCCGCCGCAGGCAGAGCCAGCTGAAGCCGGCCGGCGGACGCCGGGAGGACGACCGGGGCCGCGGTTGCCGGGTCGCCGGACGCCGCCGCAACGAGAAGGAATGACAATGCCATGACGGATGCCGCCACCTGGTTGAAACGGGCAAACGGAGAGGCTTTCCTCCTCAACGTGCACTGATTTCGTGGTACTTCGTTCATGCGTGGCACTTCTCCCCTTGGTCCCGATGGACCGCTTTCAATTGACATAGCGATGGTCCAAAAAGCCTCAAACAAAAAAGTACCGAATCCGCGGAGACGGGAAATCCTCCTCTGTATCCTTACCATGTCGGCGGTTCATTTCAACTTGCCACGCTGGACACACCAAGGGCAGCTACCGTCGCGCTTGGATTTCCAGGGGGATCGCCGGTGCCGTGAGTGCTGACGGGCACCATCTCGCAGATGGCGTTGGCCGCTGCGCATTCCGGGAAGGCCCGTGGGACGAATTTCCGGCTCATCGCCTTCGGCTAGGCGGCCAAAGAGTGGACCGAATGCAGCATCGTATCAGGGCAGGAACCAGTGAATCAGGCGCCTGCACCCCGCGTGACGGGCACCAAGAAGCCCATTCGCCGTGGAACACTTCCCACAGCAGCAACACCTTGCTGCCCGGAACGACTACCGCTTCAACTTACACGGGGCCCGGAGTAGCAACCGTGTCCCCGAGGACATCGACCGCTGCGTACCCGTCGATGGGGAAGTGGCATGCCGTCAGGTGCGGAACCGTTCCCCTGGCTGCAGCAAGGTCCGTGGCATCGGCCACTGCCTGGGCGGAGATGGGCTCTGATCCCCCTCCGGGCTGCAGCAGGGGCACCACCCTCGCGCAAATGTCCTGTGCCATCGGGCAACGTGTGCGGAACCGGCAACCGCTAGGCGGGTTTATGGCCGAGGGCAGTTCTCCGCGCACGCCCAATTTGGCCTTCTGCCGTTCCACGATGGGATCCGGGATGGGGATCGTGTCGATGAGCCCGCGCGTGTAGTGGTGCTGCGGCCGGGAGTAGACCTCTGCCGCGGGTCCCACTTCAACCATCCGGCCCAGGTACATGACGGCGATGACATCGGAGAGGTACCGCACCACGGACAGGTCGTGGCTGATGAATAGATAGGTCAACTCGCGGTCCCGCTGCAGATCCTTCATCAGGTTCAACACCTGTGCCTGGATGGACACATCCAGCGCGGACACCGGTTCGTCCGCCACGATCAGGCCCGGCTGCAATGCCAGGGCCCGAGCCAGTCCGATCCGCTGACGTTGACCGCCTGAGAATTCATGCGGGTACCTTTCGGCTGCACGCGCAGGCAGTCCGACGGCGGCCAGCAGCTCGTCAACCCTTTCGTTGCGGTCGGATGGAGTGCCGACATGCTGAATATCCAGGGGTTCACGCAGGATCTGCCGCACGCGCATCCGCGGATCCAGCGACGCATAGGAATCTTGGAACATGAACTGGACGTTCCGTCGGCCCTCCTTGGCCTCCTTGCCGCGCAGCTTGCTGATCTTCCGACCACGGAACAGGATATGGCCGTCGGTGGGTTCCTCGAGCCCGACCACCAGGCGCCCGAGGGTCGTTTTGCCGCATCCAGACTCCCCCACCAGCCCCAGCGTGCTGCCGCGCGGTATAGCCAGCGTCACGTCGGCCACGGCGCTGACATCGCCCACATGCCGGCGCAGGATGGCCCCTGCCGTCACCGGGAAGTCCTTCACGACCGACTGGATCTGCAGCAACGGCGTCCCGTCGGCCGGAATGAATGTCCGCGGTGCGACCCAGGATCCCAGATCGGCCTCGGCTGCCCCCTGCGCCGCAGGTTGCTGGCCCTTATCAGGTCCGGTGCCTTGTACGGCGTCGGAGAGATCCGTTCCGGCCTCAAGCTCGGCGGCCTCCACCCGGGCCAGCTCCGGAACGACAGTGCGCAGGTCCACCTGCTCGGGTACGGCCAACGGCGTGGTGCGCGGCACGAAGCAGGCATACTCCTGCGGGCCTGCTGCTGTCTGGAAGGTGGTCACCGGTGGCACCATGGTGCGGCAGAGGTCTACGGCAAAGCGGCAGCGAGGTGCGAAGCGGCACGCTGGCGGTGGTTCGGTCAGATCCGGCGGCAGGCCCGGAATCGAATACAGCCGCTCCCCGGTCCCGGCGGCACGCTCTGGCAGCGCCTCGAAGAGGGCGTCCGTATAGCGGTGCTTCGGAGCCAGGAACAGCGTATGAACGTCGGCCATCTCAGCTATCTTGCCGGCGTACATGACCACAACCCGGTCGGCATTTCCCGCGATGACGCCGAGATCGTGCGTCACCAGGATCATGGCCATGTTCAGTTCGACGCGAAGCCTGGAAACGAGCTCCAGGATCTGCTTCTGCACGGTGACGTCCAGGGCTGTCGTGGGCTCGTCGGCGATGAGCAGCTTGGGCTGGCAAATCAGCGCCATCGCTATCATGACGCGTTGACGCTGACCACCGGAGAGCTGGTGTGGGAACTGCTTGATCCGCTCGGCCGGGCTGGGGATGCCGACCAGCCCGAACATCTCCACCACTTCCTTCAGGGCGGCCGCCTTGCCCATGTTGCGGTGCAGCATCAACGGCTCGGCGACCTGTTCCCCGATCGTCTGCACGGGGTTCAGGGAGGTCATCGGGTCTTGGAAGATCATGCCGATGTCACCGCCGCGGATCTCGCGCAGCCTCGGCTCCCCCAGCTGGACCAGGTCCTCGCCGTCAAAGATGATTTGGCCGTTAGTGATTTGTCCGCCCGGTGGCAGCAGCCGTTCGATGGACATGGCGGTCATGGTTTTGCCGCTGCCAGACTCCCCCACCAGGCCTAGGCATTCCCCGGAATCGACGTGCATGGTCACATGGTCCAGCGCATGCACCACCGATTTGCTGAGCCGGATATCAGTGCTGAGATCGCGAATCTCCAAGAGCGGCATGTGTGGCCCTCCAACCAGGGATGGTGTGTTTGACGACGCCGATCAGCGCCGCTGTAGCCGAACTTCGACGGAGTCCCTGAGCCCGTCGCCGACCAGGTTGACCGCCACCACCACGATGATGATGGCGAACCCCGGCGGGTAGATCAGCCACCAGTAGTTGGTGAAGACGAATGCCGTACCGTTGCTCAGCATCCCGCCCCAGTCGGTGGCCGGCGGCGAGATGCCCAGCCCAAGGTATCCGAGGTAGGCGATCAGGAGAATTGCGTCGGCCACTTGGAAGGTGGCGTTGACGATGACGGTGCCGATGACATTGGGCATGATGTGCCGCAACACCGAATGCCAGGACGAGCCGCCCATGACCCTGACCGCTTGGACGTATTCCCGCACCCGCAGCGTCAGTGATTCACCGCGTACCAGGCGGGCCGGAACCAGCCAGGCAGTCAGCCCGAGCACGAAGATCATGACGGGAATACTTGGCCTGACGATGGTGACCAGGAAGAGCAGCAGGAACAGGATGGGGATGGACAACAGAGCATCGACGAGGCGCATCATGATCGAATCCACCCAGCCGCCGAAGAATCCGGCAATGGCCCCCCAGACGGTGCCGACCACGGTGGCGATGACGGCCGCGGAAAACCCGATCGTCAGCGATGCTTGACCTCCGGCCATGAGCCGGCCCAGCTGGTCGTAGCCCGTTTCATCGGTGCCCAACGGGTGCCCGGGTCCGGGTGGCAGGTTCACGTTGAGCAGGTTTACCGTGACCTGGTCGGTTGGGTAGATCACCGGGCCCAGGAAGCAGAACAGAATGGCAAGCACGAGCACGACGAGCCCAACAATGGCCAGTTTGTTCTGGATGAAAACCTCGAAACCGAGGCTGAACATGCTCTTGGCCTTACCGACGGGCAGTCCCGTGGCAGCTAGCGGCACAACGGCCCCGTGCCTGTCTTCAAGATTTGCCGGAACCGATTCTTCGGCTCCGGGACGGATTCTTGTCATAGTTTCACCCTCGGATCAAGCACTGCAAGGGAAATGTCGGCCAGGAGATTTCCAGTCACTGTGGCGAAGGCTGTGATCATGACGACACCGAGTTCCACCGGATAGTCGGAGGCCTGAGCTGCCTGCCAGAATAGCAAGCCCATCCCCGGAAAGTTGAAGATCGATTCGGTAATGAGTGCCCCGGCAAAGACCGCCGGAATGGAAAGTCCCAGAAGCGTGATGATCGGGATCAGCGCGTTGCGCAATACATGATGATAGAGCACCCGGGTAGGCCCGGCTCCTTTGGCTTTCGCGGTGCGCACGTAGTCCTGATCCACGTTGTCAAGGACAGAGGAGCGCATGTAGCGGGAGAACCCGGCAATGCTCAGCAGGGCCAAGGTAACGATAGGCAGAACCATGGCATCGAATTGGGCAAAGATTGGCACCACGCCATTGGCTTGCGGCGCCTCAGGCGGAAACCAACCCAGCTGCTGGGAGAAGATTTCGATCATGATCAGACCAATGAAAAACGTTGGTGCAGCGTAGAAAACGAAGGCCAAGCCGGTGGCGATATAGTCGAAAGGCTTGTTCCGGCGCACCGCTTGAAGGATGCCCAGCGGCACCGCCACAACCACTGTCAGGACCAGCGAGAGCAGGCCTAAAATAATCGTCTTTGGCATGCGCTGGACCAGCAGCGAACTCACCGACTGGTTCAGCTTGATCGAGAAGCCGAAGTTGCCTGTCAGCCACTGTCCCAGTTGATGGAAATACTGCACGATCAGTGGCTTGTCATATCCGTTCTGAAGGTTGAACTCGGTAATCTGCAGATCGGTTGCGCGCGGTCCTAGAATCGCCCGGGCCGCCCCACCTGGAAGCTGGTGCAGCAAAATGAATACGATGACAGTCACCACCAGGACGACCACGATGGCCTGCAGAAGGCGGCGGAGAATATAGCCGATCATGTGACCCGCCCCACGGACGGGGTGTCGTGCGACTTCATACTTTCCGCCACCTTCACTAGCATTTCACTGCGGCCGGAGCCTCAGTAGTGCCATTCCTCGGGGGAAATTGAGCCGTACGGGTTCTGCGGCGTGGCGCCCTTCAGGGCATTAGCGATCAATGTCAGGCTGTAGGTGTAGTTCGGTTGCCACACCACGGGGACGTCCTTGGCAAGTGCGTCCTCATACGCCTGCATCACTGCGGTACCACTTTTCGTGGTTGTTGCCGCGATCAGCTTGTCGACCGCGTGGTTCGAGTATCCGCCACTGTTCGAGCCGGCGCCCGTCTGGAAAAGCGTTTCACCGGTCGGGTAGAAGTCGGGTGCGTATACCCAGCCGCCACCCCAGTTGCCCATTTCCCAGGTGCAGGTCGCCCCGCTGCAGGGAACGGCCGTGCCGGTGACAGTATTGAACGGTGCCGAGGTGATATTCAAGATGATGCCGGCCTGGGCTGCATTGGACTTCATGGATTCCATGGCAGTGGTGATTGTTTGTTGGCCGCTGGCATAAAGCAGGTTGAACTCCAGCGCCTGTCCTGAGGCGATTCCAGCACCGCATTCACCCGCCGCCGTTCCCGGTTTCGTACACGTGGCTGCAGAGCCTGCTGTGACACTCCAGCCGTTATCGGTCAGGTACTTTGTTGCGGTAGCGATGTCGAACGGATACGGATTATTCTTCTCAATCGCGGAGATCAACGGGCTGTCGGGGAACAGTGGCACTGGCCCCGTCGTCTCGAAGCCGTAGTTCTTCGCCGCAGTAGTGAGAATGCCCTGCTGATCCACTACCGATTGCATGGCCTGACGGAAGTACAACTGCTTGAAAATCGGACCAACTTTGGGGTTATTGTAGTTGATCGGGAAGTAGTTGATCCCGTAGAGATTCCACGGCGCCAAGGTGTAGTTTTCACTCAACGGGTTGGGCCCGGCCTGGTCTGGCGTGGTGTTCGTCGGCCTTGGATCGGTCAAGTCTTGGGTAGGAATGTACCCGACATCAATAGTCGACGCTCCGCGCAGTACATTGAACTCCGCTGAATCCGTGGTGAACGGCACCTCGATGAATTCCTTCAGCGACGGCTTGATCGGTCCGGAGTACTTCTCGTTCGGTACGAAGGTGATGTTTCCATCGGAACTGAAGCTCTTGAGCATCCAGGGGCCGCTGACCGTCTGCCACAGCGGGTTAGTTGCATAAGTGGGCAAGTCCTCGGATTGGCTCACCATGTACTTGTACACGGCCGCACAACCGGACTCGTTCGTCGCACAATCGCCCTTGGTGTCTGTGGCCGTCATGTCCCAGGCCGGGGGCATCGGCGTAATTTGTGAAATCTGGTTGTACAGGAACCACTGCTCGCTGTAGGCCTTGTCAGTGTTGAAGACAATAGTCTTGGCATCGGGAGCGGTGGCCGAGACGATGTTGTCGGGGAACTGTCCCGGCACGTAAGCAGCAAAGTTAGTCTTTTCGGCCTTCGCCATGTTGTACCAGAACATCACGTCGGTGGATGTGATGGGATTGCCGTCGGACCAGTTGTAGTCCTTGAGTTTGATAGTGACCGTCTTACCACCGTTGCTATAGACGGGCTGATCAGCCAAGCTCAGGGAGTCGTTGACCTCGGCCTTCCCCTCGTTGCCGAACCAATACAGCGGACGGAACATCAGCTGCTGGAGATTCGAGATGTTCGTCAACGAGAAATCGGCAATGGGCGTAAAGGGCCAAATCCAGTTGGGAACCGTATTGGGTGGCAGCGCAAAGGTGGCGGTATTCGCTGCTTTGCCCGGCGCGGTGTCCGATGTTCCGTTCGACGTATTATTTCCCGAGGTGCACCCCGTCAATGCCAAAAATGCTATCGCTATAATTCCAATCAACCGGGGCTTGGGCTTCCAAGCCCCTCCATGAGTTCGCAGATCCTTCATCACGTGCCTCCTGCCAGAGCCCACGGCGGAGATCAATCTGGTCGGCGCGGGACTCCTAGGCAGAAGTGTAGGCCGAATTCTGTCAATTCACACGATGGTTCCTGCCCTTGTTTTCAGCTGACCGATCCGGTTTTCCGGTACGCACCATGCACCATCGTCGATCCGGGCCCTTCGTCCTATCCGGTCAGGCACTGCCGAGAACAGTCCCGCGTAGAGCTCGCCACTGACTGCTGACCTGCCTCACCTGCTGATTCGGCCGAGTTTGGCTCCAGAACCCCAGCGGAATACGGGATGAGACAGACGCCCCGGATGTCCACCGAGAACTTGCGGAAACGTTGCTTTTCGACGGCTCGATTACCTACCGGATAACGATGACCCACGCCAGATCGGGCACCACCAGCAGCCACGCCACCGCCCCAGTGACGGCCATAATGGCAGTGAAACCCGCACCGAGCCCTCGGCAGTGGCCTGCCCCGGATGCCGTGATCCGGGACTTGAGTAAGGTTCCGCAGGCGTGGAAGACCCTGGCAAGCGTGATCAGAATAATGGCTGGTACAAACATTGTTGATCCCACCCACGTGACTCCGGCGCCGCATCTCCCACAGCACGGATGCGCGACCGGCCCGCCGCTTGCCCCGCAGTTCGTCAGCAGGAAAAGGACTCGGGCCCGGAAAGCCAAATGGCCGCAGGTCCGCCACGAGGGCGGGCCGACGGCCAACTGGTTTGTTGCTGACGAAGCGTGGGAGGAGCTTAGAATTCCCAGTCTTCGTCTTCAGTGTTCACGGCTTTGCCGATCACGTAAGAGGAGCCTGAGCCGGAGAAGAAGTCGTGGTTCTCGTCGGCATTCGGGCTGAGCGCCGAGAGGATCGCCGGATTCACATCAGTGACGGAGGCCGGGAACATGGCCTCGTATCCGAGGTTCATCAGCGCCTTGTTGGCGTTGTAGTGGAGGAACTTCTTGACGTCCTCGGCCAGGCCGACGGAGTCGTAAAGATCGTGGGTGTACTGTACTTCATTCTCGTACAGCTCGAAGAGCAGCTCGAAGGTGTAGTCCTTCAGTTCCTGCTTGCGTTCCTCGGAGAGGCCTTCCAGACCCTTCTGGAACTTGTAGCCGATGTAGTAGCCGTGGACTGCCTCATCGCGGATGATCAGGCGGATCAGGTCTGCCGTGTTTGTCAGCTTCGCCCGCGAGGACCAGTACATCGGAAGGTAGAAGCCCGAGTAGAACAGGAAGGACTCGAGCAGCGTCGAGGCGATCTTGCGCTTGAGCGGGTCGTCACCGTAGTAGAAATCGGTGATGATCTTCGCTTTTTTCTGCAGGTTCTGGTTCTCGACGGACCAGCGGAAGGCCTCGTCGATTTCCTTTGTAGAGCAGAGCGTGGAGAAGATCGAGGAGTACGACTTCGCATGGACGGATTCCATGAACGCGATGTTCGTGTAGACGGCTTCCTCGTGCGGGGTGATCGCATCCGGGATAAGCGACACGGCGCCGACCGTGCCCTGGATGGTATCCAGCAAGGTCAGGCCGGTGAACACGCGCATGGTCAGCGTCTGCTCGTCGGGGGTCAGCGTCGCCCAGGACTGGATGTCGTTGGACAGCGGGATCTTCTCCGGCAGCCAGAAGTTATTGACCAGGCGGTTCCAGACTTCAACGTCCTTGTCGTCCTGGATGCGGTTCCAGTTGATGGCCTCGACGTGGCTGACAAGCTTGAGCTTCTCCGTCATTCCGTCTCCTTCATGTGAATCTCATTGAGTGTGTGGGTGCGGGGCACGCCGGTGGATTTCAGTCCCATCGGCGCCCCCGGGGTTGGCGGGCATCGCTGCCCGCCAACAGATACTGCAGGGTGATTCTGCTTACAGCATGCAGCTGACGCAGCCGTCGACCTCGGTACCTTCAAGGGCCAGCTGGCGCAGACGGATGTAGTACAGGGTCTTGATGCCCTTCTTCCACGCGTAGATCTGCGCCTTGTTGATGTCACGCGTGGTGGCGGTGTCCTTGAAGAACAAGGTCAGCGACAGGCCCTGATCGACGTGCTGGGTGGCAACGGCGTAGGTGTCGATGATCTTCTCGTAGCCGATTTCGTAGGCATCCGCGTAGTACTCGAGGTTGTCGTTGGTCAGGTACGGGGCCGGGTAGTAAACCCGTCCGATCTTGCCTTCCTTGCGGATCTCGATCTTTGCCGCCACCGGGTGGATGGAAGAGGTCGAGTTGTTGATGTAGGAGATCGAACCGGTCGGCGGGACCGCCTGCAGGTTCTGGTTGTAGATGCCGTGCTCCATGACCGAGGCCTTCAGCGCGCGCCAGTCGTCCTGGGTCGGGATCTGAATCTTGGCGAACAGCTCGGCGACGCGTTCGGTCGCCGGAAGCCATTCCTGCTCGGTGTACTTGTCGAAGAACTCGCCCGAGGCGTACTTCGAATCTTCGAAACCGCCGAACGTTTCCTTCTTTTCGATGGCGAGCAGGTTCGAGGCCCGGATCGCGTGGAAAAGCACCGAGTAGAAGTAGATGTTCGTGAAGTCCAGGCCCACCTCGGAACCGTAGTGGACGCGTTCACGAGCCAGGTAGCCGTGCAGGTTCATCTGGCCCAGGCCGATGGCGTGCGACTGCAGGTTGCCTTGGGCGATGGACGGCACCGAGTTGATGTAGGACATGTCCGAGACGGCGGACAGCGCACGGATCGAGGTCTCGATGGAGCCCCCGAAGTCCGGTCCGTCCATGGTCTTGGCGATGTTCATCGAGCCCAGGTTGCAAGAGATGTCCTTGCCGATGGTCTCGTAGCCCAGGTCCTCGGTGTATTCCGAGGCGGTGGAAACCTGCAGGATCTCGGAGCAGAGGTTGCTCATGGAGATCTTGCCCTTGATCGGGTTGGCGCGGTTTACCGTGTCCTCGAACATGATGTACGGGTAGCCGGACTCGAACTGGATCTCGGCCAGGGTCTGGAAGAACTCACGGGCGTTGATCTTGGTCTTCTTGATGCGGGCATCATCGACCATCTCGTAGTACTTCTCCGACACGGAGATGTCCGAGAACGGCACGCCGTAGACGCGCTGCACGTCGTACGGGGAGAAGAGGTACATGTCCTCGTTCTTGCGGGCCAGCTCAAAGGTGATGTCCGGGACCACGACGCCCAGTGACAGGGTCTTGATGCGGATCTTCTCGTCGGCGTTCTCGCGCTTGGTGTCCAGGAAGCGGTTGATGTCCGGGTGGTGGGCATGCAAGTACACCGCACCGGCACCCTGGCGGGCACCGAGCTGGTTGGCGTAGGAGAAGCTGTCTTCGAGGAGCTTCATCACCGGGATGACGCCAGAGGACTGGTTCTCGATCTGCTTGATCGGTGCACCGTGCTCGCGGATGTTGGTCAGCGAGAGGGCTACGCCGCCGCCGCGCTTGGAGAGCTGCAGCGAGGAGTTGATGCCGCGGGAGATCGACTCCATGTTGTCTTCAACGCGGAGCAGGAAGCAGGAGACGAGCTCGCCGCGCTGGGCCTTGCCGGCATTCAGGAACGTCGGGGTGGCTGGCTGGAAGCGGCCGCCGATGATCTCGTCGACCAGGTTCATCGCCATGGCCTCGTCGCCGCGGGCCAGGTGCAGGGCAACCATGCACACGCGGTCCTCGTAGCGTTCCAGGTAGCGCTTGCCGTCGAAGGTCTTCAGCGTGTACGAGGTATAGAACTTGAAGGCGCCAAGGAAAGTCTCGAAGCGGAACTTCTTGGAGTATGCGCTGCGGTACAGGTCGCGGATGAAGTTCATCGTGTACTGGTCGAGGGTTTCCCGCTCGTAGTACTCGTGCTTCACCAGGTATTCGAGCTTCTCGTCCAGGTCGTGGAAGAAGACGGTGTTGTTGTTGACGTGCTCCAAGAAGTACTGGCGCGCGGCAGCACGGTCGGCATCGAACTGGATCTCGCCGTTGGGCCCATAAAGGTTCAACATGGCGTTCAGCTCGTGGTAACCCAGGCCCTGGAATGCGGCTGGCATTTCCTTCGAATCCTGTTTCACAGTTGATTCTGCGACTTTCGTGTCCAAAAGACTTCCAATCCTTCGCTTACGCGGGCAACATCCTCGGGCGTGCCCATGAGTTCAAATCTATATAGCAGCGGAACCTCACACTTGGCGGCGATCTTAATGGCCGCCAAGCAGTACGTTGTTCCAAAATTTGTGTTTCCGGCGCCAATGACACCGCGCAGGAGCCGCCGGTTCCGCTCCTCGTTGAGGAAACGGACGACCTGCGGGGGAATCGATCGTTCCCCTGCCTCCCCACCATACGTGGGGAGGACCAAGACGAACGGTTCGGTGGCCACCAGCGGCGGTTCGCTTGCGTACAAGGGGATCCGCGAGCAGTCCTGCCCAAGCTTTTCCATGAACCGCTTGGTATAGCCGGACACCGAGGAGAAATAGATCAACCGGTCGCTCGTCGTCGCCTCCGGTGTCGATTCGGCCTCCCGCCGCGGCGGAGCCAACGAAGGACTAGACATCGCGACCGCCTCGATTTCCTTTGGCTGGTTGGTGCTGGGGTGGCTTGGTTAGGCCACGGAGGAGGTAACGGCCAAGGCCAGTTCCTCGATCTTATCCGGGCGGAAGCCGGACCAGTGATCGGCGTCGGTGATGACTACCGGGGCCTGCATGTAGCCCAGAGCGCGAACGCGCTCCAGGGCATCGGGATCCTGGGAGATATCGACGCTCTGGTACGTGATCCCCTTCTTATCCAGTGCTCTGTACGTTGCGTTGCACTGAACGCATGCTGGTTTGGTGTAAACCGTGACGGTCATGACCCTGATCCCCTCGTGCAAAAAGTTTAAGTATTTAGGTGTTGCCGGCCGCCTACTTCCACCTGCTCAGAACAGTGTGGGCTTGGGGCACCGCTTCTAGACGAACTATCTATGTCCGCGCATGGTTGGGATTCCTGCGAATCCCATCATTTTCATGGTTTCCACGTATGGCCTCGCCAGCGGTTTCAATACTACATCTAGTGCATGACTCCATCTTGAACCCCAAGATGATGTATTACAAGAGGGTGATTCCCCCGCAAGGGGATCCACATGGACTGTGGATAATTCGTCCGGTTTAAACCGCGAGAACACGGCCTTTTCAACTCGCCATCCACAGGCTGTGGAGCAAGTCCGCCCGACTTTAAGTTCTTTCGTGTCGCGTTTTTGCTGGCGTGTCGGAAGGTGTCGGCACTCACCACCCGGCCGGCCACAGGCTTGACCCCCCACCGCCCATGCCCCTGCACTGCCCGGGCGCAACATAAGCCACAGCACATCCCGGCGGCGAAGGAGAACCGCCATGACCACGATTGCGCATCACCTGACCTCCATGCTCAAGGCCAACAACGTCAAACGGGTCTACGGCGTTGCCGGGGACTTCCTGAACGGGCAGACCGACGCCATACGCATCGACGGTTCAATGCGTTGGGCGCCGCTACTGCACGGGGAAGGGGACGCTTTCACCGCCTGCGCCGAAGCCGAGCTGACCGGGAAGCCCGCCGTCTGAGCCGGAAGCTGCGGATCGGGAAATCTGCACCTGGCCAAGGGGATCCATGAGGCGCAGCGCAGCCAGGTTCCGGCCCCGCGCTGCATGCCCGGGCCGTGCTGGAGATTCCCGGTGATCGGGGCTTGGCCGTGGCTGCTTCCATCCGCACCTTGGTGGTAAAGGCGCCCCGACCTGTCATCGTTGCCCACCCCGGCGAGCTGGCCCGGGCCGCCGATCTGCTGAACGAAGCCAAGAAGGTCACAATCTTGGCCCGCACCATCGGCAGGACCACTAGCGCGGGTGACGCGTTCCTGCCCGATGTCAGCTCGCCCGCAGTCTGGTCAGCAGGGTTATTTGACCATGAACGGGCGGCACTGGCCGACAGGTTCCTTATCCCGCGGGAGCGTGGCCAATTCCATCCCGCAAGCCATCGGCGTCCAGTCCGCGGCGGTGGGCCGGAAGGCCACCAAGCGATCAGGCGACCGCGGCCGGGCCCCAACACCTGGGCCTGAATCGTCCGCTTCTCCCCATTCGTGGAACCGCTGCAGGGTCAGTCCAGTTCAGGGTGTGCCGTGGCGCTGGACAGGGCCGCTACCACCGCCGCGCCGGATGCCTCGACGGCTGCCATCAGCCCGAGCGGTTCCAAGTCGTCAAACAGCCCGCAGAGCAGGTGCCCGACGAATAGGTCGCCCGCGCCCTTGGCAGTGGATGGCTCGAATTCTGTGCCCCGGACCTCGGTGGCCTCATCGGTCAGGACCACGTTGAGCACTATGCCGTTGTCTTCGCGGGGATCTTGGGCGCTGGTCACCACAACCCATTCGGTGGTGGCGGAGAGCAGCTTCTCCGCCTGGGAGCAGACCTCGTCCAGGTCCTCCGGCACCTTGCCCGCAATCACGCCCAGCTCGAAGCGGTTGGGCGTGATTGCATTGGCCAGCGGCAGCAAGTGTTCTGCGAAGGACGCGGCGACTTCCGGTGCGACATAGAGGCCCACGTCATCGTCTCCCATGATCGGGTCCACTAGGATCAGCGCGTTTTCATTCACCTCCCGGAACCGCACGAGCCACCTTGCGATGATCGCGGCCTGGCCCGGGGACGAGAGATAGCCGATGGCGATCACCCGTACCGGGTCCAGGACCTCGAGCCTGAGCAGGTCATCGAGGATGCCGCTGAGCCATTCGTCGGGGATCGAGCCACCGCTGACGCCCTCATAGTGGGGCAGGTTGCTCAATAGCGTGGTGGGCACCATGACACAGCGGTGCCCGGCCTCGGATAGCAGCCGGCCGATCGCATTGTTCCCCACCGATCCGTAGGCCAGCTGAGAGCCGATCACCACGGCCTCCACCGGACGGCGGTCCATTTCATGGGGCAGGCGAGTCATGGGGTGCGACCCATCGTCTCGACGGCAGAGGGCTTGGGCCAGGTCTCGCACGCTACGCCCGACGAATTCACCCGGACGGGCACCTCCGGCCAGCAGTTCTCGAGTTCGCAAGGACGGCTCGCAACATCCAGGAAGCGCTGGTTACCCGGCACGGGCAAGTCCCTGGCGAAACGAGCTGCGTCTTTGACTGCGGCAGTTTTCAGGTGTCCAAAATCGGCCCTTTCCGGACCCACGCTGTCCCACCGTTTCCCGGATGTGCGCGCGGCTTTGCGAACGTTGTGCTGACCCGGAAAACCTACCGGGTCCGCATCGAACGTCGCGGCGAAATACCCGCCCGGATGAGCTTCGGAATGCCGGTTCCGGTCCGGGCCCCGTCCGTTGTTCGCTGCCACCGTGACCCACCGTTTCTTCCATACCCGTAAAAATACTGACGGGCAGACGGACCGAGATCCGCAGCCTTAGGGCAAACGTAGCACGTAGTGGATCGGCAGCGACATCATCATCCCGGTGGCTTTCGCACCCCGTTTGGCCCTCGCCTCAACGACGCCGGGATACCACCCTTGCATCCATGGCAAAATCCCCCATAGCCGAGGAACCCCCTGGGAACTCGAGCCAGGCATGCGGCGAAAGTGCCGCCGGCCAAGCGGACCCCGGCGATCCGTTTCAGTATCCTGATCGTCCCGGCCGCACATCCATCCACAGCCACCAAGGCCACGATGTGCCGGTGCAGCGGGAGTGCTGCACCGTGGAAGGACTCCTGCCTCTGCACACCCGGGAGCAACCCATGCCTTCCTCCGGGGAATAGGCACCGCCGCCACGCTGTTGGCTGCTGGTGTGAAGAACATCGGATTCCTGTCATTCGGCCATTGGACCGACCATCCCCAGTCCGCCACGCGTAGCGCGGCGGACTCGCTGCTGCAGGCGATCGACCTCGCTGTCGCGGCCGAGGAGCTCGGAGCGGACGGCGCGTATTTCCGCGTCCACCACTTCGCTCAACAACATGCCTCACCGTTTCCGCTGCTCGCCGCGATCGGCGCCCGCACCAACCGCATCGAGATCGGTACCGGAGTGATCGACATGCGCTACGAGAACCCCCTCTACATGGCAGAGGATGCCGGTGCAACCGACCTGATCTCCGGCGGACGGCTGCAACTGGGCATTAGCCGTGGTTCACCCGAGCAGGTCATCGACGGGTGGCGCCACTTCGGATTCTCCCCCACCGCCAGCGAGTCAGACGCCGACATGGGCCGCAGGCACACCGAGCGCCTGCTGGAGGTACTCACCGGCAAAGGCTTCGCGGAGCCGAACCCGCGCCCGATGTTCCCGAATCCCCCGGGGTTGCTGCGCGTGGAGCCATATTCGGCCGGCCTGCGCGAGCGCATCTGGTGGGGATCCGGATCCAACGCCACCGCAGTCTGGGCGGCGAAACTCGGCATGAACCTCCAGAGTTCCACCCTCAAGGACGACGAGAGCGGCAAACCCTTCCACGTGCAGCAAGCCGAGCAGATCGAACTCTACCGACAGGCCTGGAAGGAGGCCGGGCATCAGCACGAGCCTCGTGTCTCGGTCAGCCGCAGCATCTTCGCACTGACGGACGAGCGCGATTGGCAATACTTCGGCCGCGACCGAAACAGCTCCGACCAGATCGGCAACCTCGATGAGAAGACCCGTGCGGTCTTCGGAAAGTCCTATGCCGGAGCCCCGGACGAGCTGGCCGCGAAGCTGGCCGAGGACGAGGCCATCGCCGCGGCCGACACACTGCTGCTCACCGTCCCGAACCAGCTCGGGGTCGATTACAACAGCCATGTCATTGAGTCGATCCTGAAGCACGTGGCGCCGCTGCTCGGCTGGCGCTGATCCCTGGTGCCCTTCCGGTCGCGTTCCCCCGCGAGGCAGGCCGCCCCGCTGCCGCGGGGGAACGATTTGCGGCGCCGTGCCCCTCGAAACCATGCCGCGGGGCTGCTAGGGCATCAACGACACCTTGTTCAATACCCGGCCTGGTCGCCCAAACGCCCGTATCCCACCCCATGATGTCATTGTTGGCATGACGCACTACGGAACCGGCCACGCATGCCGCAGGTGGCTGGGCAGGCGGGCGGCATCGCGCCCAGCACCCTCTATCAACCCCGGGATCAGACGGTATTGGAACCGCAGTTCGAGGAACCCCCCACCCGGAACCTGCGTGCCGCTCCTCCGCCGGTGCCCGGACAGGCCGTGGCCGTTCACCTGCAATCCCCGGATCCAGTACTAGTCGCAGTGGCACCCGCAGACCCATGGATTCCTGACTGGGGAACGCAGCGGGGACGCCGACCACTACCGGGCTGCTGGCCGTCTTCGCCTGAGCGCCGGTCAGCGCGCGGGCCGGTTCACAGCGCGGTAGCGGACCACGTCCGCTTCGAGTTCCTGGTTGGTTAAATCCATGTTGATCGCGGCTCCCACCAGCAGTCCGCGGGCAGCCGAGGCCATGACCTGGGCCGAGATCTCGGCGATGTTACCGGCCACCCGGACCCCGGGGACGGCTGTCGCGCCCATCTGATCCGAGTCGATCCAGGTGCCGAAGCCGCTGGGATGCTCGGTGGGGATCAGGCCCAGGGATTCCACGGCCCGTGCACGGGCGGTTCCCCGCGGCATCAGCACCAGGGCTTCGACCCGGTGGGCGCTGCCATCCTCCAGCACGACGCCGGTGATCCCGTCCTGGTCGGATTCGACCTGCGCCACGGCGGAATCGACCACCGTGATGCCGCGGACCGCCAGGTGCTCGGCCTCCTCGCCCGTCAGTTCGTGGGCCGGGGCGCGGAACAAGGTGATCTCGGCGCTCCATTGGCGGAACATCAGCGCCTGGTGGACGACGAAGGGGCCATCGATGATGCCCAGGGCCCGGCTGTGGAGTTCCTGAGCCTGTTTGGTCCACAAGGCGAACGAATGCACGTCCGGGCCCGGCCAGCGAAGAAATAAGCAACAAGCGCCCTCCGTCGACCACGGAACGGCGCGTGTGCTTGAACTGGGCCGCGCAGGTCACTGCGCCAAGACCCGCACGCTGGACGCCGCCGCACATATCCGGTCAGAGACAGATGATGCCGATGTTGTCGTGGCAACATCGGCATCATCTGTGCTGTGGGCGGGTGCGGTTTACCGGGACAGGAGGGGCAATTCGGTCTGGCCACCATCTCCCGCCTCCACCACCTCATCCGCCGGATCCTGCACCTGGGCACCGAGGCGGCCGCGGGTGAGCTTATTCACGATCATCGCGATGGCGCCATCGCCGGTCACGTTGGTTGCCGTGCCGAAGCTGTCAAGTGCGATGTACGCGGCGAACATGAGACCCACTTCCACCTCGCCGAAACCGAGCATCTGGGCCAACAGGCCGGCGGCCGCGGCAATTGCACCGCCGGGAACTCCCGGGGCCGCAATCATCATGACGCCGAGCATCAGGATGAATGGCAGGTATGCGCCGAAGGAGACGTCGCCGCCGGTGAGCAGCAGTACCGCGATCGAGAAGCAGGTGATCTTCACCATCGAACCGGAGAGGTGAATGGTGGCGCACAGCGGCACCACGAATCCGGCCACCGAGTCGGAAACGTCGTTCTTCTTGGTGGAGGCCAGCGTGACGGGAATGGTAGCTGCCGAGGATGATGTGCCCAGTGCCGTGAAGTAGGCGTCGCGCATGTTCCACAATGCCTTGAACGGGTTTCGCCCGGTCATGGCGCCCGCAGCCGAGTACTGCGCCAACAGCACGACGAAGGTCAGGGCAAGGGAGACAACCGCCACGAGCAGGAACTTCGTGACCACTGTCATCGCCGCGCCGCTGGCGGAGAGGTCCATGAAGATGCCGAAGATGAACAGCGGCAGTGCCGGCACGATGATGCGGCGGATCACTGATTCGATGATCGTACGGAACTCGACGGCACCGCGGAAGATCACCTTGCTGTGGAAGGCCGTCAGACCCACACCGATCACGAAGGCGAGCACCAGTGCGCTCATCACGCCGATGACCGGCGGCAACACGATCTCGGTTGCCGAGTCCCCCGCGCTGGCCACCACCGTCAGGTACGGGGTGAAGCCCGAACCGGATTCGTCACCCAACGCGTCAAGCCCGCCGCCGGAAAGGTGCGAGGTGAAAAGCCACCGGCTCACGAAGTAGGCGAGCAGCCCGGCCAGGATCGTGGAGCCGTACGCGATCACAGCCGTGACCCCGAGCCACTTTCCGGCACCCTTGCCCAGTTCTGCGATGGCGGGTGCCACGAGGCCCAGGATGATGAGCGGCACAATGAATCCGAGGAACCCCGAGAAGATCGAGTTGTAGGTCAGGAACACCCCGCCGAGCCAAGCGGGCATCGCCGGTCCGGTCAGGATGCCAAGGACGATGGCCAGGATGATCCACCCCAGCAGGGGGATCGATTTAAATAGCTTCATGGGGTGGGGGGTCCTCAAGTCGACGGGATCGGGGCGATCGGGGGGGGGTACGGACTGTAGTGTGGCGCAGCCCACGCCTCAGCCATAGTAGGGCCGAGCATGGCATTCCCCGAAATCCGGTGGCTGCGCCACGACCCTTGGCGAAGGGAACGAACCACGCGCCCCATGCCCCTACCCTCAGCTCCAAGGACGACTGCCGCCGGCACGCACCGGGCTGCCCCGGGCTGGAGAAGTTAGGCCATCACCGCCAGTATCCCGGCCACGGCGGCCCAAAAAAGGGCGTCCTCCGTCAGCCGGGAGGCTAAGGGAGGACGCCGGGGACTGCGGGCAGGTGGCTAGACCTTCTTCACCAGGCTCGACTTCAGGTGCATGGGGCCAAAGCCATCGACCTTGCATGAGATATCGTGCCCGTCGAGCGGGTCCACCAGGCGGATGTTGCGCACCTTGGTGCCGACCTTGATCGACAGGGCCTGGCCCTTGACCTTCAGGTCCTTGACGATGGTGACAGTGTCGCCGTCGGCGAGTACGTTGCCCACGGAGTCCTTGACGACGCGTTCGGTCGGCTCCTCGGCCTCCTCGGCCGCCGGCGACCACTCGTGGGCGCACTCGGGGCACACCAGCAGCTCACCCATCTCGTAGGTGTACTCGCTGGAACAGTGGGGGCACGGAGGCAGGGTCTCATTCACAGGCCAATGCTAGCCCAGTTCCCCCGGCTCCGGGATTCACGCGGCCCTGCCTCAGCGTCCGGGACGTGGCGGCCGGGGGCCCGCAGGGGCGTCCGGTACGGCGGGATCGAGCCCGGCACCAGCAGGAGTACCCCGGCCAGGATGGCAACCAGGCCCACCGTCAGGATCCCCAGCATGTCCTGAATGAAATCGTCGGCATTCCCTCCCCCGCCCAGAACGAACAGGCCGAGGGGAAGCGTCTGGATCAGGATGCAGATCAGGCAAAGGAGCAGTCCCACCCGGGTACCGTGCCACGCCAGCGTCTTTTCCCCGGCCGGGCCCATACCCACGGGATATCCCGCCGCACCCAACCGGGATTCGGGCTTGAACCGGGAACCGGGAGGCCCGGGGCGGTGCACCTGCCCCGGCCAACCGGGGTGTTGGACCCCGGTCGCGACCGGCGGCGCGGGCGGATATGGCAGCATGCGCGGAGGCGGCGGCGCAGGGAAAGATCCGGGGTCTTCGTCACTCATGCCTGCGACTCTCCGTGCGCACCGGAATGCGGATCATCGATTCGGGACCGCTTTCGCGTTTTGGGGCGATCTCCCCCATCCCCGCGGCACCGCTTTCGACGAGACCGACCGTCACGGGGGGCTCCTTCCCGGTTCAGGGTGCCGTTGTGGGGATGAGTTTTCCGGGATTCATGATCCCGCACGGGTCCAGGGCCTCCTTGATGCCGCGCAGGACCTTCACGCCGAGATCGCCGATTTCCATACCCAGGTACGGTGAATGCTCGCTGCCCACGCCATGGTGGTGGGTGATGGTCGCGCCCGCAGCGACGATCGCCGCACACGCCGCGTCCTTGATCCGGGAATTCTGGGCCAGTCCGTCAGCCTCCAGCCCGCCTAGATGATTGATTCCAAGGGTTCATGGTCATAGGCGGTCAGCGACCGCAGTGGATGGGAACCGGTGTTCAGGTTGTGCCAGATGGCCACGGTCAGCGCGAGGATGCGTTGCAGGACCCGCACGGTGACCCCGGCGATGGTCCTCCCGCCATGGGCCTCCAGGTCCAGCTGGCCCTTGAGGGTGTCGTTGATTGACTCGATGACCTGACGCAGTGGCTTGAGCAGACTCTTTCCGGGACGGGGTTTCTCACCTTGACGGGTCGGACGGACCAGGGTGATCCCGGCCTCGGAGAGGTCCTGCTCGAAGGCCTTCCCGTAGTAGTTCTTGTCCGCGATGATGATCTGTCCCGGCTCCACCGGGGTGGGCAGGTTTTCCAGGATGCCCAGCAGGGTCTCACGCTCATCGGCCTTCGCCCCGGTCAGCGCGTAGCCGACCGGCAGTCCGGTCGGGGTGCACAGCAGGTGCAGGCGCAGCCCCCAGAACCACCGTGAATGCGAGGCGCAGTACCCGTATTCGGCCCAGCCGGCCAGTTCGGAGCGGTGGGCCGTGGTGTGGGAGCGCCCGCATTCCACAGGGGTGGAATCGGCGAGCCACAGCTCATCGGACCAGAGCCCGGTGGTGTGGGCCAGGTGTTCGTTGAGAGCCTGCAGGGTCCCGCCCAGCTTCCGCAGCCGTTTGTTGTATCCGGGTTGTTGGGGCAGGTCCGGGAACCATCGGCGCAGGTCGTTATGGGATTGGCGGAGCCAGCGGCGTTCGGAGGTGAAGCCGAGCAGGGCCTGGAGGACCGCGATGGTGACCAGTTCGGCGTCGCTGATCCGGGGCCCGAAGCCGATGGCCGGACGCCACGGGAGCAGGTGCGGATTGGCCTTCAGAAAGTCGTCCGCGCAGGCGTACAGTGCTGTTGCAAGGGTGTCCAGATCGGGAGCCATCGGAACTCTCCAGGTTCGAATGTTGGGTATTACATCTCGATTCTGGACACCCTTGCCCGCGCTGTCACCCCTTGGAATCAATCATCTAGGCACGTGTAGTAGAGCGAGGCGCCATCCGGGTAGACGTGCGAGATGTGCGCTTGGACGTATCCGGCCTTGCCATGGGCCTCCAGTGCCCCGAGGATCGCGCCGCGGACGCGGGCGTAGGTTGCTGCCAGCTCGGTCCAGGTCGCCGCGGTTTCGAGCGTTTCGACGTAGACGCCCCGAGTGAGCAGCTCATCGCGCATATACGGTCCGTTGAAGCGCCCGTGTTCCCACGCGGTGGCCGGCAGGGGGCCCAATGCCACCCCTCCGGCACGGCGCATGATGCGTGCGCTGCGGCGCTTCCGGGCCTTGGCCTCACGCTCCCCACCCTCCCAGACGAAGAGGGCAAGGGCCTGGGTCCTTTGGCCGCGCAGCACCAGGTAGCGGGCCAGCGCCCCGGCCTTCCAGCCGCCGAGCTTGAAAGTGGCAGCGGTTTCATCGGTATCGCTGAGCCGGCACACGTGCGGCATATCGCCGCGGACCCCCTCATGCCGGAGCCGGCGCAAGGCGTCGGCTCCGGCCTCGAACGACGGGAAGGACCAGGCCCCGTAGGACTTGTGCTTCGGCAGCGGAGAAATCATCAGCGTCGCTGAGGTGATCACGCCCAGAGTGCCCTCACTACCAACGATGGCGTCGAGCAGCTTCGGTCCGGCTGCCGTGCCCGGGGCCGAAGAGCCGACATCGAAGGGCCCCGACGGGGTTTCCAGGTGGACCGCCTTGACCAGGTTTTCCATCCGGCCGTAGCCGGTGGAAGCCTGACCTGCAGAGCGCGTTGCCACGTAGCCGCCGAGTGTCGCTTCCTGGTGGCTTTGCGGGAAGTGGCCCAGGGTGAACCCGTGGGCCTGCAGTGCCGCCTCGATCGCCGGACCCCGCATGCCAGCCTCGAGCGTCGCGGTGCGGGAGACCGGGTCGATGTGCAGGAGCCGGTCCAGGCGGCGCATGTCCAGGGTGATGACCCCGGAGAAGTTTGCGCGGACCGGGTCGACTCCGCCGACCACTGAGGTGCCTCCGCCGAAGGCGACGACAGCCAGCCCCCTTTCCACGCATACCGCCAGGATCGCCCGAACCTCCTCGGCGCTGCCGGGGAACACCACGGCATCCGGCGCTTCCGGGACCTCTCCGGCGCGCATCCGCATCAGGTCGGGCGTGCTCTTGCCGCCCGCGTGCAAGATGCGTTCGGAGTCCCGCGTGGAGACGTGCCGATCCCCGGTGACGGCGCGCAAGGCAGCCAAGGCTTGGGCATCGATGCCGCTGGGGGCCACGGTGATGGAGGAGAAATCCACCGGCGGGCATGTCGCCTCCACACTGTCCAGCCGCAGTGTCGAGAGCAGGTATTGGAGGGCGCCGGCGCGCAATGGCCGTGCCCGCTCCGGGTCACCCCAGCCATACCAAACCGAGCGGGGAATCTCTTCCGTAACATGCGTCACCATGGGTTACAGTGTGACACATGTCACCACAACGTATCGTCACGCCGAATGATACGAAGGTGCTCACAGCCACCAGGGACTCGGTGATCCTGCACGGCGTCCGCCGCACTACGGCCAACGACATTGCCGAGCGCGCCGGCATTTCCCGCATGACGTTCTACCGCCGCATGGGTTCGGTGGAGAACGCCGTGCTGCAGACCCTCACCCGGGAATTCCGCTCCTACGCCACGGCGGTGCGCACCGGAATTCCAGCCGGAAACGGGCGGGAAAACCTGGTGCACTTCGCCGTGGAAAGCGTGCGGGTCTTCGTCACCTCGCCACTGCTAGCCTCCATCGGCGAGCGCGATCCCGAATTCCTGATTCCCTACGTCACCGACAGGTTCGGTTCCAGCCAGCAGCTCCTGCTCAAGGAGATCACCTCGCTGATCGGGCTGGGTCTGGAGGACGGCAGCAGCGAGGCCTCCGACGCCACGGCAACCACCCTGCTGCTGGCCGTCCAGGGCGTTGCCCTTTCCTCGAAGGTCCTGCTGAAACTGGACTCCTTCGAATCATCCCTGGCAGAACTGCGAAAGATGCTCGAACGCTACCTCACTCCCGGGAGCCGGCCATGAACAAGACCTGGCTCAACGATGCCACCCGACGGCGGTCCCTGGACCACGTCGCCGAAAACCCGGTCGACGTGGCAGTGGTGGGAGGGGGAATCACCGGGGCCGGCGTCGCGCTCGATGCCGTGAGCCGCGGGTTCAGCGTTGCCCTGATCGAGAGCGCCGACTTCGGCTCCGGAACCAGTGGGTACAGCTCCAAGCTCGTCCATGGCGGGCTCCGCTACCTGGCCAAGGCCGACTTTTCCGTTGCCTGGGAATCGGCCAGGGAGCGTCGCTGGCTGATGCAGGACATTGCCCCGCATCTTGTCCACCCGTTGGGTTTCATCATCCCCGACTTGCGCAAGGCCCCACGTCATGAAGCGGCCCTCTCCGGCCTGGGCCTTGTGGTCTACGACCTGCTGCGCCGGGCATCGGGGATGCGCAGCGCCACGCTCCCGCGCCCTCAGATCCTGTCGGGGCAGGCCGTCTCCGCCATGGTGCCGGCGCTTGATGCCGGATCGCTGCGCCGCGGCCTGCTCTACTGGGACGGTCAGGTCTTCGACGACGCCCGGCTGGTGCTCGGGGTCCTGCGCACGGCCGCGGGGTTCGGGGCCCACGTGATGCGCGACGTCGAGGCAACGGCCCTCACGGACACCTCGGTGACGGCACACGACACGCGCACCGGGGCCCCGGTGCGGATCACTGCCCGGGCCGTCGTGAACGCTACCGGGGTATGGGCCGCCGGCTTCGAGGACCGGCTCTCCTTGTCCCCCAGCCGCGGAACCCATCTGGTGGTGCGATCCGAACGGCTGGGCAATCCGCATGCAGCTCACACCGTCCAGGTTCCGGGGCACTTCGGCAGATACGTATTCGTCCTTCCACAGCCTACGGGGGTGTCCTACATCGGACTCACCGATGAGGAGGACCGGGATGCCGACGGCCACCGTCCCGCCGTTCCGGAGCGCGACATCGACTTCCTGCTCGAGGTCATCAACACAGCATTCTCCGTGCCGCTGACGCGTGCCGACATCGTTGGCTCCTTTGCCGGGCTGCGCCCCCTAGTGCGGGCCAACCATCTGGGAAAGAAGGAAGGCACCGCCGATGTTTCGCGCAGGCACCTGGTCACCGACACCCCCGGGCACCCGGTCACCGTGGTGGGTGGAAAGCTGACCACCTACCGCGCGATGGCGCAGGATGCAGTCGATGCCGTGGCCGCACGGCTCGGCTCCCCCGCCGCGTGCGTCACCAGAAGACTGCCGCTGGTGGGAGCCGGCCGCCGCGGGGTCCTCGATACCGTCAACGCACCGGCCCGGCTCATCCAGAAGTATGGGACCGAGGCCTCCACCGTGCAGGCGTTCTCCCGCGAGGACCCGCTCCTGGCTCGGCCGCTGTTCGACGGTACGGAGATCACCGGCGCCGAACTCCTTTTCGCCGTGCGCGCCGAGGGCGCCACGAGCATCGACGACCTGTTGGACCGGCGCACCAGGCTCGCGCTGGTTCCCGGGGACGCGGTCCGGGCGCGCGAGCCTGCCGGGCTCGTCCTGGACCTGGCCCGGAACGGTTCGCGCAACACCGTCCCCGGCGCATTCCCCGACGGGACATCCGGGTGAACGTCTTTTCCGGCGGGCCCTCCCTGCTCCTCGTCAATCCGACGGCCGGCCGCGGCCGGGGAGTGCGCTTGCTGCCCCGCGTCCTAGGCGCCCTGGAGGCGGAGGGAATCACCCCCATCGTTTCGATCACCGAGAGTCTCGGACAGGCGACCTCGCAGGCCCGCACGGCAGCCCCGGGGTCGCTGGTTGCCGTGCTCGGCGGGGACGGGTTTCTCGGGGCCGCAGCCGGCGGAGCAGCAGAGTCCGGCGCCATCTTGCTCCCGCTGGCCGGCGGCCGCGGCAACGACACGGTCCGGCGACTGGGCCTGGGCCTTGACCCGGTCAAGTCCATCCGGAGCATCGAGGAGCTTCGGGTGCATCACCTCGACCTCGGCGTGGTGAATGGGCGTCCGTACTTGGGCGTGGCCAACGTTGGTTTTGACGGGCTCGCCAACGAGAACGGCAACCGCGCCGCCATGAACCTCGGCCCGTTCACCTACCTCTATGGGGGACTCAAGGCCCTGGCCCATTGGAAGAACGTGACCTTCACACTCACTGTGGACGGGAAACCGTGCACCTTCCCGGGCTGGTTCATCGCCGTGGGCAATGTCGGCCAATATGGTGGCGGGTTGCGGATCGCTCCGGACGCCCTGGTCGACGACGGGCTGCTTGATGTCGTCTCGCTGGGTCGGGCTGGCATCCTAGGCGTGGCGGCGACGTTCCTGCGCTCCTACCGGGGCCACCACACCGGCCAGTCAAACATCTCCCTGGTGCGTGGGCACACTGTGGAGATCAGCGCCAGCATGCCGCTGAACATCTATGCCGACGGCGAGCTGGTTGCCGCACTTTCGGCGTCCATCGGCATCCACCCCCGGGCGCTGAGCATGCTGGCACCGGCCGGTTCCCCGGCGTTCTCCGACATCGGGGGAACCGGCGATGCCCGTCCCCGGCGCTAGCCAACGGTCACGGGTGGCCGTCGATCCACGGCTCCCCGCCAGCTCCTAGCGGGTCTTTCGCACCCCGAAGATGATCCCGACGATGCCAAACCCCAGCAGCCCGAACCCGATGACGACGGTCGTGGTGCCCAGCGCGATGAACCCGGCGGCTAACTCGTTGAACGGGGAGGCGTGTGATCCGCCATCCAGCAGGAAGAGGGCCATGGGCATCAGTAGGATCATCAACCCCACGGCTCCCAGGAGAAGCCCCATGAAGACTCCGGCGATTCCCCACCAGAGAATCGGCTTGGACCTGGCGTAGACCCGCTGATGCGCATACCCCTGATTGAACGGGGGCCCAGTGCTAGAGTCCCGGGCCTGGGAAGGCGGAGGCTGTGGAGGAACACGATCGGATGCGCTCATAGGCGAACCGTACACCCGCGGCACGGCACCGGAGGCCGTCGCATCATGGTTCGACGGTGGCGTACCGCCCTCCCCCGCTCCGGCGCCCCGTGTCCATGTGCACGGTCATGGATACACCTAGCGGACAATCGACATCGAGACGCAGCTGGCGAAATAGCCGGCGGAAACCAGCAGCACCATACAGGAATCCTTCGCACCCTTCAGCGCGGAGACCAGGATGAGCACGAGCCCCACGGCAAGGGCTAGGGCTAGACCGCGTTGTAGGACCAGCGGTTCCGTCATCTGCCCAACGCGTTCGCCCTCCAGCCTGCAACGCGCCGCGGTTCGACGGCAGGGACTTTTGTCACCGACGTGGGTGCCGTTCGGCGGTTCCCCCGGATACGTCAGCCACTACACTGGATGTCGGTCACGATAGAGGAGAACAAGATGGCTGAAAAGATTCGCATTGGCATCGTCGGATACGGAAATCTGGGACGCGGAGTGGAAATCTCCGTTTCCAAAAACCCGGACATGGAGCTGGTGGGCATCTTCACCCGCCGCGCCCCCGAGGCCTTGTCGGCGTACTTCGACGACACAGCCGTCTTTGCCATGAACGACTTAGACCAGTTCCGGCACGAGGTGGACGTGCTGATCCTGTGTGGCGGCTCCAAGTCCGATCTACCCGAGCAGGGTCCGGAATTGGCGGCCCGCTTCAACACGGTGGACAGCTTCGATACCCATGCCCGCATCCCCAAGTACTTCGAGACGGTCGACATCCCGGCCCGTGCAGGGAAGAAGACCGCATTGATCTCCGCCGGCTGGGACCCGGGCATGTTCTCCATCAACCGTCTCTACGGCGAGGCGCTGCTTCCCGATGGCGAAACCTACACCTTCTGGGGCCGCGGCCTGAGCCAGGGCCACTCCGATGCCATCCGCCGCATCCCCGGCGTCGCCGGCGGAGTGCAGTACACGCTGCCCTCGGAGACCGCCATCGCGCAGGTGCGCAGCGGTTCCCGCCCGGAGCTGTCCACCCGCGAAAAGCACGTGCGCGAGTGCTTCGTGGTGCTGGCCGACGGCGCCGACGCCGAGAAGATCCGCCGGACCATCGTGTCCATGCCGCACTACTTCGACGAGTACGACACTACGGTCAACTTCATCTCTGCCGAGGAACTGGCGCACGACCACCAGGCCATGCCGCACGGTGGCTTCGTGATCCGCAGCGGCAACACCAGCGACGAGAATGCCCAGGTTATCGAGTACCGTCTGGCACTGGAAAGCAACCCGGAGTTCACCGCCAGCGTGCTGGTGGCCTATGCGCGTGCCACGCATCGGATCAACCAGGCCGGGCAGTACGGCGCCGTCACGGTGCTGGACGTTGCCCCGGGCCTACTCTCGATCAAGACCCCGGAGCAGCTGCGCGCCGAACTGCTCTAAGCCGGGCAGCACGCCGCGGGCACCGCATCGGGACCGCTAACGAATATTCGCTACCATTTCTCCCCGCAGATATCTGATGCCCGGCGCCCACCACTGGCCACCGGGTTGTCGGGGGACCGAGTTCCTGCGCTGGAGCTGGCTCAAAGAGAAACTCGCCGGGTCCACGCGCACGCGGGGGCTGCCGACCCCCTGCAGCAAGGAACTGCGGACCCGATGCATTGCCGTTCCACTGGACTGGCAGGAATTCATCGCGCCACCGGTGCCCAACCGGGTACTGTCGCCCAGCTGGCCGAGCCGCTATCCGAGAAGACGGTGATCGCGCCAGGCCAGCGTTGCATCCAGGTTGTCGTTTGCCGAAGTCGCCTTCACTGCGATTACGTGTCCTTAAGCGGACCCTTGAGTGGGACACGATCCATCAAGCGAATCATCCCGCCCAGCGCTGAAGATCCAGGGCTAATGCATAGTCGCTGAGAAGCCCCTAAAGCCAATGGTTTTCAGCGACTATGCATTAGCCCTGGCACTGCCCCACCCACGGTGTGGTGGTCCAGGCCGTGCCCTTCGCCCACCACGGCTCCCGGTTTACCGGAGACTTCGAAGACCTGGTCGTCTGGCTGGTCACCCGCACCGACAAGACCAGCGTCTGCGCCTTCATCCGAATCACCTGGTGAACCTGGGCGTGGATAAGATCTCCTGGCGCAAGCACCATGACTATCTCACCCTGGTCTCGGACCATGAAACCTCCACCATCCTCTGGGGTGCGCCCGGGAAGAACGCCACCACTCTGGATAAGTTCTTCACCGAAATCGGCCCCAAAAACTGTCGAAGCCGCGCTGGCATTGATCATGCTGGCTTGCGGGCCGGTGGAGACCAGTCCTCCCTATCAGAAATAGTGGCACCCACACTCACATCAGGTGAGCCAGCGAAGCTACCCAACCATCCCGACTCCTTGACACAGCTCAACCCTCGGCGCCCTGCAACTAGCGCCGCCTGCGCACCTGAGCCTGGCTGGAAAAGGAAGCGACAGCCGCAGGTTCCTCAGGGAGATGGAACCGTCGACCAGTTGCCGGTGCGCCTTGAGGATTTCCATGCCCACCGGACCAACGCGCCCGCACTGCGCCCATTCTTCAACACCAGCTATCTCGTTGGACCGAGCAGGCTATCGGAAGACGGTAGTTCGGCGATGCCCAAGAAGGCCGTAGACCTCGCCAAGGAAACCTGTCCATCGATCCCCATCAAACTGCATGCCGTGCACTCTTCCTGCGATGGGCCCCGGTGTATATGCTGGGCACAAAATGTGGGAGGGGAGTCGCTTGACCCAAAGACTTTTCGGGTTGGTGATTCCCCCGCCCCTTATTGGCGGAGGTGAGAGTGAAAATGCATTTACTCGAAACTTTTTGGTCAATTGGTTCGTTTTTTTACTCTTGTCCTATTTGATACTGGTGACAGGATCATCCAGATTGTGGCCGAAAGACGCAAATACGGACTGTACCTGCTGCTCCCAACGCATCGGCGGTCAGATCTACTCCCGAGCTTCCTTGCGCAGTGCGGCGACCTCGCACTGCTGAAAATGAGCCCGGCACAGGACTTTGCGGAGCTGGGTGCCATTTTCAGCTTCACGCCTCCCTCAATGCTCGAGCGCTCCCCAAAGTTCAGGCAGGGCGATGCGCGGTTCGCCGGAGGGTTCGCCTCCGTCACTTTGTTTGTCCGACTCTGCCGACGAATCACACATGAGATGGCTCCGATGTGGCGGTGCCTCTTCGGTCGGTCGTCGCTGATGAATCCCCCGGCAAGGTGGATCCGCGCCTCACATCCTGCCCCTGGCCTGGTTGCTAGGTGCTCTAGATGATTGATTCCAAGGGGTGACAGCGCGGGCAAGGGTGTCCAGAATCGAGATGTAATACCCAACATTCGAACCTGGAGAGTTCCGATGGCTCCCGATCTGGACACCCTTGCAACAGCACTGTACGCCTGCGCGGACGACTTTCTGAAGGCCAATCCGCACCTGCTCCCGTGGCGTCCGGCCATCGGCTTCGGGCCCCGGATCAGCGACGCCGAACTGGTCACCATCGCGGTCCTCCAGGCCCTGCTCGGCTTCACCTCCGAACGCCGCTGGCTCCGCCAATCCCATAACGACCTGCGCCGATGGTTCCCGGACCTGCCCCAACAACCCGGATACAACAAACGGCTGCGGAAGCTGGGCGGGACCCTGCAGGCTCTCAACGAACACCTGGCCCACACCACCGGGCTCTGGTCCGATGAGCTGTGGCTCGCCGATTCCACCCCTGTGGAATGCGGGCGCTCCCACACCACGGCCCACCGCTCCGAACTGGCCGGCTGGGCCGAATACGGGTACTGCGCCTCGCATTCACGGTGGTTCTGGGGGCTGCGCCTGCACCTGCTGTGCACCCCGACCGGACTGCCGGTCGGCTACGCGCTGACCGGGGCGAAGGCCGATGAGCGTGAGACCCTGCTGGGCATCCTGGAAAACCTGCCCACCCCGGTGGAGCCGGGACAGATCATCATCGCGGACAAGAACTACTACGGGAAGGCCTTCGAGCAGGACCTCTCCGAGGCCGGGATCACCCTGGTCCGTCCGACCCGTCAAGGTGAGAAACCCCGTCCCGGAAAGAGTCTGCTCAAGCCACTGCGTCAGGTCATCGAGTCAATCAACGACACCCTCAAGGGCCAGCTGGACCTGGAGGCCCATGGCGGGAGGACCATCGCCGGGGTCACCGTGCGGGTCCTGCAACGCATCCTCGCGCTGACCGTGGCCATCTGGCACAACCTGAACACCGGTTCCCATCCACTGCGGTCGCTGACCGCCTATGACCATGAACCCTTGGAATCAATCATCTAGGCAGTCCTTTCTGACGGCATCCCGGAAAGCCCCCGGGCGCCCAGGAGGGCGGCCTGCCGCAAAGTGCGCGACAAGGCACGCCTCCACGCCATTAATCGCCAAGCGACGAAGCCCCGGACCCCACAAAACCTCCGGTGTACCCGGGATGCCATCCGCCTCCATGGATGTCTCTCCACGGGACCGGAATTGGAACAGTCAGCCGCCGACAGCGCCGGCGAAGACAGCAGATGGCCAAGTACGAAAGGACGATAAAATGCAATCAGCCAAGAAAGTACCATCCGAGGGCGGGAATGAACCTGGGGGGCCGGCCGTGATGCGCAGCGGTCCGATGCTAGCCAGCTATGTGATGGCGTTGGGTGCCCTCGGTGGGATCGCAACAGGGTTGGCGCTATACGGGATGCGCGGGATCATCTACTCGGTCTTCCTCGCCTTGTTCGCGGCTGTCGGCTTCGATCCGCTGGTGCGCTGGTTTCAACGCCACCGAATGTCGCGTCCACTTGCTATTCTCACCGTTATCCTGATCATCGTCGCCATCCTTGTCACCATCTTGTGGGTGGTGCTTCCGTTGGTCTTCCGGCAGATCCAGACGCTTGCCACCGCCATTCCGGGTGAGATCGAACACCTGAAGGCGCAAGGGTGGTTTGACCCGGCGAATGCCACGAGCAATGGGGCTCTGGGCGGTCTGGCCAACTGGGTGGCGACTGAGATTAAGGACCCGGCCGTATGGGCGTCGTTGGGCTCCGGGATTGCCGGTTTTGGCGTTTCAGTGGTCAACGGGGTTGCGAGCGGCTTTTTCATGGCGATTCTCACGATCTATTTCATCGCCACCTACGATGCAACCAAGCAGGCAGCCTACAACCTAATTTCAGCATCCCACCGGCCTGCCTTCATCGGATACTCCGAGCGCATCTTAAAGAATTTCGGCAGATACCTCAGCGGCATGGTGATCCTCGCGTTCTTCAACGCTGTATTTTCTGTGGTCCTGCTGGTGCTGACCGGCGTGCCGGGGGCGTTCCTGATTGGGGTCCTGGCATTTTTCATCACCTTGATACCGCTGATCGGAACAATTCTGACCACGGTGGCCATGACCATCCTCGCCTTCTTCCACGCACCCGTCTCGGGGCTGGTGGTCTTGATTTTCATGCTCATCTACATGCAGGTCGAAGCCTATGTCCTCACGCCCAAGGTGATGGGCAAGGCCGTTCAGGTGCCCGGTTCAGTGGTATTGATCTCAGCGCTTGCAGGATCCACGTTATTCGGCCTTCCGGGCGCTTTGGTGGCTATCCCGATCTCTGCTGGCATCATTTTGATCATCAAGGAGGTGGTGATGCCGCGCAAGCAGCTGACCTGAATCATCCAGCTATAGCCGGGTCATGCCGTATCCGATGATGAATATTCCGATCATGATGGCGATGAGGAGCGAGATGACCTTATTATTCTTTTCCATCCAGTTCCGCACGGCTAACAGTTTCTTCTCCATCTCGTTGGGCGCGATCAGTGTTGCAATGATCGGGGCACCCACGGTACTGGCGGCGACCACGGAGTAAATGACGAGGACCGCTACGGAGGATGCGCGGCTGAGTGACGGGTTAGCCAAGAAGATTCCGCCTGCGGCACCAAGCAGGATGGATTTCGGGCGAAGGTTCAGCCCAAGGGCGAGCGCCAAAGATGACCATGGGCCGAGGCGGCCCACGGCTTGGAGCCACTTTGGGCCTGTGCCGATGGGTTTGCCGGCTGAGCGGCGCCAATTGACAATCCCTAGGATGACAAGACCCGCGCCGACGATGATGAGTGCGATCCCGGCCAGGTACTCCGGCTTTTTTGTTGTAGGTGCGGGGAGTGCATAGGCCGCCACGGCAAAGAAAGTGATGACGATGGCTATGCCGGCCAACCATCCGAGTAGGAAGGGTAGGGCCGATCGGTTTCTATTCGGGGACAACAAGATGAGGACCGTGGCCATGATCGGGACGGAACTGATCGCAACCGCCACCGCGATGGGCAGGAGATGGCCCAATGTCTCTAACATGCCAACCGCCTCGCTAACTGATGAACAACGGGAACATCGATCCGGGACGGTCCCCGTCGCCCAGGAGGGGCATCCCCGGATATCGCCGCAACTCCGTGGCAATATTGCTCGCTCCCGACCAACGATTCCTTACTTACGTCAAGGAAGTGCGGCCGACTTCTCGCACCAACTTAACGCACAGAATGCCTTGTGCGCTACCAACGCTGGTGGCTGCTTGCGAGGAGAAAAACGGAAACCCAGGGCCTACCCGAAAATTACCGGTGTCACGTGACACCATCAGGCCACCTTTGACCACTTGATGATTGCTGTCCGACGGAGCACCTAGCGCAGGCGTGGATCGGTCGGGAGATGGTTGCCCCAGATGATGTATCGACGGATCCTGCTCGACTACTCACCATGGCTCGGATGCCCCGTTGCGTTAAGTGCGAAGTAGCGCAGAGCGGTGAACCTGGCTTCGCTCCGGTGCAGATGCGAGCCGTAGAAGGGCACCTAGGCGAGCTCGACATGGTTCGCCGCCGCCCAGTCACCAACCCGCGCAGCCACCTCCATGGCTCGGTGCTGGTCGTCGTGGTCCAGGAGGATCGCGATGCGTTCAGTGAGCGGATGCAGCGAATTCAGGTAACGGACGAAGGCCAGGACAATGAACAAAACCTCATCACGCAACGCGATGCGTTGGAGTTTATGGAAATCCATGCGAAACCCATCTCTTTTGACCATGGACTCACCCAAACCAACAAGAACCGCCCTAGCTAAAGCAAATTCATGACTGAATGTCGGGAGGGCGATACTTTCGAGGTGACAAAATTCGATCGACTGGAACGCTACTTGCGGGAAGCACACTCCGCTACCGACGGCTTGGCCAGCCGCGGGGTCAACCGCATCATCGACGGGTCGGTGTATGACCCGAACGATTCCATGGAGAAACTGCTGTTGACCGTGCTGTCCATGATTGCTGAGTTTGGGGATGACCCGATTCAGACTCGCCCCCATGAAGGGATGAAAGCTGGCAAGGCCAACTGTAGGTTGCCAGGGAGAAGTCCAACCTATCCAAAATCCAGGAAGCTCACCTCGTGAAGCTTCACGGTGAGGGTGAACACATACTGATTGAACTGACGGAGCTTTTCTCAGTCGGACGCTCAACCGTAGATCATTCCCCGGAACGGGTAGAAGGACTCACCGGGAAAGCGTAAGCGGGTCGGGCCCAAAATCGGGTTGTGATTTTTAGCGTTGAAAACCCCACACACAAAAAAGCATTGGCACCGAACACGGGGTGGACCAAATTGCACGATGGCGCAGATGAATCCTGACAATTCAGGTATTCACACACGGCTGCATGAGCACGAAAATCCGGGAATCCCAATGCAAGCGACTTTGGAAAACGACGCAGGTCTTGCGCCGCCGGTTTGCCGTTCTGCTCGGGACGGACTTGCATTTCGATGCGCGAATTCATTTCCGGCGCCGAGGAAGCATCAAGTTGGCCGACGCCCCGGCCCCCTGGCCCGGAACCGGGTCGGAGGAGACCTTGGCCAACAGTTCGAATACAACCAGTTCATGCACCAATGGCACGAGGACAATCCAACGGGAAAGAAATCTGCACTCTTGGCCGGCTGAGCAGTCTGCCGCTGCAGGCCTGTCGACGAGCGCGGACTGGCCCAACCGGACTGATCTCGGGCCCGGATAGGCTGGCATCATGCCTGCCACCGAGACGAAGCCCCCCTCCCCGAAGCGACGGCTTATCCTGACCGGGGTCGGCGTCCTGGTCGTCCCACTGGGCCTGGCCTCGCGTTTGATCCCCGGAGGCATCCTCGGCGACATGGCAGGAGGCGTACTTTATGCGGTGCTGATCTATCTGCTGGTTGCCTTCTTCGCCCCGAGATGGCCCCCATTGAGGGCAGCGGCACTCGCACTGGGGGTCTGCGTGGCCATTGAACTCTTCCAGCTCACCCCGGTACCGGGAGAGCTGGGCGCCGCCTTCGCGCCGCTGCGCCTAGTGCTGGGTTCGACTTTTGTCGCCACCGACCTGGTCGCCTACGCCATCGGGGCGGCACTGGCGGCACTGGGTGATGGGATCACCGGGCGACTGCAGGGAAGGCGGGGCGGTCCACCCGGTTGAGCTGCGCATCACCGCCTCCCCGTCTCGCATCAACGCGAGAGAAAAGATTCCCTGTGGCGCAGGACCGGCAGGAGCTTGTCCGGCACCGGGACCAGTCCCTGCAGGGCCTGGTCCAATAGCACCATAATTTCCCGCCCGCTGGTTGCCACCTCGACGGCGAGCGTGGCGATGCCGGGGCTCACCTGGCCGGCGAGTTCCACGTCCTCGCAGCAGATCAGCATCAGGTCCCGTGGAATCGACAGCCCCCCGTCCCCCGCGGCGCGCAGGGCCCCCAAAGCCATCGGGGTGTTGGCCACGACCAGCGCATCGAGCGGGGTTCCAGCATCCAATAACCCAGCGACTGCGGCACGGGCCCGCTCGAACGAGTAGCCGCCGGTGAGCACCAGCTCGCGGTCCGCCGCAGCGAGGCCTACCTCGGCCAGGGCGGCCCGGTAGCCGGCACCGAGCTGCCGCGAGTAGGAATCATCGGGGTTGCCGAGCAACAGCCCGATGGACCGCGCGCCGGCCCGTGACAGCGCCACGGTGGCGGCATGGGACGAATCAGCATGGTCCAGGCCCAGGGTGAGCATGCCCGGTACGGCCGCACCGCCCAGGGAATTGATGGCGGGGATGCCCTGGGCGGTCAGGATGGCCATGGCCTCGGTTGACCGGTCCGAATCCAGCGCATCGGCCGTGCAGATCACCACCGCATCGATGCCCTGCGTCGCGAGTTTGTCCAACACCGCCACCAGCCGCTCCTCGCGGTGGGCCAGGTCGTGGAAGACGACGCTCATGTTCCTGCGGTCGGCCTCCCCCGCCACGGCCTGAGCCAGTGCGCCGTGGAAGGGCTGGGAGATGTCGCCGACGACCAGGGCAATAGTGCCGGTGCGTCCGCTGCGCAGGGTGCGCGCTGCGGCGCTGGGGTGGTAATTCAGGGATGCGGCGGCGGCCCGGACCCGTTCCAGGGTCCGGACCGTGACGCGCTCGGGTTCATTCATGACCCGGGACACGGTGGTGCGCGATACGCCGGCGAGCGCCGCGACATCCAGGATCGTGGCAGTTACCTGCTGGTCCCGGCGGGTGTCGAGCCTCAAGGCCGCCGTGCCCAGTCCTGCGCATTGGGGCGCAGGCACGCATCGGAGGCCGCAGCAACAGCATCGGCGAGCAACTGCCGTCGATCGGTTCCGGCGGCAATCCCGGCGGCCAGCGTGCCGGTGAACGCGTCGCCGGCCCCCGTGGTGTCCACCGGGGTGATCCGCGGGGCCGGGACCCCGACGGCGCCCCAGCGGGCCCCGCCTGCTCCCAAAGTCAGGCACACGCCCTCCCCGTCGAGGACCAGCTGCTCGGCCTCGAGCTCGTTGACGACCACCAGGTCGGCGAGCGCTATGAGTTCAGGCCGGTCCTGCCACGGGGAGGGATTCAGGATCGAGTAGGCCCCGGCGGCCCGGGCGGCCACCAGTGCGGCCTCCACGATGGGGGCCTGCAGCTCGTATTGGGTGGAGAGCACGTCGCCGGCCCGCAGCAGCGGAGCCATGGCGGCGATGTCGGCCAGCGTGACGCTTCCGTTCGCGCCCTCGAGCACGATGATCGAGTTCTCCCCCGCGTCGTCGACCATGACAGTGGCCTGGCCGGTGGCCGTCTCGGCCACCTGAACCAGCGAGCAGTCCACGCCGAGCGCGCTCAGGTGCTCCACGTAGGTGCCGCCCGGGACATCGGAGCCGACGCGGCCGACCATCAAGGTGCTCGCACCAGCGCGGGCCGCGGCCGCGGCCTGGTTCCCGCCCTTGCCCCCGGGCGCGGTGACCTGACCGCTGGCATGGACCGTTTCACCCGGGCGCGGATGGGTCTTGACCCGGATGACCGTATCGACGTTGATGGAGCCGACGACGAAAACCCGTCCTCCGGTCGGCGCCGCTGCGTCCATGCTCATTCCCCCGGGCTCGTGGCCGGGGCGGCACTGGACACGGCATCGATCGCCTCCAGGAAGAGCCGGGCGTAGCGCGGCCCGTCGACGTCCAGCACCACCTTGATGTGGCTCTCCTGTTCGTGAGTTTCGGCGCCACCGGCACCCAGTCCGGTGCGCAGGTCGACCACCGTCTGCCCGCGGGTCGGCCCTGGGGCCAGGGACACCTCGACCGGTGCGGTTCTCAGGACCAGCCCGTCGGGATCGATGACGGCGCACACGGTGCCGGCGTCCCCGATCGCTGCCCAGCCCGCTCCCACGATCCGCGACTCGTCGACACTGATCGAGGCCAGGTGGGACAGCAGCCCGCCCAGCACGGCCTGCACCGGCTGGGTGGAGGACGCCAGCTCGCCGATGGTTTCGGCATCGATGGTGACCTGGTAAAAGGCCTCGAGCCCGTACATCGTGGTCGGGACCCCGGAGCGAAGCACCATTTCGGCCGCTTCGGGGTCGTGCCAGATATTGAACTCGGCGCTTGCCGTGGCATTTCCGGCACCCACGGCGCCGCCCATGAACACGATGCGTTCGATCTTCGCGTGGACCTCGGGGTACAACCGCAGCAGCAGTGCGATGTTTCCCAGCGGAGCCAGCGCAATGATGGTGATGGGCTCGGTCGACTCAGCCAGGGTGCGGCGCAGCAGCTCCACGGCATGGACGTCCTCGACGGAGCGGGTCGGGGTGGGCAGTTCGATGTCCGCCACCCCGTTGGAGCCGTGGACATAGCTGGCATCCTGTGCCGGTTCGATCAGCGGCTCGGCCAACCCGGCGGCGACCGGAATGTGCCCGGCGCCCATGAGCTCGAGGATGCCAAGGGTGTTGGCTACCACCTGCTCCAGCGACACGTTGCCGCCTACGCAGGTCACGGCCCGCACGTCCAGGGCCGGGTGGGCCACGGCCAACATCAGCGCCATGGCATCGTCGGTACCTGTATCGACGTCAAGAATAACGGATTTCATCTGGGCCTCTCCCTACTCGCTTGCCAGGATCGCGTCGGCGTATTCCCGGTTGTCGTCGGCCGCCGGATGGACATCTATGACGATCTTCTCCAGCAGGCCAGCCTCTAGATTACCCAGTTCGGCGGCACTGAACGTGCTCACCGGGACGTGCGCCACATCCAGGCCCCAGAACGAGAGGTGCGCCGAGGTGCGGGCCAGCCGCGCCGAGGCCACCACCAAGACGCCGTCGACGAGCTCCACCTCCCCGCTACCATCCGGGTGCGCGCGCAGCCGGAACCCGGCACGGCGTGCCGTGGCCTCCAGCGGGGAGGGCGCCACGAGCACCAGGTGATCCCGGAGCATCGAGTGCTCGAAGACCAGGTGCCCGGCCTCCAGCCGCAGCAGATAGCCGCCCTGCGCGTTGCCCGAGTGCAACAGCACGCCGGTGACCCGGGAGGAATCCGCGCCCAGGTGGGCCGTGAGGTCGATGTCGCGGTTCGAGCCGGTCACGGAGCTGGAGAGCGGTACGTGCCCCTGACCCGGGCGCAGCACTATTTGCCTGTCGGCATAGAGCCCGACCGGGCCACGGACGCCGATGGCCTCGTGCAGCGGACGGTCATCGAGTGGGAAGATAGCGTTTTCCCGCGCCGCTTCCCACCACAGGTCCCGCATCGCCGCGAGGCGTTCGGGGTGTTCGGCCGACAGGTCGGTTGCCTCGGCGAAGTCAGCAGCCGTGTCGTAGAGGCGCCATTCGTCCGATGCGTAGGGTTCCCCGGGCAGGTGGCGGGTGACGGCGCGCCAGCCCTCGTGCCACAGGGCCCGATGCCCCATCATTTCCCAGTACTGCGTGGGCCGCCCGGTGCCCTCGGCATGCAGCGTCCCGGCGGCGCTTGCCCCGTCCATGGGCTCCGGTGCCGTGATTCCGGCCAGCTCCAGCAGCGTGGGGGCGACGTCGATGGCGTGGATGAAGTCCCGGCTCACCGAACCGGCCGCCACGTTGCCGGCCGGCCAGGACACGACCAGCGGCGAGCGCACCCCGCCCAGGTCCACGAACTGCTTGTAACGGCGGAACGGCGTGTTCCCGGCCATGGCCCAGCCGGTCGGGTAGTGCGCACCGCCGGTGAGGGTTCCCAAGTCTCCCAGCAGCGGGATCAGCTCGGCAGCCGTGCGCCGCACCCCCGAGTAGGGGGCGTTGGTGTCGACGTCGCCGCCGGGACCGCCCTCGGGGCTCGCCCCGTTGTCGGACATCACCATGACGATGGTGTTCTCGTATGCGCCCAGCTCGCGCAGGGTCCCCAGCAGGCGGCCCAACTGCGTGTCGGTGTGCTCCAGGAAGCCGGCAAAGGCGGCCTGCAGCGCGCTGAAGACGGTCCGCTGGTCATCGTCCAGCTCATCCCAGGCGGCAACGCCCTCCACCCGTTCGGTCAGCACGGTGCCTACCGGCGAGACGCCGAGTTCGATCTGGCGCTCAAGGCGCTCGCGCCGCGTGGCATCCCAGCCCTTGGTGAAGGTGTCGAGGTATTTGTCAATGAACTCCCTCGGGGCCTGGAACGGCGCGTGCGTGGCACCCATGGCCAGCTGCAGGTAGAACGGATCGCCGGAACGGAAGGCCACATGGTCGCGCAGGTAGGCGCCGGCCTTGTCCACCAGGTCCTCGCTGAGGTGGTAGCCGGGGGTATCCGGGATCGGGACCTGGTGGTTGTCCTCGTAGAGTTCGGGTTCGTACTGGTCGGTACAGCCGTCCATGAAGCCGTAGTAGCGGTCGAACCCGCGGGCCAGCGGCCAGTTCCGGAACGGGCCCGCCGGGGTGACCTCGTGGAGCGGGGCCAAGTGCCATTTGCCGACCAGGTAGGTTCCATAACCCTCCGAGCGCAGGATCCCGGGCAGCATCGGCACGTCGGCGCGGATGGCTCCGCGGGAGTTCGGGAAACCGGTATCCGTATCGGCTAGGAAGCGCATGCCCACCGAGTGGTGGTTGCGTCCGGTCAGCAAAGAGGCCCGGGTCGGAGAGCACAGGGGCGTGACGTGGAAGTTGGAATAGCGCACGCCCTCAGCGGCCAGCGAGTCGATTACGGGGGTGGAGATCTCGGATCCGAAGCAGCCGAAATCGGACCATCCGGTGTCATCGAGGATCACCATGACCACGTTCGGCCGCGGGCAGCCGGCGGCGGGAGGCGTCTCCCACCAGGGGGTGGATTCTGCGGCGGTGGTGCCGATGACGCCGGGAAAGGAGGTATGGGGGTTATTCATGGTGTGTCCTTGTGCTCTAATCAGCGGGTTCGGGCCGGTACCGGGACGGAGAGGCCGTGCGCATGGGATCCGAAACGCGGTTTGACCAGAAGCGTGGCGACCAGGGCGAGCATCGCAACGAAGAGGATGTAGGTGGAGACCGACCAGGTGGCGCCCCCGGTGGCCGTGGTCAGCCCCTGGGCAATCAGCGGGCCGAAGCCGCCGCCGATCACGGTGCCGACTTGGAACCCCATGGACATCCCCGAGTAGCGCACCGAAGGGTGGAACATGTCGGCGAACAGCGTGGCCTGCTGGCTGAACAGCAGGCCGACAAGCATGCCGCAGACGCCCGTGGCGGTGAACAGGCCCCAGACGGTGGCCGTGCCGATCAGCCAGAACATCGGGAAGGCCCAGAGTCCCATGAGCACCAGGCCCACGGTGAGGATGCGCTTTTGGCCCAGGCGGTCGCCCAGGTGCCCGGCGATGGGAGTGATGATGAGGTTGCAGACGGAGGAGAACATGTTCGCCAGCAATACCAGGGTCGGGTCCATGCCCAGCACGCCGGAGGCGTACCCGAGCACGAAAACACCCTGGACCAGTCCCAGCGTGGTGTCGGACATGTGGATGAAGATGGCCGAGACGATTTCCTTCGGGTAGCGCCGCAGCGCCTCGATGACGGGGAGCTTGGCCTCCTGCTTCTTGTCCTTGACGGCATTGAATTCGGGGGTCTCATCGACCTTGAAGCGCAGGAAGAGGCCCACGATGAGCAGGACGGCGGAGCCGAGGAAGGGGATGCGCCAGCCCCCGGCGATGATGGCATCCAACCCGATGGTCGCGGTCAGCAGTGCGACGACGCCGGAGGCAAGCAGTACGCCCACGGGGGCGCCCGCCTGGACGATCGACCCATAGAGTCCACGCCGGTTGGCCGGCGCGTGTTCGACGGCCAGCAATGCGGCACCGCCCCATTCGCCACCGATGCCCACGCCCTGCAGGACGCGCAGCAGCACGAGCAAGGCGGGAGCCGCCATGCCGACCTGGGCGTACGTCGGCAGGAAGCCGATCAGAACCGTGACGATCCCGGTAAGCATGAAGGTGAACAGCAGGACGCGTTTGCGCCCGATCTTGTCGCCGAAGTGTCCGAGGATGATCCCGCCCAGCGGGCGCGCAACGAAGCCCACGGCGAACGTCGCCATAGCCAGCATGGCGCCCACTCCTGGGCTCCCCTGGGGGAAGAACACATGGCTGAAGACCAGCGCCGAGAGCGTGCCAAAGACGAAGAAGTCGTAGTACTCAAGCACCGAACCGATGGTGCTGGCCGACACCGCCCGGATGGACGATCGGTGCTGCTCCCGCAATGACACCCCGGGTGTCTGTTGGTGGTTGCTGGGGATGTCCATGGCTCTCCTCATTGAGTGTGTCTGAACGCATTGTCCTGGCTTCAGTGCCGGCATGCAGGGTGTTTCACATAATGGGATCGATTCTGGAATCGATCCCATTTCGCTGGTGAACATTACCTCATCGCGTCCCGCGGCTACAAAATACCCCCGGACGCGCCCTCCGCTTCCCCGCGTCCGGCGGCACTATGGCGCGTCCGCACATGCCGTGATCGCCGAGCTCCAGATGACTGCAGCTTGCAACACCACCGCCGAGCCGCAGGTCAGGGCAAGCAAAGGTGCACCGAGTGGCCAGCGTCCGCTACTGTTGCAAGGTGTTGAAGCTGCATTTCACGAGATTACGGGGCGTGAACGCTTCCCTGTCATAGGTCACCGGCCGCCCACCGACGGACCCTTGCGCTTGCGCTCGCGGTGAGCCCTCTGGTCTTCCTTCGCGGGAATCACGCACTGGGTGATATGGTCCCGCAGGTATTACCGGATGACCCGTGCGGAATACGCCTTGTCCACCATCGCCCGGTCCGCTCACCCTCTGTCCACACCGGGTCCAGTTTGCTCGACCTTCAGCGCCTGCCTGAGGGTCTCAAATTCGATGAATCCCCGCCCCGCCAGGGACCGGGCATGAGCGCCAGCGGCCTGCGGTATCCGTCAACCACGGCGTGGATCTTGGTGGTCAGCCCGCCGCGGGAACGCGCCATCGGATGGCCAGCTGGCTCTTCGAGCAGGTTCGTGTCAGCCGATAGTATCCACTGTGTCGCAGGGTGGGGGGGTTGGTGCCGTGCTGGTTGGCACGGTTCACCGTGGAATCGGGCATCATCGGGGCAATCAGTTTCCACTGATCATCAGAGAAAACCGTACAACGGGATTTCACCCGTCAATCATCCCAAAAACCGGCTACCGGCGATGAGGAGACGCACACGCAGCCGACATTGTCTGACCCCATCCGATCGCCTACTATCAGCCCATGAGTGGAAACCCATGATTTCACGCCATGACCGGGTAGCCCCGCCCCTGAAGCGGGATGCTCCATGAGCGCTCAGCGGGACATTCGCACCGACGGGATCCGGCTGCACTGCACCATCAACGCCGGACCAGGACCCGAAATCCTGTTCTTGAATGGTGCGTTCACCACCGGACGCGATTGGAAGAAGGTGGTCCGGCAGCTGCCCCCCGATGCCCACACGGTGAGATTCGACGCGCGCGGCAGGGGCCGCTCGGCCGATTCCGCCGACTATTCGTTTTCCGGGGCGCTCCAGGACGTCGAACGGGTCATAGAGGCTACCGGGCTGCGCAACCCGGTCCTGGTCGGCTGGTCCCACGGTGCAACTCTGGCCGTCCGCCATGCAGCCACCCACCCGGGCCGGGTCGCCGGGCTGGTGCTGATCGACGGCGCCTTGCCCGTAAGGATCTTCCGGGGGAAGGCGCCGGGTCGGATCCACCGGCAATACAGGATGCTGGGGCTACCCCTGCGGGTACTGGGCATCATGCGCCTGGCGAGCCGGATGAACCACCGTCAGGCTGCCGAGGTGGTATTGGAACTGGATCGGGTCGATGCCGGACTGTTGCCCGACTACAGGGCGCTTGACTGCCCGACGCTGCTCGTTCTCGGATCCGGTCCGCACTTCGGATCCCCGGCCAGTGAAATGAGCGCCATGCGCGCCGCCGCCGACCCGGCGGTGGCGCAGAACCCGCGCGTGCACCTCTACACGACGGTCCCCTCGAACCACTTGTGGATGCTCCGTCGGGACGCCGCGACGATCGCCGATGCCATCAGGGCGGTGACCGGATAGCTTCGAGGCTCGCTTCCTGCCGTGCCGTCCTATGCCGGGGCCCTGACGTGAGGCGGTAGCGCCAACGACCAGGGGCCGGGTCCATCGCGCTGGAAGGCTGCGCCAGGCCTGTTACCGTCGGTCACCGCATCACGCGGCCACCACAGGTTCTACTTGATCCGCACCGCATGGGCCGTTGGCGTCGTTCCACTGCCCATGACGGCGGCGCTCTTGTACTGGATCTTGTCCGCAACGAGCATGCAGGTGAACTTCTGCCCCTTCTTCACGGTGGCGGTGCCCTTCAGGTCGCTGAACGAATTCCGCCCACCCAGATCCAGGTACCGGATGAAGGCCCCGATGAAGCCCCTGGATTCGTCCAATCGGCTTTTCGCGTGCAGCAGCCCCTCGACGATGGTCTTGCCGTCGAGGTTCCCGGTGCAGTCCCCGGCGATATACCGGGCCTCACCCCGCAACGTGCCCGGGCCGTCACTGAGCTGAAGCAACTTGCCGAGATCGGTCACGACGCAGGATGCGTTCATGACCGGATCCCTGTACCCGTAGGCCACTTCCTTATTGGTGTATGTGAAGCCGTCCTTTGCCTTGGTGGCCACCGTGTAGGTTCCCTTGGCCAACAAAACACCGGGCGTGACCATCCCGAGCTTCGCCCCTGGGGCCTTGAGCACCACAGCCGTACGCACGGTGAGCTTCGGCATATCCTTGATGACTCCGGCGCACCCCTCCCAGCTGATTTTGACCTGATGCATCATGGTCAACGTGTACGAGCGGGCCTTCACCGGGACTTTGGCGGAGTTTGCCTTGCCGATCACCTTCGTACCGCCCTTCACCGTCACCGCCGAGGCAATCCACCGGCCCGAGCCAATCGGAATGACGGACTTCACCGGCTTGATGGCGAAGGAGCCGCCGGTCTTGACGATGGGGCTGGAGATGGTGCCGACGACCCCGTTCAGATCGGCCACCGTGAGGGCGCCCGGGCCTTGGCCAGCACCCGGGCAACACCGTGTTGCAACCCAACGGCCGGATCGTGCTGCTGAACTTCGGCTCAGTGGGCCGACTCGATCCCGAACTTCGCCAGCTGATCTCCGAGGTCCTACTCGTGTTCTATCGAGGCGATTCCCGGGCCATAGCCGACGCCCTGCTGGAGATGGCCCCGCTGCCCGGGGACTTCGAAGAGACTCGGCTGCGACGGGAACTGAGCCGCTTCATGTCATTGCACATTGGCCACGGTCAAGGCCGAGGTCTTCACGCAGATACTCGCCCTCCTCTCCCGACACAGGATTGCGCTACCCTCCGAACTGGCAGGGGCCCCTTCGGGGCGGTTGCCGTCCTGCAGGGGACCCTGCGGCTGTTGGATCCCGACCTCGACCTGCTCACCGAGGCGCGCCTACGGAGAGGAGGCCTACATGCGCCATGCCTTCCATCCCTCCTCGGTCACCGAAGCGCTCAACGCGAAGATGATGGCCGCGCTCCCGATACTCAGGCGACTGCCGCGGCGTCTGGATGCGATCACCGGGGATCTGGAGGCCGGCCTGCTGGGGGTTGAAGATGCGGCTGCTGGCCCATCCGGAAGACCAGGGCATGATCCGTTCCCTGGTGCACGAGGCGGTGCTGAGATTCATGGCCGGGGTCACCGGCATCATGGCCACGATGCTGCTGGTCAGCACGGGCGGCCCGGCAGTCGCCTCGTCGTTGCCTCCGGCTCCGTCGCCGCACGAGGCTCCGGCTCACCGGCCTCGCCGGTGGCAGTTTCGGGAACGGCAATGCGCCCACCCGCGACGCAATCGCGTTCAGTGACGCGCCGGCCGGCCGGGTCACGATTCCGGGTGTCAATGCGGCGACCTGGCTGTTTTGCTGGACTGGTCAAGATATCCCCGCACCTGGGGACCTGAATCCCCCATGCACGCTGAAGGGGGCGCACTAGCGGTTGGTTTGCCCACCTCGTGTACCGGAAGGGTCACCATGTCTGAAACACCAGCGTTTAGCGTCGGTGGCCTCCGTTCGCGCATCAGCGGAAACGTCCTGCTACCGGGTCAGAAGGTATTCGATGAAGCACGCCGCGGACTCAATCTCGCCCGGGAACACAACCCCGAACTGATCGTTGCGGCCCACACCGCGCAAGACGTTGCCGCCGCGGAGTCCCATGCCGCGTCCCACGGATTACCCCTCCAGGTGCACTCCACCGGACACGGCATCGGCACCCCGCCAGCAACGGCGTGTTCGTGAGCACCTCGGTCCTGGATTCGGTCTCCATCGACCCGCAGCACCGCACCGCCACCGTGGGCGTCATCGGCTATACCCTCGGCGGAGGCATGGGCTCGATGGGCGAACGTTCGACTTCGCTGCCGACCGCGTCCGCAGCGCCCAAATGGTCACCCCCACCGGCGAGCTGCTCGAGGTCGACGCCATCTCCGATCCGGAACCCTTCTGGTCCCTGTGCGGCGGCAAGAGCTCGGTCGACATCGTCACCCAGCTTGAATTCGACCTCATGGAGGTGGCCGATGTCCACGGTGGCGGCATATCCTTCCCGGGCGATGGCCCCGCGGCCCTGTTGCATGCCTTCCGCATATGGGTCCCGACGCGGCCCGGCGCGTCCACCACCTCGGTCTCCAGCTTCCGGCTCCCGGCTCCCGGCTCCCGGAGGATGGAATGCGTTCCCCGCCACTGCGCAGCCAGATGATCATCCACCTGCGGTTCGTGCACATCGGCAGCGTACAAGGCGCGCCCAATGCCGTGGGAGGCCGGGATGCAGCGTTCTCCTTCTACATCGTCGGCCCCTGCATGCCGCCGATCCAGGCCAACGTGGAAGCGTCGGGGTCCGGATCATGGCCGCCATGGTCACGTGGGACGCCGGTACCACCCCCGGCGAATTCCACCGGCGGGCATTCCGTGGAGACGCACAACGGCCGCTTCTGGCCGAAACCGATCCGGGACCGGTTGCTGGCCCTGAGGCGGGACCGGGATCCGGCTGGCCGGTTCAGCTTCGGTGTCGGCCCCACCTGAGCCACCCCGCAGGGGCGGGCAGCCTCCCTGCAGGCCCCGGTGCTAAGACGACCACCGGCAGCCGGGGACCTGCCTAAAACGCGGGTCTTAAATGAGTGAAGAACCGGTCGTGGCGGCACAAGGAGGTTAATTCTCCGCCGCAACCGGTTCTTCTGATCACTCGCACCTTGAGGAAGGTAGCATCAGCCTATTTCGAAAAGCTGGGAACAACCTGAGCACAAGCCGACAAATACCACGGAACTGAAAGCGGGGCGATGATTCCCGCACTATCGGGCGGGCGCCCGCGAGCGTATCCTGTTTCCCGTCACGGGGTTGACCGTTCGCAGACCAGGAGGCGTCATGTCATCGGGGATCTTCCGCACGAAATCGATCGAGCAGACGCTGCGCGACACCGAGGAGCCCGAACACCGGCTCAAGAAGAACCTCGGCGCGATGGACCTCATCGTCTTCGGCGTCGGGGTCTGCATCGGCGCCGGCATCTTCGTCCTCACCGGTCACGCCGCGGCAACAAACGCCGGACCAGCCATCGCGCTCTCCTTCCTCATCGCCGGCATCGGCTGCGGGCTGGCGGCGCTCTGCTACGCCGAAATGGCCTCGACCGTCCCTGCCGCGGGCAGCGCCTACACCTACACCTACGCGACCATGGGCGAGCTGCTCGCGTGGATCATCGGGTGGGATCTGATCCTCGAATTCACCGTCGGTGCGGCGGCCCTGGCCACCTCCTTCAGCCAGTACCTGGGCATCGTCCTGTCGGGAACGCCCTTCGCGATCCCCCCGGCCATCGCCACCGCCGAGGGAGGCTACATCAACCTGCCGGCGGGCCTGTTGGTCATCGGGCTGGGCATCGTCCTCGTTTCGGGCGTGAAACTCTCCAGCCGCATCAACCAGGCCGTCACCGGCCTCAAGGTCCTGGTGGTGCTCACGGTCATCATCGTCGGGGCCTTCTTCATCAACCTCGCCAACTGGAACCCGTTCATCCCCCCGGCCCAGGCCGCTCCCGCCTCCAGCGGCGGAGCACTGCACCTGCCATTGATCCAGGTGCTCTCCGGGGTGGAACCAAGCGTGTTCGGCATCGGCGGCGTCTTTGCCGCCGCCGCCACGGTGTTCTTCGCCTTCCTCGGATTCGATGTGGTGGCCACCACCGCCGAGGAGACCCGCAACCCACAGCGCAACCTGCCGATCGGCATCTTCGGCTCGCTGGCCGTCGTCACGGCGCTCTATATCGCCGTCTCGTTGGTAATCACCGGCATGGAGAACTACAAGGGCATCGACCCCAACGACGGGGCGCCGCTGGCCACGGCATTCGTTAAGGTGGGACTGCCGATCATGGCCAACCTGATCGCCATCGGAGCGTGCATCGGTCTGGTCGTGGTGTGCATGATCCTCTACCTCGGCCAGACCCGCGTGGGGTTTGCGATGGCCCGGGACCACCTGCTCCCCGCGTCCCTGGCCAAGACCCACCCGCGCTTCGGCACCCCCTACCGGTTCACGGTCCTTTCAGGAATCCCCATCGCCCTCCTGGCGGCGTTCATCCCGCTCTCGACGCTGGCGGAACTGGTCAACATTGGCACGCTCGCGGCGTTCATCCTGGTCTCCATCGGCGTGGTGATCCTACGCCGGAGCCGGCCCGACCTGAAGCGCTCCTTCAGGGTTCCCTGGGTGCCGGTCGTCCCGTTTGCTTCTGTCCTCGTCTGCTTCTATCTGATGCTGAACCTGTCGGTCGAGACGTGGATCCGGTTCGTCATCTGGCTGGTCTTGGGCGTCATCATCTATTTCGCCTACTCGCGCAAACACAGCCGGCTCAACACCGTGGAGCAGCCGAAGTAGGGGCGTCCGATGCCCTCAGAGTTAACGCAAGAGGTCCCGGACGCAATGTCCAGGACCTCTTGTTTTCGTGGAGGTAAGGGGATTCGAACCCCTGACCTTCTGCATGCCATGCAGACGCGCTACCAACTGCGCCATACCCCCGAATGGATGTCATCGCCAGCGGTAATCCGCTGGACAACTCATCGATCATAGACCATTTGAAAACCATGTTGCAAATCGGATCCCCTGCCGGCCATGCGCCCGATACCATCATGCCCTCGACACCACCAAGTGCCGGCCACCCACGGGGGGCCGGCCCCGGACGGGGCACACGCTTTAGTGCGCCGTGGTGTGAGACTTGCCCGAACGGCCCCTGAGCGCCCCGTAGATTCCCGCAACCACCAGTCCTCCGACAATGGCCAGGATCCAGGTGCGCAGGTTGAAGAACCCGCCCAGGCCGGTATTGAAGACGATGGTTCCGATCCATCCGCCCACGACGGCCCCGACGACGCCGAGGATCAGGGAGGTGGCCCACCCGCCTTCGACCTTGCCGGGCATGAAGTTCTTGATGAGCGCGCCCACGATGAGCCCGAGGATGATCCAACTGAAGATGCCCATGTCCACTCCTTGAACGTGGTTCCGGCCGCCGCCGAAACGGCGGGTCGCGGGGGTTTTCCCTCGGCCGAACCAACGTACGCCCATTGCCCGTCGAAGACAATGGTCCGGGAATACCCGGGACGGTTAACGCAGAAACCCCGCCATCGGACGGGGTCTCTGCAGGTACTGACGCTTCGGAAGCCCCGGTATCGGGACGACCGAGGTGGCCGGAATTACTCTGGAAGGCCGGAACCGAAGTCGGCAGGCATTTCGGTGGCCGGTTCGCCGGTCGTCGGCAGATCGATGACCGGGCTGTCGCCGTAGAGGCGCTCGATTGCGTAGAACACGCGGTCTTCGTTGTGCTGGACGTGGATGACGACGTCCGAGTAGTCGAGCAGGACCCAGCGTCCGGCGCCGCGGCCTTCGCGGCGGACCGGGCGGATGCCGAATTCCTCGTCAAGTGCATCTTCGATGCCGTCGACGATCGAGTTGACCTGGCGCTCGTTGGAGGCCGAGGCGATCAGGAAGGCGTCGGTCACGCCGAGGCGTTCGCTGACGTCCAGTGCGACGAGGTTCTCTGCCAGCTTGTCGGCTGCCGCTACGGCGGCCGACCTGACCATGTTGATTGAATGTTCGTGGGCGGTCATGGTGCTCCTTGGTAATCTGTTCCGACGCCAGAGGTCTCTAGCGTGAAGTAGTAATCATGATGATGCCGGTGATCAACGCGGCGCCACCGATGGCCAGCGCCGCAATCACCATCAGATACATGTTGTTGGCCCGGCGCATGCCCGCGGTGAGGGCATCGAGGGGATCCAGGCCTTGGGCATCATCGGCGCGTACCGGGACGATGTCCTCGGCGCTTTCGACCGCTTCGGCACCCGAACGGGTTCGGGCCCGCTTCACCGGGGCGATGGGACGCCCCGACTTGGGCTTTGACTGACCGGGTTCAAACCCGGCAGTTGGTTTAACGGCCTGCTTCGCAACCGGTTCCGGCTTGGGCTTGGCAACCGCTTGTGGAGTGGCGGAAGCCGGCTCCACGAGCTGGGGCTTGACCGGGGCCTGGACCCCGGGCTTCGCCTTCCTATCGGAGGGTTTCCCCGCCGCGGGCGCGGCCGTTGCTGACTCCGTCGCCTCGGCGGGTGTCTTCACCGAGGGCACCTGGCCCGTGAGGTCGAGCCGGATACCACGGGTTTCCGGCCCGGAGACACCGGTGTTGGCCAACTGCTTTTCGGCCTCCGGATCGCGCAGGTGGTGCAGGGCACCGGTGAACGGATCCGAGCGCTTCTGCTCCAAGCGCGCGGAGTTCTCGTTCTCCAGGCGCTGTCGTTCGGCGGCCCGACGGCTGATGATCGCCGCACGTGCCGCCAGTTCGCGCTGCTGGGCCAGCACTTCCAGGTCGATGGTGGAGAAGTCTTCCAATGGCTGCAGGAGCACCGGGGCGACCTCCTGCTTGCCGACCAAGCGACGCCGGGCAGCAAGTGCCGCCTCGACGCTCATGGCCGCAGCAATGGCAGCCTGCTCCCCCGTATCGGGCGACCCCGCACTCCGCCCGGACTCGTCCGCGGCCGCAGCCTCCGGCACGATGGCGACATTCTTGTCCACCGAGTCCATGGCGACTCCGGGGGCGGCCGACTTCGCCGCATTCAGTGCCTGCAGGCGCAGTTGCCTGCGGGTCAGTGGGGAAGGGTCGTCTCCCGGCGAAACACTGGGGATGTTGGTGGTCTCGGTGGAGACGGCGGCGCCTTCCAGGCGCCGGCGCTCGCGCAGGTTCTCACGGTCGCGGGCGCGCTGCAACGAGGAACGCTCCGTTCGCGGCGCGGCAGGGGTATCTACCGGCCCGGGAGCCGAGCGCCTGTTACGGGCGGCCGCTGCCGGGGCTTCCGGGGTGGGATCCTGAGTGGCTGCCGGGCCCTGCGGAGCCGGGGGCTTGGACACCGGGGCCACGGCCTTGAGTGCTACCGGCACCGGCTTCCCGACGTCGGGAGCCTCGGTACCAGGCGCCTTGGCCACCGGGTTGACGGGCGCCGCCTTCTTGGCTTCGGGCTGCGCGGGGGCCGCCTTCTTGGCTTCGGGCTGCGCGGGGGCCGCCTTCTTGGCTTCGGGCTGCGCGGGGGCGGCGGGCTTCTTGGCTGCGGGCTTGGGCTGCTTGCGGGCAGGGGCTATCGCCGATGGTTCCGGCACGGTCTCCGCTTCATTGCCATTGCCCTGGGCGACGGCTGCCGCCGGATTTTGGGCAAGTTGCGCTTCGGCCTCGGCCCGCCGCAGTTCACGCAGGGCGCGCCTGCTGAGGGCGGGCCCCTGGTCGTCGCTCATCTGATCCATCCCCGGCTAGTTCTCGTTGCCGTCGTCGTTGTAAAGCTCGTATTTCGCGATGTATTGGACCACGCCGTCGGGCACCAGGTACCAGACCGGCTGGTGGCTCTTCACCCTGTCGCGGCAGGCCGTGGAGGAAATCGCCATGGCGGGTACCTCCAACAGGCTCACATCACTGCGGCCCAGGTCCGGAAGCACGTGTCCGGGCCGGGTCACGCCCACGAAGTGGGCGAGCGACCACAGCTCGTCGATGTCCTTCCAAGACATGATCTGCTCCATGGCGTCGGCGCCGGTGATGAAGAACAGTTCGGCATCCGGACGCATCCGGCGCAGGTCCCTCAGCGTGTCAATCGTATAGGTCGGACCCGGGCGGTCGATGTCAACCCTGCTGACGGTGAACCTCGGGTTTGACGCCGTGGCAACCACCGTCATCAGGTAGCGGTGCTCACTGTCGGTGACTTCCCTGTCGGATTTCTGCCAGGGCCGCCCGGTAGGCACAAAAACCACCTCGTCCAGCTCGAAGACGGCAGCTACCTCGCTGGCCGCCACGAGGTGCCCGTGGTGGATGGGGTCGAACGTGCCGCCCATGACGCCGAGGCGTATAGGGCGGCCCGATCGTTCGGCCTCTGCTCGGCTAGTGATGGCCGTGCTTGTTGGTGTGCTGGCGGTGCGAGTCAGAAACCTCTTCCTCGGCCGTGTGGCGCAGTCCAACGTTGGAGAAGGAGACGGTGACCAGCAGCATGAGCATGAACAGCAGGAAGACGCCGCCGCCGATGATCAGGGCCCAGGTGCCCGTTTCCAGGCCTCCGGTGGTTTCGGAAGTGGCAGTCGCCGCACTCATGAGCGTGTTAAGCATGATTCTCCTGAAGTTCTATCCCTCGGCCGGCCCGCGTTTCCACGAGTGGCCGCTCTAACGTGTGGTGTCGTTACCCTCTATCGTACCCACCCAAGGGCCGGGGCTACGAACGAACATGCCCATCGCCCTGGACGATCCACTTGGTGGTGGTCAGTTCGCGCAACCCCATCGGCCCGCGGGCATGCATTTTCTGCGTCGAAATTCCGATCTCCGCGCCCAGGCCCAGCTGACCTCCGTCGGTGAATCGGGTGGAGGCATTAACGATGACGGCCGCCGAATCCACCTCGGCGATGAACCGTTCGGAGTGGGCCAGGTCATTGGTGAGGATCGCCTCAGTGTGCCCGGTGGTATAGCGGCGGATGTGCTTGATGGCAGCATCCAGGTCATCCACGACAGCGACGGCGAGATCCAGATCCATGTATTCGGTCTCCCAGTCCGCCTCCGTGGCGGGGATCGTGGGAGTGGTTCCGGCCAGCGCCGTGGCCCGGGAATCCGCGTGCAGACGCACGCCAGCCTTGTGCAGCGCGGCAAGCACCGCCGGGGCGGCGACGGCATCGGGATGGACCAGCAGCGTCTCGACCGCGTTGCAGACCGAGGGGCGCTGGGTCTTCGCATTGAGCAGGATCGGCACGGCCATCTCGATGCTGGCCGAGGCATCGAGGTAGATGTGCACGTTGCCCTCGCCGGTTTCGATGACCGGGACGCTGGCGCTGGTGACCACTGCCTGGATCAGCGAACGGCCCCCGCGCGGGATCAGCACATCGACCTTGCCGCGGGCCTGCATCAGCGCTGTGGCACCCTCGCGGCCATAGGCGTCGATGCTCTGCACCGCGTCCTCGGGCAGGCCAACTGATCCAAGTGCGTCACGAATCACACTGAGCAGGGCCTTGTTCGACTCCGCGGCAGCAGATCCACCGCGTAGCAGCACGGCGTTTCCGCTCTTCAAGGCCAGGCCAGCAATGTCGACGGTGACGTTGGGGCGGGCCTCGTAGATGGCACCGACAACGCCCATGGGGACGTGGATCTGGCGCAGGCGCAGGCCGTTGGGCAGGGTTTGCCCGCGCAGCACCGTTCCCACCGGGTCGGGAAGGCCGCCCAGTTCGCGCAGCGCGGCGATCAGGCCGTCGATGCGGGCATCGTCGAGGCGCAGCCGGTCCAGCAGCGGTGCGGCGGTGCCGGCCTCGCGTTCGCGGCGCAGATCCTTGGCGTTGGCTGAGATGATGAACTTGCGCCCGGCATCAAGGCCGCGGACGATGGCGTCCAGCCCGCGGTCCTTCCAATTGCGGTCGGCACGGGCCAGCACGCGGGATGCCGCGCGGGCGCGGTCAGCCATCCGGTGCACGGCCGTCTCGGCATCAAGCGGCATCGGGATGATGGCAGCTGCGTCGGAGGTGGACTCGGGTTCGGTAACGGCGTTCTGGCTCATGCCGTCAGTTTACGTGGCCTGTCCACAAGCCGCCCAATGCATGAAGTCGGGGATCACACCGCTCGCCGTTCAGACAACCACGAGGTCATCGACGTGAACCACTGCGCGCTCAAAATGCTCGCCCAGATCCTGGGCCAGCTCCCGGGTGCCGCGACCAAGCATCTGCGGCAGCTCCTCGGAGGAGTAGTTGACCAGGCCGCGGGCAATCACCGTGCCTTGTGCATCGGTAATCTCCACGGCGTCGCCGGCCTCGAAGCTGCCATAGATGCCCGTGATGCCGGCGGGCAGCAGTGAACGCAGCCCGGAGGCCACGGCGCTGACGGCACCGTCATCAAGCCGTAGGCGGCCCTGCGTGGTGGCCAGGTGCGCGAGCCAGAGCATGCGCGTGGAGCGCCGTCCTCCGCGCGCCTTGAACCAGGTGCCGACGTCGGCACCGGACAGGGCCAGCTCGGCGTTGTCGGTACAGGTGACGAGCGTCGGGATGCCCGACTCGGCGCTCATGGTCGCAGCCTCCACCTTGGTGACCATGCCGCCGGTACCCAACCCCGCCTTGCCGACCGAACCGATGCGGACTCCCCGGAGGTCCGCAGCGGATTCCACAAGCGGGATGCGCGAGGCACCCTCCGACGGTGGCCCGTCGTAGAGCGCGTCGACGTCGGAGAGCAGCACCAGCGCGTCGGCCTTGACCAGGTGCGCCACCAGCGCGGCCAGCCTGTCGTTGTCGCCGAAGCGGATCTCGTGGGTGGCCACCGTGTCGTTTTCATTCACGATCGGCACCACCCCCAGCGCCAGCAGCCGATTCAGCGCGCGGAAGGCGTTGGCGTATTGCTGGCGGCGGATCAGGTCATCCGCCGTGAGCAGCACCTGTCCGGTGGCTACCCCATGGGCGGCAAATGCCTGCGTGTAGCGGGCCATGAGCAGGCCCTGGCCCACACTGGCAGCTGCCTGCTGGGTGGCCAAGTCGCGCGGACGGCGACTCAGGCCCAGCGGCGCCAAGCCAGCGGCGATGGCGCCGGAGGAGACCAGGATCAACTCGGTTCCCGCATTGCGGACAGCGGAAAGACGCTGCACCAGCGTGGACAGTGCGGACTCGGAGATCCCTCCCCCGACGGTGGTCAGGGACGAGGAACCAACCTTGACCACGATGCGGCTGGCCTGGGGCAGCTGGGACCGCTCCACAATGGCCGAGGGTTGGCTGTTTGCGCGCAAGTGGCTACTCGCCTGTCTTCGGCAGGTGGTGCTTGTAGTTCACCGACTCGGTCCAGATGCCGGCTTTGCGCTCGGCTTCCAGCTCGTCCCGCGATGCGGCGCGCGCCTGCTTGCGGGCAAGCTGGTCGGCTTTCTTCTCTTCACGGGTCGGGCGCATGATTTCGTCGAGGCGGTCGTCTTGGCCACGGCGCGAGCCGAGCAGTTCGGCACCGGCAGCCATGGTCGGCTCCCAGTCGAAGATCACGCTGTTCGCATCGTCGCCGATGACCACGGCATCGCCGGGCTTGGCACCGATCTTAAACAGTTTGGTTTCGACGCCGAGCTTTGCCAGGCGGTCGGCCAGGTAGCCTACGGCCTCGTCATTGGTGAAGTCGGTCTGCTTGACCCAGCGCACCGGCTTTTCGCCGAGCACGCGGTAAAGCGGCTCAAGGTTGCGCTCTTCCCTGCGGATCTCGAACCCGGCCCTGTTGACCGTGCGCGGGCGCAGCACGGGGACTTGGATGACCTCGGGGGCCGCCTCGATCTTTGCGCGGGCCTCGACGACCAGTTCGGACATGGCGAAGGACAGCTCGCGCAGGCCTTCCTTGGTCATCGCGGAGACCTCGAAGACGCGGTATCCGCGCCTCTCCAGTTCCGGACGCATCATTTCGGCCATGTCCTTGGCGTCGGGCATGTCGACCTTGTTCAGGGCGATCAGGCGCGGGCGCTCGTTCAGCGGGATGATCTGGCCATCGGCACCGGCGAAAGAGGAATCAACCTCGTAAGCGTCGAGTTCGGCCTGGATGGTGTCCAGATCAGAGATCGGATCGCGATCGGTTTCCAGGGCACCGCAGTCGAGGACGTGTACCAGCGCGGCACAGCGTTCGACGTGGCGCAGGAATTCCAAGCCCAGGCCCTTGCCCTGGCTGGCTCCGGGGATCAGTCCGGGAACGTCGGCCACGGTGTAGCGGACATCGCCGGCCTGGACGACGCCCAGGTTCGGGACAAGCGTGGTGAACGGGTAGTCGGCGATCTTCGGGCGGGCCGCCGACAGCGCGGCAATCAGCGAGGACTTGCCGGCCGACGGGTAGCCGACCAGGGCGACGTCGGCGACTGTCTTGAGCTCGAGGACGATCTCTCTCTCGTCGCCGGCGATGCCCAGCAGGGCAAATCCCGGGGCCTTGCGGCGCTGCGAGGAGAGCCCGGCGTTGCCCAGGCCACCCATTCCGCCCTTGGCGGCGATGTATTCGGATCCCTCGCCGACCAGGTCGGCGAGGATGTTTCCTGCGCGGTCCTTGACGATGGTGCCCTCGGGCACGGGCAGGACGAGGGTTTCGCCGTGCTTGCCCGGGCGCAGGTCACCCTTGCCGCCTTCGCCGTTGCCGGCGTGGCGGTGGGGAAGGTGATGGTAGTCAAGCAGGGTGGTCGCCTGCTGCTCGACGCGCAGGATAACGTCGCCGCCGTTGCCTCCGGTGGCGCCGTCGGGTCCACCGAGTGGCTTGAACTTCTCCCGCTTGATGGAGACGCAACCATGGCCGCCGGTGCCACCCGAGACGTGAAGGACGACTCGGTCAATAAACGCTGCCATGGTGTGGGACTCCTCTAGGAAAGTGCGCACCACCCGGAACGGGGGCCACGCGGGTCATGCTTGAAAATCTGCTGTTGCCGTAAAAGCAACAAGAGGGCGGGCCTGACGGCCCACCCTCCAGTGTAATGAATGCGGTTAAGCCGTAATTATGCGGCTGTAACGATGTTCACGACGCGACGGCCGCGACGGGTACCGAATTCAACGGCCCCTGCTTCCAAAGCGAACAGGGTGTCATCCTTGCCGCGTCCAACGCCCGCACCCGGGTGGAAGTGGGTTCCACGCTGGCGAACGATGATTTCGCCGGCGGAAACTACCTGACCACCAAAGCGCTTAACGCCAAGGTACTGCGCGTTTGAATCGCGACCGTTGCGAGAGGAGCTCGCGCCCTTCTTATGTGCCATTGAATATGCCTACCTTCAGGTAATGAGAATTCTTTGACTCCAAGCCTTATTAGGCGATGGAGGTGACCTTGACCTTGGTCAGTGAGGCACGGAAACCCATGCGCTTCTTGTAACCGGTCTTGTTCTTGTACTTCTGGATGACAATCTTCGGGCCACGAAGATTCTCGACGACCTCGGCGGTCACCTTAACCTTGGCCAGTTCATCGGCTGCGGAGGTTACCGTCTCGCCATCAACCAGGAGCAGGGCCGGAAGCTCAATGGTGCTTCCTGCTGCGACCTGAATGCGGTCTAGGGTAACGAGGTCTCCAACAGAAACCTTTTCCTGGCGGCCGCCAGCACGGACAATCGCGTACACCACGTGGGTACTCACTTCTCTCGACGTTCATTTTGTCTTGCTGCGCATCACTACCCGGACCGGAGTCCAGGATTGCACTGTGCTGTCACGCCGAGCGGAAGATTTCCGTAAGCTGGCGTTCGCACCGAGGATCAAGACTACGCTAATGCGCCCCGCAGGAGCAAATACAACTTGCTCCCGCGTGCCGCCAAGATCCCTTACTGCTTTTTACTACAACTCGGATGCGGGCACGCCCACACCGAGAATCATTGGCTCTTCCGCACCGTTACGGGCCTGTGGGGCCCTCACGACGCTTGGGAGGGTTGCCGCGTGGGCCGAACCACCGGAGGAATTCGTCGATTCAGTGACGAACACCTCACTGGTGGAGGGGCCCTGCGGGCTTGATGCCGCACGGCGGCGACGCGGCTTGCGGGCCGCTTCAACCGGTGCACTGGCGCGCACCGAAACCTTGGCGCCGGCCGGTTCGGCCTGCGTTTCCTTGGAGGCCTGCCCAGCCACGCCACTCACCTGTGGCGTCTCCACGGCGGCGACGTCCGGTGCTTGGAGCGCAGCCGAGGCATGCTGCTGGCGCTTAGCCCTGCGCGAGGTGCGCACGACCGGCTCCAGATGCGGTACCTGTTCGGCTTCCACCGAGTGGTCAGGCAGCGCCGCCGCCAGACCCTCCAGCGTCAGCTCCGGGGACTGCGCCGGGGAACCGGCACGCCGACGACGCCGCGAACGCGGAGGCAACGCCACCGGTTCACCGCCGACAGTCAGGGATTCGGAGTCGGATTCCGGCTGTGCGGCTTCCTGGTCGTGTTCGTGGGCCGCATGGGCAGCAGCTGCAATAGTAGCAAACGCGGCGCGGGTTGCGGTCGCCTTGGCTTCGAGCTCGGCACCACCGACCGGACCTGCCGACTCCGGCACCTCCACCGGGGCATGGGTGCTGGCCGCATCGGCAGCTATTTCCTCCTGCGTCCGGTTACGGCGGCGGCGTTCGCTACGTGAGGACTTCTCCACCGCGGTACGCGGTGCCGCGGTGGAGATCTGCTCACCATGCGAGTTGAACGCACGGCGGTGCTCGACCGGCTCGTCGTGGGTGATCACGCCGCGGCCATTACAGGCCTCGCAGTTTTCGCCGAAGACCTCGAGCAAGCCGGTACCCATGCGCTTGCGTGTCATCTGCACCAGGCCCAGGCTGGTCACCTCGGCCACCTGGTGCTTGGTCCGGTCACGGCCCAAGCACTCGACCATGCGGCGGAGCACCAAATCGCGGTTCGATTCAAGGACCATGTCGATGAAGTCGATGACAATGATGCCGCCGATGTCGCGCAGGCGCAGCTGGCGCACCACCTCTTCGGCCGCTTCCAGGTTGTTCTTGGTGACGGTTTCCTCGAGGTTGCCACCGGATCCGGTGAACTTGCCCGTGTTGACGTCAACCACCGTCATCGCCTCGGTGCGGTCGATGACCAGCGAACCGCCAGAGGGCAGGAAGACCTTACGCTCCAGCGCCTTGTGGATCTGCTCGTCGATGCGGTGCACGGTGAAGATGTCTTCGGCCGATTCCCACTTCTCGAGCCGGCCCACCAGATCGGGGGCCACATAGGTCACGTAGGCCTCGATGGTGTCCCACGCCTCCTCGCCGGAGACGATGAGCTTGGAGAAGTCCTCGTTGAAGACATCGCGGACGACCTTGATGGTCAGGTCCGGTTCGCCGTACAGCAGCTCCGGGGGAAGCGTCTTGGTAGACGTCGAGGCCGCCTCGATGCCTTCCCACTGGGCGCGCAGGCGGTTGATGTCGTTCATCAATTCCTCCTCGGAGGCCCCCTCGGCCGCGGTGCGCACGATGACGCCCGCGTTCTCCGGGAGGTGGTCCTTGAGGATCTTCTTCAGGCGGTTGCGTTCCACATCGGGAAGCTTGCGCGAGATGCCGGTCATGGAGCCGCCGGGCACGTAGACCAGGTAGCGTCCGGGCAGCGAAATCTGGCTGGTCAGGCGGGCGCCCTTATGGCCGACCGGATCCTTGGTGACCTGCACCAGGACCGAGTCGCCCGACTTCAGGGCGTGCTCGATGCGGCGCGGCTGGCCGTCGAGGCCCGCCACGTCCCAGTTGACCTCACCGGCGTAGAGCACTGCATTGCGTCCGCGCCCGATGTCGACGAAGGCCGCCTCCATCGAGGGCAGCACGTTCTGCACCTTGCCGACGTAGACGTTGCCGATCAGCGAATCCTGCTGGGTCTTGGACACGAAGTGCTCGGCGAGCACGCCGTCCTCGAGGACACCGATCTGGATCCTGTCCTCGCGCTGGCGCACGATCATCTGCCGATCGACCGACTCGCGGCGGGCCAGGAACTCCGCCTCGGTGATCACCTGGCGGCGGCGGCCGGACTCGCGGGATTCGCGGCGGCGCTGGCGCTTGGCTTCCAGACGGGTGGATCCCTTGACGCCGGTCACGCGGTTCGAGGGAACCACCTCGACGGCTGTGGTGCCGGCGGTGCGCGGTGCGCGCACGCGGGTGACCGTGTTGGGCGGATCGTCGTCCTGTCCCCCGGTCAGTTCCAGATCCTGATCACCACGGCGGCGACGGCGACGGCGACGCGAAACGACGCCGTCCTCTTCGGCCGACAGCTCTTCGGTACCGGCTGCCGCATCGTCGCTGACCTCGGCATCCGTCGAACGGCCGCGCGAGCGGGTTCGGCGGCTGCGGCGTGAGCCGGAAGCAGCCTCGGCCGAATCCTCGTCGTCCTCCTCGAGCTCGGCGCCATCGGCCGAGCGGGCCGGGATGGTCGTCAAATCCGGTGCATGGAACAGCATGGACAGCGATGATTCGGGGATGGCGAACGGGTTGGTGATACCCGTCGACGGGTCCTCGTCCGCGGCATCGGCGGTGGACTCGGCCTCAACGTCCACAGCGGCCTCGACCACGGGAGCAACCTCGGCTGCTGGAGCCTCGGCCTCCTCGGTCGCCGGTTCCTGCACGGCGGCCTTCGCCGAACGCGAACGGCCGCCACGGCCGCGGGCCGGGCGCTTGGCCGGGACCTCCTCGGCTGCGGGCATTTCTTCCACCACTACGTCTTCTACTGCCACGGCGTCCTCGGCAACAGGCGCGGCTTCCGGTGCCGCCTCAACGACGGGAGCTTCCACGCGGATCTTGGCGGTGGCCGTGCCGGGTGCCTGTGCGGGCGCCGAGGCGCGGCGGCTACGGGTGGCTCGCTTGACCGGGGCCTTGACGGTTTCCGGTTCCGCAGGGACCTCGGGAGCAGCTATCACGGGGGCCTCTACGACGACGGGAGCCTCGACGGCTACAGGCGCCTCCTCGAGCACCGCGACGGGCTCGACTGCTGGCTTGCGGGTGGCGCGCTTGACCGGGGCCTTGCGGGTGGAGGGCTTCTTCTCCGCCGGCGCTACGAGGACGGCTTCGGCCACGGGCTCTGCCGCGGGTGCCTCAACCGGGGTCTCGGTGGTCTGCGCCGCCGTGGCAACGCGACGACTACGGGTGGCGCGCTTGACCGGGGCCTTGACGGCTTCCTCGGCGACGGACGCGGCTTCAACCGTCTTTGTTGCGGCTGCCTTGGTTGCGGTACTGCGGCTGCGGGTAGAGCGAGTACGGGTCGGCGCCGTTGTCTCGGCCACCTGCTCCTCGTTATTACGTTCCATAGTGGAAATTTTCTCCTCACCCCGGGTACCCCCCACAGCGGGGCCCTTGGGCGGTTAGCCGAAATGACCGGGCCTGTTGGCCGCGCATCCTCCGGAAGCACATTGGATTGTCCCCCGGGGTGCGCCATCATCTTGGGGCGCGGACCTCCCGGAAAACCAACGGCGCTCTGTCCTGACATGCCGCGTTCTGTTGCGGCGGCCGTCGGCGGTATTCGCACGGAAGCCTCAATGGCTGATTCCGTCAGATGCATCGCCCGCGGGTCTGGAAGCGTGTCGTTGGGCCGTTCAAGGACTGTGGATCCAAGTTCAACCACGCCAATTGTCTCATACGGATGACACAGATGACGGTTTTTCGACACGCCTGCCAGCTGTGGTCCGTCCCACTAGGGCCTTCGCACCCCCTCCGGAGCTGTGCCGCGTAGCCTATCCCGGGTAAACGATCCACGACGGTCTAGAATTCTAGAACAGGCAACCGGGCGCATCGGGCCCGGGCCGAAGGAGGAATTCAAACGTGAGCACCCCCAGCAAGGAATCATCACGTGGCCCGCACGCGGGACTGCCGCAACCCACGGGGCTCGCCCGCGACACGGCCTTCGGCCTGTTCCTCGTGGTACTGGGCGCCGTCGCCTGGATCGCCTCCGGGATCCTCGTGCTCGAGCGGCTGGCGCTCTACAAGGACGCCAACCACACCACCAGCTGCGATTTCAACCCGTGGGTTTCCTGCGGCACCGTCATGAAGTCGGGACAAGCCGCCCTGCTCGGCTTCCCCAACCCGTTCCTGGGCATCGTGGGCTTCGGCGTCGTGATCACCATTGGCATGGCGCTCCTGGCCGGGGCCAAGTTCAAGCGCTGGTACTGGCTCGGCTTCCAAGGCGGTGTCACGCTGGCCTTCATCTTCATCGTCTGGCTCTGGTCCCAGGCGCTGTACGAGATCAACGCCCTATGCCTTTACTGCATGGTCGTCTGGGCGATGATGATCCCGCTCTTCATCCACACCACGAGCCGCAATATCGTGACCGGCGTGATTCCCGCCGGCGCCGGGTTGAGGAAATTCGCTGCCGAGTGGGCCTGGGTCATCACCGTGCTCCTGCTGGTTCTCACCGCCGCGAGCGTCTTCGTGCGCTTCCCGCAGGCATTTATCGGTGCGGGGAACTGATTCGGCAACTCCGCCGACCCGCTTGACCCGAACCGCCCTGCGTCGCACCGGGCGGTTCGCTCGCATCCGGGGTGTTCAGGCGGGCGCCCGGGCCGGGAGGCCGAGGTCCTGTTTCGCCGGGCCATCGGGCACCGGGGCAGTATCCCGGCCCGCGGGGTTCGTCCGCGGAGAGCACCGTCACGGGCGCCGTCCAGCTATAGGTCCCGCCGGGCTCCCGGTAGTCGCCGGAGCCCAGCTCCGCCATGGCAGCAGCGGTCAGCTTCGACCCGCCCACGTGGATGTGCGCCCCGCCCGCGCGCATCGGGTCGCGTTCTGGCTCCGAGCAGGCCATCGATGAGGCAGCCCTCGACATTTTCCGGGAAGTACCTCCGGGTCCTGACCTTACCGGCAACGCGGGGTGCCGCTCCCAGGCTTGCGGCCGGGCCCGGGATGCGCTTTCCAAACCGCCGGCGGAGGGCCCTACGCTCCTGAAATGGAATTCAGCCAGGAGATCACCGTCACCGTTCCCCGTGACCACTTCATCGAGCTCTTCGACGCCCCGGAGAACCTGCCGCTCTGGCAAAAGGGCCTGCTCTCCTTCGACGCCGTCTCGGGCACCCCCGGAGAGCCGGGTTCCACCTCTCGGCTGACCTTCAAGCGCGGCAACGGAACCCTGGAAATGATCGAGACCATCATCCGGCGCAACCTGCCCGATTCCTTCGACGGCAGCTACGAGGCCAAGGACCTGCGCATCGTCTATGGGAACGACTTCCAAGACATCGACGGCACCTCCACGCGCTGGGTCGCCCGCAATTCCCATGAGTTCACCGGGTTCATGAAGGTCCGCGCGCTACTCTTTGGCAAGTCCTTCCCGAAACAGGGCCTGAAGATGATGGAAGCCTTCAAGGAGTTTGCGGAGGCGCACCGGTAGCCCTGCCGGACAACGACAAAGGCTTCCCGCGGCAAGCCTCTTGGATTCCAGGGGCGTGCGGCGGAAAGCCTTTGTCGTACCGGGTGGGGCGGGCCGGTTAGGAGAACCAGATCCCGATCTCGCGGGCTGCCGATTCGGTGGAGTCCGAGCCGTGGACCAGGTTCTGCTGGACCTTCAGGCCCCAGTCGCGGCCCAAGTCTCCACGGATGGTGCCCGGGGCGGCAGTCGTCGGATCGGTGGTGCCGGCCAGTGAGCGGAAGCCCTCGATGACGCGGTGGCCCTCGGCGATGATCGCCACGACCGGGCCGGAGAGCATGAACTCGACCAATGGCTCGTAAAACGGCTTGCCCACGTGCTCCTCGTAGTGCTCCTCGAGCAGTTCGCGGGTAGCGGAGACCTGCTTGAGTTCTGCCAGGCGATAGCCCTTGGCCTCGATGCGGGACAAGATGGTTCCGGTGAGCTGGCGTTCGACGCCGTCCGGCTTGATCAGGATGAGGGTGCGTTCGATGGACACTGATGTGCTCCTTCGTTGAAGTGGTGTTCTGGAGATAATTCTAGGGTGCGGAGCGGCCCGCCGGCGTACCGGAGGCTATCCGGCCGCCTGCTCGGGGCCCTGCGGGTGCTCGCGCTCCCAGGCTTCCTGCGCCTCGGCCCGGGCCTTGGTTTCCCTGTCCATGGACCCTCCCTTGACCACGGCGTACCACCAGGTCAGGGCAAAGAGCAGGCCGATGATGAACATCGAGGGTTCCAGGAAGCCCAGCAGGATCATCACCAGCTGGATGCCCCAGCCGATCCAATAGCCCAGCGGTTCGCGCAGCAGCGCACAGGTGAGGATGCAGAGGACGGCAAGCCCGATGCCGCCGCCCAGGATCATCACCGGGTTCAGGTCGTCGCGGCGCAACCCGAAGACCGTCAGCGCGAAGAAGAGCATCACGAACGCCTCGAGGCTCAGCACCGTGGAGGCGAAGAGGGTCCGCGCTGAGCGGGCCTTCTTCTTCTGCCCCGGGCGCCATTCGCGTTGTGCCTTGGTCATGCGTGCCATGGAAACTACTTTCCTCCCAGCAGGGTGCGGGCCTCGCCCACGAGGGTAATCGAACCGGTCACCAGGACCCCGCCACCGAAGTCGTCGGTGGCCTCGGCGCGGCCGATGGCCCATTCCAGGGCGTCGTCGAGCTTCTCGGTCATGAACAGGTCCTCTTCCCGGAAGCCCGCATCGATGGCCATGTCGGCCAGTTCACCGGCGGGGATGGCCCGTGGCGAGTTGGACTGGGTCAGGGCGATGTCCTCGACCAGGTCCCCGTACTGCTCGCGCAGCTGGTAGAGCATCGCCGCTGCATCCTTTTCGCGCAGAATGCCCACGACAAGCACCAGCTTGCTGAAGCCGAATGACTCCTTGATCGCCTCGGCACTGACCCTGATGCCATCGGGGTTGTGTCCCGCGTCGAGCAGTACCGTCGGGGCCGTCCTGATCGCCTCCAGCCGGCCCGGGGAGGTGGCGTTGGCAAAGCCGTCGCGGACGAGTTCGACCGACAGCGGGCGTTCTCCCCCGCCCAGGAACGCCTCGAGCGCGGCCAGTGCGAGTGCCGCATTCTGCGCCTGGTGGGCGCCGTGCAGCGGCAGGAAGATGTCCGTGTAGCGGTCGGCCAGCCCCTGCAGGGTCAGCTGCTGGCCGCCAACGGCGACGGTCCGTGATTCAACACCGAATTCGACTCCTTCGAAGCGGAAGGGGACGTCAAGTTCCCGGGCCTTCTCCAGCAGCACCTGAGCCGCATCGGCTGGCTGCATCGCGGAAATCAGGAAGCCTCCGGGCTTGATGATCCCCGCTTTCTCCTGGGCGATCAGCTCGGTGGTGTCACCCAGCAGGTCGGTGTGGTCAAGCGAGATCGGGGTGATCACGGAGACCGCCCCGTCGCCCACGTTCGTGGCGTCGGTGATCCCACCGAGTCCCACCTCGATGATGGCGACGTCCACCGGGGCATCGGCGAACACGGCGAAGGCCAGGATCGTCACCGCCTCGAAGTAGGTGAGCCGGTTTTCGCCGTTGGCGCTCAGCTCGTCGTCAACGATCTGCAGGTACGGGCGGATCTCGTCCCAGATCCGCACGAACGTCGCGTCGTCGACCGGTTCCCCGTCGATGGCGATGCGTTCGGTGACCTTGGACAGGTGCGGGCTGGAGTAGCGGCCGGTGCGCAGGTCGTGCACGCCGAGCAGCGACTCGATCATGCGCGCCGTGGAGGTCTTGCCGTTGGTTCCGGTCACATGGATGATCGGGTAGGCCTTGTTCGGCTCGCCCAGGATGTCCATGGCCCGGCGCATGGGCTCCATGCGCGGTTCGATCTTGTTTTCCGGGGCGCGGCCCAGGAGTTCGGCGTAGACGCTCTCGACGGAGAAGGCGTCGTCTGTGGGATTGCTCAAGAGGTGGGCTCCGATTCGATGGTGGCGCCTTCGGCCTGGGCGAGCGTTTCGACGAAGACCCGCGGGGCCTTGCCTTCTTCTCCCGCTTCCAGGACCAGTCCGGTGGTCAGGGTTTCGTTCTTGATCAGCGCAGCGTTGGCGTGCAGTGCCTCGAGCGTTGCCGCGTCGGCCTGGATGACGGTGCGGATTCGGTCGCCGACGGCCAGGTCGGCGTCCTTGCGGGCCTGCTGGATGGTGCGGACCATGTCGCGCGCCGTGCCTTCGGCCGCCAGCTCCGCTGTAACCTCGGTGTCGAGCACCAGGAATCCACCGCCGGGCAGGACGGCGGCGGCGATGACAGCCTCCCCCTCACCGGCCTCGACGACCGTTTCGAGCGTGTATTCGTGTTCTTCCAGGGACAGGCCGCCGGCGGTGACGACACCCGTCTCGTCGATGGACCAGTCACCGGACTTGGAACCCTTGATGGCCAGCTGCATGTTCTTACCCAGGCGCGGTCCGGCAGCACGGGCGTTCACGACCAGCTTCTGGCTGATGCCGAACTCACCGGCGTCGGCCTGCGAGGCGTCGAGCAGCGTGACCGAACGCAGGTTCAGTTCCTCGGCGATGATCGAGGCGAAGGTGCCCTCCAGCGCGGCCGCGCCCTCGACGACGACTGTCATGCCCTTCAGCGGCAGGCGCACGCGCAGGTTGGCGCCCTTGCGCAGCGAGGAGCCGACCGAGCAGATGCGGCGGGTGGCTTCCATGGACTCGACCAGTTCGACGTTCGTGCCGAACAGTTCGGCTTCGGGCCAGTCGGCCAAGTGCACCGAGCGCCCGCCGGTGAGTCCGCGCCAGATTTCCTCGCTGGCCAGCGGCAGCAGCGAGGCCGAGACGCGGGTCAGGGTTTCCAGGCAGGTGTAGAGCGTGTCGAACGCCTGGGTGTCCTCGTCGAAGAAGCGCTGGCGGGAACGGCGCACGTACCAGTTGGTGAGCGTGTCCATGTACTGGCGGATGGTTTCCGCCGTGTCGGAGATGTCGTAGCCATCGAGCTTGGCCGTCGCCTCGCGGACCAGCTCGCCGGTGGCGGCGAGCATGTACGCATCCAGTGGGTCGGTGGAGCTGTAGGAGAGCTTCGCCTCGTAGCCGGCGCCGTTGTTGGCGGCGTTCGTGTAGAGCGAGAAGAAGTGCCAGACGTTCCACATCGGCAGCAGGACCTGGCGGACCCCTTCGCGGATGCCCTGTTCGGTGACGACCAGGTTGCCGCCGCGCAGGATCGGGGAGGCCATCAGGAACCAGCGCATGGCATCCGAGCCGTCGCGGTCCAGGACCTCGTTGACATCCGGGTAGTTGCGCAGCGATTTGGACATCTTCTGTCCGTCGGAGCCCAGCACGATGCCGTGGCTGATCACGTTCTTGAACGCCGGGCGGTCGAAGAGCGCAGTGGAGAGGATGTGCAGCATGTAGAACCAACCGCGGGTCTGGCCGATGTACTCCACGATGAAGTCGGCCGGGTTGTGCGTGTTGAACCAGTCCTCGTTCTCGAACGGGTAATGCACCTGGGCGTACGGCATCGATCCGGAGTCGAACCAGACGTCAAGCACGTCCTCTACGCGGCGCATGGTCGACTTGCCGGTGGGGTCATCCGGGTTGGGCCGGGTGAGCTCGTCGATGAACGGGCGGTGCAGGTCGACCTGGCCCGTGTTGTCCACCGGCAGGCGTCCGAAGTCGGCCTTCATCTCGGCCAGCGAACCGTACACGTCGGTGCGCGGGTAGTCCGGGTCGTCCGACTGCCACACCGGGATGGGCGAACCCCAGTACCGGTTGCGGCTGATGGACCAGTCGCGGGCATTGGCCAGCCACTTGCCGAACTGGCCGTCCTTGACGTTGCCCGGGATCCAGTTGATGTCCTGGTTCAGCTCGGTCATGCGGTCCTTGATCTTGGTGACCTCGACATACCAGGAGGAGATCGCGCGGTAGATCAGGGGCGTCCGGCAGCGCCAGCAGTGCGGGTAGGAGTGCACATAGGAGGCCTGCTTCACCAGCCGCGCATTGTCGCGCAGGATGTTGGTGATGGTCTTGTTCGCCTCGAAGACCTGGACGCCGACGACGGCATCCAGCGGTCCGCCGGCGAAGACCGACAGGAACTTCGCTCCCTCGTCGATGGACAGGACCACCGGGATCCCGGAGGCCTCGCAGATTTTCTGATCCTCCTCGCCGTAGGCGGGGGCCTGGTGGACGATGCCGGTGCCGTCGGTGGTGGTGACGTAGTCTGCGAGCAGGATCTGGAAGGCGTTGGCAGTGCCGTAGGTTTCGTCATCGACGAAGGTGTCCCAAAGCGGTGCGTACTTGATGCCGGCCAGCTCGATGCCGGCGTAGGTGGCCTCTACTGCCTCGGCGGCCGCTGCAGCGTCTTCGAAGCCCAGGTCCTTGGCGTAGGAGCCGAGCAGGTCGGAAGCGATCAGGAAGCTGCCTGTGGCACCGGAGGCCTTGACCCCGTTCGGGCCGGCGGGGACGACAACGTAGGACACCTCCGGGCCAACTGCCAGGGCCAGGTTGGTGGGCAGGGTCCAGGGTGTGGTCGTCCAGGCCAGGGCCTGGACGCCGGCGAGCGCCTGGGATGCAGCTGATTCACCGGCGAGCAGCGGGAAGGCGACGGTGACCGTCTGGTCCTGGCGGTCCTTGTAGACGTCGTCGTCCATGCGCAGCTCGTGGTTGGACAGCGGGGTCTCGTCCTTCCAGCAGTACGGAAGCACGCGGAAGCCCTGATAGGTCAGCTCCTTGTCGTGCAGCTGCTTGAAGGCCCAGAGCACGGACTCCATGTATTCGACGTTGAGCGTCTTGTAGTCGTTCTCGAAGTCGACCCAGCGGGCCTGGCGGGTGACGTAGTCCTGCCATTCCCCGGCGTACTTCATCACCGAGGAGCGGCAGGCATCGTTGAACTTATCGATGCCCATGGCTTCGATCTGCTTCTTGTCGGTCATGCCCAGCTGCTTCATGGCTTCCAGCTCGGCCGGAAGCCCGTGGGTATCCCAGCCGAAGCGGCGTTCTACGCGGTGTCCGCGCTGGGTCTTGTAGCGGGCGACCAGGTCCTTGGCGTAGCCGGTCAGCAGGTGCCCGTAGTGCGGCAGGCCATTGGCGAAGGGAGGGCCGTCGTAAAAGACGAACTCGTTGGAGCCGTTTTCGCCGGCCGGGCGGGCGTCGATGGAGGCCTGAAAAGTTCCGTCTCCGTCCCAGTATTTGAGCACGCGTTCCTCGATCTCCGGGAAACGGGGAGAGGCGGGCGTGGTGCCGTGGGGGTCGGTCGAGGCCTTGGGGTACGTGGTCATCAGCGGCAGTCCTGGGATCGGTGGCGTCGTACGGACGCCGGGCGTTCTCCGTACGGGGACGAGGCACGGGGCATTCGGTTGCCCCACCTCGCGGTACCACCCCGCTTGCGCTGCGGTCCCACCCGAGGGGGTTCCGCATGCCGCTCATTGACTGCTGTGACGGGCTTACCCGTTCGGTTCTACCGGGCGGTTCCCCGATCGGGTTCCGCTTTTCTTCCGAAGGCTCACCGGTGATGGCCGGTTCAACGCCGTAATGCCATTCAGTCTAGCGCGATCGGGCGAGAGGTGCCCAACCCGGCGCCATTTGGACCGGCATTGCGGCATTTCCCCGCGGAAACATCTATCCTGACCTGATGCACAGTGTTCCAGCGGAAACCGGAGCGCCGTCCCCGCGAAGACTGGCGTGGCGGCGATGGGTTGCCGTGGCGGCCTGGCTGATGCTGGCTCCGGCATTGCTCGTGCTGGGGTTGCGCCTGAGCGGCACGGCAGTGGGAACCCCTTGGGTGCAGCTGTTGGCGCTGACTCCGCTGTTCGGTTTTCCGGCGGCGCTCGCGGCCGCCTGCTTCCTGGCGAGCCGGCGCGCCGCCGGCGCATGGATCGCCGCGGCGACCGCTGCCGCGTTCGTTGCCCTCGTGGCCGCCCCGTTTGCACCGGCGCCCGCACCACGTCCCGAGGTGCTGCCCGCATCCGAGGGCCTGAGCCTGCGCATGATGAGCCTGAATGCGCGCCTGGGCCGGGCCGATCCGCGGGCCATCGTGGATCTGATCCGGCGCGAACACGTCCAGTTGCTCGTGCTGCAGGAGTACACGCCGCGGCTGGAAGCGGGGTTGGCGGATGCCGGGATCGGCGAGCTGCTCCCCCACGTCCTCTCGTCGCCCGCGGGCGGGGCCGCCGGAGCGGGCATCTACGCATTGTTCCCGTTGGACGAGGTATCCGTCCCGGAGCTGGATTCCATGTCGTTCGAAAACCTGACGGCATCGTTCACCGCCATCGGCCCGATCGGCCAGGAAACGCGCATCAGCATCACCAACGTGCATACCTATCCGCCCCTGCCCCAGGCAGTGCCGTCCTGGAGGCGGGATATCGCCACCCTGGGGCGGGTGAACGCCGGTGGCGGGACCCGGATCCTAGCTGGCGACTTCAACGCGACTTACGACCACCGTGAATTCCGTGACCTACTGGGCTCCACGCCGTCGGCGCCGCTGGTTGACGCATCAGCGCGGAACTGGGCCAGGCTCTCCCCCACTTGGCCGCGCGAGGCTCCCTTCTCCCCCGGCGTGGTGATCGACCACGTGGTGACCTCCGCGGACGTGAGCACGTGTTGCCAGCTCACCGCACGGGTTCCTGGTACTGATCATGCGGCGGTGCTAGCTACCCTGCATTTCGACTAGTCCGAATGGACATTCGACGTTAATCCGGCCCATCGGCGTGCGGGAGCGCGGTGGCACGTGCGAGACAGGCTCCGGCTACTCCCAGACGGGGTCCTCGTGGGCCATCGTTTCGATGCGTTCCCGGGTGCGCCCGATGGCGGCATCACCCAGCCCGTGTCCCGGCAGCACGTTGGCCCAGGCGTCGGCCATTACGTCCCCGCAGTTGTGCCCGTGCCCGGCGGGCACCGATTCGCTGAGCAGCATGTCGGCAACCAGGTGCATGTAGGTGACACCGGGGATCCAGCGCATCGAATCACTCACGTCAGCTGCCCGGCCGCCCTCGGCACGGGTTCCTTCCCGCCATTCGGGGCGCTGGTAGATGGTGCGTGCATCGAGCCAGATGATGGCGTCGGTCGCGTGCTGCAGGTGGCCCATGCACGGTTCGCGCCAGGTACCACCGGGCGTATCGAAGTCCCCGGGCTTGGACATCCAGCGAACCTCCGCCCCCCTGGTAGATCGGCTGCCAGACTGGGCTTCCCGCATCCCGGTGATCCTGCAGCCCGCCCCAGGGTTGGGAGTTGTTCGGCGGTCCGGTGAACAGCGCCGCATCCGTCATCGCGCGGATCCGTTCCAGGTCCCCGAGTACTCCCTGCAGGCCGAAGGCCCCCAGGCTCAGCCCATAGACCGCCAACCGCGGGTGCTTGCCTTCCGGCATGGATGCCCATTCGGCGTGGACCGCATTGAACAGCTCACTGCTGGCGTCCACCGGAAGCTGCTCGTTGAAGAGGAATGAAACCCAGCTGGGCAGGTAGGAGTACTGCGTGGCGACGATGGCGGTGCCCCCACCGGGGAGGTACTCGATCGAGTCGAGGCCCTGGGCCTCGAGCCAGCCGGAGCCGGTGGTGGTGGCGACCATCAACACCTTGCGCTCGAATGCCCCGGTGCGCTTGAGCTCGGCCACGGCGAGCGCGGCACGTTCGGCCGGGGTGGCGGCATTGCCGAGCCCCGCTTAGATCCGCACCGGTGTCTTGGCCGCGCGTCCGGTGACCTCTTCGATCTCGGCGGCATCGGGGCCGCCGCCCACGAAGCCGCGCCCGTGGACTCCCAGCCCCTCCCAGGCGATGGCCGAGTCCGGACCCGCGGAGCGGAAGGCAGATCCCGGCTCGGTGATGCCCACAGCAGTCTGCGCATCGCGCGCACCGTAGATCCGATCCACTCCGATGACGGCGAGCAGCACCAGCACAGCCAGCTGGCCCGCGACGGCCGATGTGCCGATGGCCCAGCCACGCGAGGCGGCGCGGGCCGGGGACGCGCCGGCGGCCAGAGCGCGGCGGGCGGCCGAGCGGCGCAGGAAGCCGATGCCGTGGCCGATGGCCGATGGCCAGGCAGAGTACGGCGACCAGGGCCATCGTCACCAAAAGCTCGGCATGCTGTGCGGCCGAGACAGGTTCCATCTCCACCAGGGAACGCACATCGTTCTGCCAGGCCACCACGAGCGCGCCATAGATGCCCAGGTAGGCCAGGACGGCGGCTGCCATGACCAGCCACCAGCTCTTCGCGCGGCGGGCCTTGAGCCCCAGGCCCCGGTGCTTGAGCCGGCGCAGTGCTTGGCGCAGCGGTTCCAGGGCGCCCCAGCTGCGCGAGCCGAGCACGTGCAGCAGGGTTCCCAGACCGTAGCCGATGGCGAACCAGAGGCCGGCCAGTGCGCCCTGGAAGGAGGTGGGCCGCGGGACCAATGACGGGGTCAGTGCCAGCGAGGCAAAGACCAGGCCCAGGAGGACACCCAGCGGGCGCACCCCGCGCAGGAAGCGTTTCATCGAAAGGGGAGGGCCTTTCACGCGGCGGGAGGTACACGGCCCGGAGCGGACCTGGCAGTTGCGCCCAGCTTATCGGCAGCCGGTCCGCCTCCGGCCCCACGACAGGCGGCCGGACGGTTTCCGGGACCAGGCAAATCCTTTTCCCCACGGCTCCCGCCGGCGCCGGCACCGGTAGAATCCACCCCATCTGTAACTATCACTGACGGGAGCACAGCATGTATCGCAGGGGCTGGCCCGCACTCATCCTGATGCTGGCGATCTGTTCGTTGGCGCTGGCCGCCGGATTCACCTTCGGCGACGGCTCGATCCATTGGTTCTGGGCCGGGGCTCCCCTGGTGGCGGCGGGGCTGGTTGCCGTGTCGCTGACCTGTTGGGGCACGTTGCTGCTCCTGCGCCGCACACGCGCTTGATCCGCGCCCGGACCAGGCGCCCCGAAGAAATCCGGTTCAGCCGCGGCGGATCAGCTTGAAGTTGGAGGCCTGGGCCACCGGGCGCATCACTATCTCATCGAGGTTCACGTGGTGCGGGGCGTTCAGCGCGTAGGACACCACATCGGCGACGTCGTCGGCTGTCAGCGGCTTGGCCACCCCGGCGTATACTTTTGCCGCGGCTTCGGCGTCACCGAGCCGGTTCAAGGCGAACTCTTCGGTCATCACCAGCCCCGGAAGCACCTCGATTACCCGCACATTGTGCTCGGCCTCTTCAAGGCGCAGCGCCTGGGTCATGCCGCGCTGGGCGAACTTGGCGGCGTTGTAGCCGCCGCCGCCCTCGTAGCCGTGCAGCGCGGCAGTCGAGGTCAGGTTCAGCACGGTTCCCTCGCCGTGGGCACGCAGCATCGGCAGGAAGGCACGGGTCATCTTCATGGTGCCCACCACGTTGACGGCGAGCATCCATTCCCAGTCCCCGGTCCCGGCGGTGGCTACCGGATCGGCACCACGGGCGCCGCCGGCGATATTGGCCAGGGTGTCGATCCCCCCGTCGGCGCCCACGTGTTCCAGCAGGCGGGCCACGTCGTCGTCGTTGGTGATGTCGGCTGACAGCGCGATGGCTCCGGTCTCCGCGGCCAGCGCCTGAAGCCGTTCGACGCGGCGGGCCACGGCGTAGACTTTCCAGCCGCGTCCGCGCAAGGCGCGCACTGTGGCCGCCCCGATTCCGGTCGAGGCGCCGGTGACCAGCGCAGCCTTGGTGGTGGTCGGGGCAGTTGCAGTGGACATCGCTTCGCTCATGGCCCCAGCATATGCCGCTGGCATTGGCCGGCACACGGAAGATGACAGACTTGTTCAACACCCTGCCTACCCCGCCCCGAAGGGAACCCATGGGCAGCCTGTCGGCATTTTCCTCCTTCCTGTCGTCCCTGGCGGCCGGTCCTTCCCCGGCATCCGGAGCAGACGACGCGACGCGGCGCCTGCAAATCGGACACTCGCTGATGCGCCTTCTCGACGCCGACGTCTATGTCTCCTGCCGGCTCGATGCCAATGACGCCTATTCCTCCCCGGTCTGGGTGAACATGTCGGATGCGAACATGCGCCGATACCAAGAACACTTCCAGTTCCACGATCCGCTCACCCCGAGGATGCGGGCCGCTGGCCGGGCCGCCCGGGTGGCCGATGTGGTTGACCCCCGGGCCCTGCGGGCCACCGAGTTCCACAGCGACTTCCTGGCAGCCGACGCCCTGGCGGAGGGAACGAACTACTTCCCGGCTTCACCGGGACGCTGGACCTGCGCCTGTGGCGGACCACCGGCCGGGCATCCTTCAACGCCGAGGAGGTGGCGCTGCTACAGGCCGGCGGCGCCCTGATCGCGCAGCTTCTGCCCGCACGGGCCCCGGTTGCAGCTCCACGCATCGCCGGGTTGACCACCAGGGAATCGGAGGTTGCCGCCGCCGTGGCCTGCGGGCTGACCGACCGCCAGGCCTGCCGGGAGCTGGGCATCTCAATGGGAACGCTGCGCACCCACCTCTCCCGCGTTTTTGCGAAGCTTCAGGTGCGTAGCCGCACCGGGGTGGCAACTTTGCTGGCATCGGAGGGTCGGCATTAATGCCGATGCCGACGTGAGCTGATTCACCGCTAGGCTCGGGGTAAGAGCAAACACCCGGCAGCAAAGGAAACATCCCCGTGTCCCAGGAAACAGCAGCAGGCATCTGGACCTACTTGGCCGATGGCCGCATACCGGAAGCCAATCCGGGGGCGACCCTCGCCGGCGGGTTCGACTTTGCCGTCAAGGCAAATATCGAGGTTGCCGGCATGCCGGCCACGGCCGCCAGCCCGGTCTTCGCCGGATACCTGCCCGAGGCCGACTCGGCGGTGGTCACGGCGCTGAAACTGCATGGCGGACGCGTGGCCGGGCTGACCAACATGCACGAGCTTGCCTTCGGCATCACCAGCAACAACGCCACCTACGGCCCGGTGCGCAACCCCTTCGATCCGCAGCGCAGCGCTGGCGGTTCCAGCGGCGGCAGCGGCGCTGCCGTCGCCGCCGGACTGGTTCCCGTCTCCCTGGGCACCGACACCGGAGGGTCGATCTCGATCCCCGCCGCTTCCTGCGGAGTCGTCGGTTTCCGCCCCAGCACCGGACGCTGGCCGTCGGCCGGAACCATCGGCCTGTCCTGGTCCCGCGACACGGTCGGGGTTCACGCGCGCAGCGTCGAACACGCCGCAACCATCGACGCCTGGATCACCAACGCCCCGGCCGGCGCACCCGTCTCGGAACGTCTGCTGCTTGCCGTGCCGACCGCCTTCATCCAGGACCTGGATCCGCGCATCGCCACGCGCTTCGCCGAGGTCGTGGCGGCCCTCGCCGACACGGCGACGATCATCGAGGTCGATCTGGACGCCGTCATCGAACAGACCGAGGCCAGCCAGTGGGACCTGGTCGGGTGGGAGGCCCCGCGCCTGCTCAGCAGCCACCTGGCCGCCGCGGAGAACATCAGCCCCGAGGACGCGTGGGAGCTGGTCATCGAGCGCGCCGCCTCGCCCGATGTCTGCGGGATCCTGGAGGGCTACGACGCTGTGCCGGTCAGCCCCGCCGCCTACGCCGAGGCCTGCGCCACCATGGCCAACGCCCGCGCCGACTACGCCCGACTCGTCGCGGCCGCCGGCTTCGACGCGCTGCTCTTCCCGACGCTACCCACGGTTCCGCAGCGGATCGGCAACGATCTGAGCACCGAGCACAATGGCGAAGAGGTCCCGCTTTTCCCGCTGATGACCCGGAATCTGGGCCCCGGCACCGTGCTGGGCGCCCCGATGCTCACCCTGCCGGCCGGGCTGACCGGCGACGGCCTGCCGGTGGGCATCACGCTGCAGGGCCCTGCACACCGCGACCGCGGCCTGCTGGCCGTGGCCGCGGTGATCGAAGCCGCGCTGGCGCGTTAGGGACGCTCAGCCGGCACCGGACATGGCCTCGTTGAGGTGCTCGAGCAGCACCACAGCTTGGTTGTGTTCGGTGTCCTTGGCGCCGAAGAGCAGGACGATGTCCTCCTTGCTCTTTGCCAGGCCAAGCAGCCGGTCGACCTCGGCCGCTGCCGGGCCGTTTTCCAGCTCGGCGAGGTAGAGGTTCTTGAACTCCTCGAACCGTTCTTCACGGTGCCCGAAGGCAGAGCGCAACTCGGTCGAGGGGGCCACGTCCTTGGCCCATTCGTCGAGCTGCGCCAACTCCCGCGACATGCCCCGGGGCCACAACCTGTCCACCAGCACCCGGTAGCCTCCGTCAGCCTGGTCGTACACCCGCATCATCCTGAATTTTCCCATGGCCGCATCGTAACCCCGCCCCCCCGCCGCCGACCAGTGTCGTTGGGCCCCTCGGCCTCTTGTCCGAGCAGTCTGTCCCAAATGGGGCAAACGGTGCGTTCATGGAAGAATGGGACCCATGGCTGAAGACAACTTGGGCACAGACACGCCCACCACCGTTTCCGTTCCCGACAAACCGGCATTGGAGGGACTCGAAGAGTCCCTGTCCAAGCGCTGGCGTGCCGAGGGAACCTACAAGTTCAACCCCGAGACCACCCGCGCTCAGGTCTACTCGATCGACACTCCGCCACCGACCGCGTCGGGCTCGCTGCACGTGGGGCACATGTTCTCCTACACGCAGACCGACGTCCTGGCCCGGTACCAGCGCATGCGCGGCATGAATGTGTTCTATCCGATGGGCTGGGACGACAACGGCCTGCCCACCGAACGCCGCGTGCAGAACTACTACGGCGTGCGTTGCGACCCGAGCTACTCCTACGTCGAGGGCTACCGTCCGCCGGCGGCCCCGGCGAAGAACCAGCGCGACTGGGACGTGGTCTCACGCAAGAACTTCATCGAGCTGTGCGAAGAGCTGGCCGTGCAGGACGAAGAGGTCTTCGAACACCTGTTCACCACGCTCGGCCTCTCGGTCGACTGGGACCTGACCTACCGCACCATCGACGACGTGTCCCGTGCTGTCTCCCAGCGCGGCTTCCTGGCCAACCTGGCCGCAGGCGACGCCTACATGGCCGAGGCCCCGACCCTGTGGGACGTCTCCTTCCGCACGGCCGTCGCCCAAGCCGAGCTGGAGGACCGCGAGGTCGCCGGCGCTTACTACCGCTACCCGTTCTTCGCCGAGGACGGCACGAAGATCTACATCGAGACCACCCGCCCCGAACTGCTCGCCGCGTGCGCCGGGCTGGTCGCCAACCCGGATGACGAGCGCTACCAGCCGCTGTTCGGCAAGACGGTCAAGTCCCCGCTGTTCGACGTCGAGGTCAAGGTCTACCCGCACGCATTGGCCAAGGCCGACAAGGGCTCCGGCATCGCCATGGTCTGCACCTTCGGCGACCTGACCGACGTCACCTGGTGGCGTGAGCTGCAGCTGCCGACCCGCGCCATCGTGGGCCGCGACGGGCGCATCTCCGCCGAGGCACCCGAGTGGATCACCACCGAGGCCGGCCGCGCCGCGTTTGCGCAGATTGCCGGCAAGACGGTGTTCTCCGCCAAGGAGTCCGTCGTCAAGCTGCTGCTTGATGCGGATCTGCTCGATGGCGAACCGAAAAAGATCATGCACCCGGTGAACTTCTTCGAAAAGGGCGACAAGCCCCTGGAAATCGTCTCCTCCCGCCAGTGGTACATCAGCAACGGCGGCCGCGACGAGGCCCGCCGCGAGGCGCTGATCAAGCGCGGTGCGGAAATCGAATTCCACCCGGCCTTCATGCGCTCCCGCTACGAAAACTGGATCTCGGGCTTGAATGGCGACTGGCTGGTCTCCCGCCAGCGCTTCTTCGGCGTGCCCGTCCCGGTCTGGTACCCACTGGATGCCGAAGGCGAGCCGGACTACGCGAACCCCGTCCTGCCCACCGATCAAATGCTTCCCGTGGACCCGGCAGCCGATACGGCACCGGGCTACGAGGCCGCACAGCGCAACGTGCCCGGAGGCTTCATCGGCGATGCCGATGTGCTTGACACCTGGGCCACCAGCTCGTTGACCCCGCAGATCGTCGGCCGTTGGAGCCGCGACGGGGACTTCTTCAGCAAGGTCTTCCCGTTCGACCTGCGCCCGCAGGGCCACGACATCATCCGCACCTGGCTGTTCTCCTCGGCCGTGCGCGCCGATGCGCTGCACGCTGCGGCTCCGTGGAAGCATGCGGCGATCTCCGGCTGGATCCTGGATCCGGACCGCAAGAAGATGTCCAAGTCCAAGGGCAACGTGGTGGTCCCCACCGACGTGCTCGAGGACTTCGGTGCCGACGCTGTGCGCTACTGGGCGGCCTCGGCCAAGCTCGGTGCCGATACAGCGTACGAGATCGCACAGATGAAGATCGGCCGCCGCCTGGCGATCAAGCTGCTCAACGCCTCCAAGTTCGTGCTGAACCTGGGCGCCACCGAGGCCAACGTGCTCACCGGCGATGCCTCGGTGATCACTAACGGGCTGGACAAGTCGGTGCTCGTGCGGCTGTCGCAGGTCATCGAGGACGCCACCCGCGCCTTCGAAGGCTACGACTACGCCCGCGCGCTGGACATCACCGAGTCGTTCTTCTGGTCGTTCACCGACGACTACGTCGAACTGATCAAGGACCGCGCCTACGGCGTGCGCGGCGCGGAGGAACAGGCCTCCGTGCTGGCCGCCCTGGCCACCACGCTCGATGCCCTGCTTCGCCTGCTCGCACCGTTCCTTCCCTTCGCCACCGAAGAGGTCTGGGGCTGGTGGCGCGCCGGCTCGGTGCACCGCGCCGAATGGCCGACCGCCAACCACCTGGCCTCGGCCATCGAAGGTGCGGACGCGGCGGTCCTGCCGGTCGTCGGACAGGCGCTGAGCGGTATCCGCAAGGCCAAGTCCGAGGCCAAGGTCAAGCAGCGCACTGAAGTCCTCACCGGTCTGGTGACCGGCCCGGAATCCGTGCTGACACAGCTGCGCCAGGGCCTGGGCGATTTGCTGGCCGCCGGCAACGCACGCGACCTGCGCCTTGAGGCGGGCGGTGAGGAGATGCTGGTTTCCGGCATCGAACTCGTCCCGGCAGAGGAGCCGGTCCAGGGCTAACTCCCCCGGCACCTGCCACATGGCAAAGATGGCGAGCCACGAACCAGACACGGTTCGTGGCTCGCCATCGGCGCTTCTGCGTAAATGTCCCGGACAGAGGGGAAGCCCTCTCGGCTGATCAAACCGTCGGAAGGGCTTCGACTCGATCGGCTCCCGCTAGCGTCGACTGGGAGCCGGACGAACTCCGCGTCCAACAGGTCTTGCCGCCTCGCCGGGGCGACCTTCAATCGGAAGATTCCCGATATCCGTCACTGTGGATCTGGTGTTCGTTCTCGCACCTTTTCGGTGTGGTGCGTATCTATGATTATGCGCGGCAACTTCCCAGGCATGCAACAGACGGGCCTCAACGTTGTTCCCAACGCCGAGGCCCGTCCATGATTTTTGGTTATCTACGCACTAGACGCTGTTTAGGCGTTTACTTTTTCAAGGTTGAAGGCGGGGTATTCGCTGCGGCTACGCTTGAGTTCGAAGAAGTGCGGGTAGGATGCCAGGGTCACCGAGGCGTCAAAGATCTTCCCGGCTTCCTCGCCGGTCGGAACGCGTGTGATCACCGGTCCGAAGAACGCCGTTCCGTTGATGGCCACGACCGGGGTTCCAACATCCTGGCCGACCTGGGAGATGCCCTCCTGGTGGCTGGCACGAAGTGCCTCATCGAAGGAGTCGGTTGTTGCGGCTGCGGCAAGCTCGGCCGGCAGACCCATCGTCTCCAGTGCGCGCTCGATGACCTCGTTGTAGTCCTCCACACCCTCGTAGTGGATGAGGGAGCCCATGGCGGTGTACAGCTCGCCGATGACCTTTTCGCCGTGTGCTTGAGCGGCGGCGATGATGACACGGACCGGACCCCAGGCGCGGTCGTTGAACGCGCGGTATTCCTCGGGCAGATCGCGGCCCTCGTTGAGGACGGAAAGGCTCATGACGTGCCAGACCGGGGTGATGTCCCTGACCTTTTCCACTTCTAGGATCCAACGCGAGGTCGCCCAGGCGAAGGGGCAGGCAGGATCAAACCAAAAGTCGACGCGGGTCTTTTCGGACACTGGAACTCCTTGAATTAGTTACTAGAATCTTCATCGAACACAACATAGGGACGTTGCCTTTTGTTCCCTGCTGGAAGAAGTCAGGCGGTTTTCTTTCCACGCTTGGAAGCCAGCTGCGCGGAGATCAAGGTGGGTTCGGCACCGTCGCGGACCACATCGGCGTTGATGATGACCTCGGCGATGTCATCACGGCTGGGCATATCGAACATGGTGGCGCTGAGCGTCTCCTCCAGGATCGCACGCAGGCCACGGGCACCGGTTCCCCGGTCCAGGGCCAGGTCAGCGATGGCCTCCAGCGCGTCCTGCTCGAAGCTCAGCTCCACCCCGTCGATGAGGAACATCTTCTGGTACTGCTTAGTCAGTGCATTCTTCGGTTCGGTGAGGATCCGAATCAATGCTTCGCGGTCCAGCTTCTCCACCGTGGTGATCACGGGGAGCCTGCCGATGAATTCCGGGATCAGTCCGAACTTCAGCAGGTCCTCGGGACGCACATCCGAGTAGGAGGCCTCCTCGGACTTCAGCGCCGAGAGCGGGGCCCCGAAGCCAATGCCCTTGCGCCCGGCCCGCGAGCCGATGATTTCCTCGAGCCCGGCAAATGCCCCGGCAACGATGAACAGCACGTTGGTCGTGTCTATCTGAATGAATTCCTGGTGCGGGTGCTTGCGTCCGCCCTGCGGCGGCACGGCGGCAACGGTACCCTCGAGGATCTTCAGCAGGGCCTGCTGGACTCCCTCTCCCGATACGTCTCGGGTGATGGAGGGGTTTTCGCTCTTACGCGAGATCTTGTCGATCTCATCGATGTAGATGATGCCCTGTTCGGCCTTCTTGACGTCGTAGTCGGCAGCCTGGATGAGCTTGAGCAGGATGTTCTCGACATCCTCGCCCACGTATCCGGCCTCGGTCAGCGCCGTGGCATCGGCGACGGCGAACGGGACGTTCAGCCGACGGGCCAGCGTCTGTGCGAGGTAGGTCTTGCCACAGCCGGTGGGGCCGATCAGCAGGATGTTGGACTTCGAGACCTCGACCTCGTCGAGCGAACTCCCCGGGGTAGCGGCCAGCGAGGCAGCCGGCTTGGAGGCGGAACCGGACTGGATCCGCTTGTAGTGGTTGTAGACTGCCACGGCCAGCGAACGCTTGGCGGCTTCCTGACCGATCACGTATTCCTGCAGCGAGTCGAAGATCTCGCGTGGCTTGGGCAGCTCGAAGTCGGTACCTTCCTCGACCTCGGCAAGCTCCTCTTCGATAATCTCGTTACAGAGCTCGATGCATTCGGTGCAGATGTACACACCATGCCCGGCGATCAGCTTGCGGACCTGCTTTTGGCTCTTCCCACAGAAGGAGCACTTGAGCAGATCCGAGTTTTCACCGATACGTGCCATGGTGTGTGGTCCCCTTTGTCCGGTCCCGGTAGAGCCACACCCGGGCGGGCTGGCGATCTTTGAGCTACCTCAACTGTAAGTCAGTACACCGTTGAAACGGTGAAGGGTGGCCCGTGGTGCGAAATATATCACCTACGGGCCACCCGTCGTACACCTGTGCCAGGCTACTTGGAAATTGCCTGGGGCTTGATTTTGCGCGGGGTCAGGACCTCGTCGATCAGGCCGTAGGCCTTGGCCTCGGTTGCCGTCATGTACAGGTCGCGCTCGATGTCGTTGCCGACTTCCTCTGCCGTCCTGTTGCTGTGGCCGGCAAGGGTCTGCTCGAGCCAGGCACGCATGCGCATGACTTCCTCTGCCTGGATCTGCAGGTCGGAGGCGGTGCCCCGTTCCCCGCCACCCATGGCCGGCTGATGGATCAGGATGCGGGCGTTGGGAAGCGCCAGGCGCTTGCCCGGTGCTCCGCCGGCCAAGAGCACAGCAGCGGCACTTGCCGCCTGGCCGAGGCATACGGTCTGCACCTCTGGACGCACGAACTGCATCGTGTCGTAGATCGCCGTCATGGCAGTGAAGGAGCCGCCCGGCGAGTTGATGTACAGGGTGATGTCGCGTTCCGGGTCCATCGATTCGAGGACCAGCAGCTGCGCCATGACGTCGTCGGCTGAAGCATCGTCGACCTGCGCGCCAAGGAAGATGATGCGGTCCTCGAAGAGCTTCGCGTAGGGGTCCTGGCGCTTGAAGCCGTACGGGGTACGCTCCTCGAACTGGGGCAGGATGTACCGTGCCGAAGGCATTTCGCCGGCAGTGGCATGCGGTGTGTGGTTCATGGTTTCTCCTGGGAAATCAGTGGTATCGGTTCGGACCGTCACGATTACTTCGCGACCCCGCCGCCGCCGGATACCGCGCCGGAATTCTGGGCAATGTGGTCGAAGAAGCCGTAGGCCAGGCCTTCGGTGGCGGTGAACCACTTGTCGCGCTCGTTGTCCTTGAGGATGGTGTCAACGGTCTGACCGGTCTGCTCGGCGGTCAGTTCGCTCATGACCTTCTTCATGTGCAGGATCAGCTCGGCCTGGATACGGATGTCCGAGGCGGTGCCGCCGATGCCGCCGGAAGGCTGGTGCATCAGGATGCGGGCGTTCGGGGTGGCGTAGCGCTTGCCCGGCGTGCCCGAGGAGAGCAGGAACTGGCCCATCGAGGCGGCCAAGCCGGTGGCGACGGTGACGACGTCATTCGGGATGAACTTCATCGTGTCGTAGATCGCCATGCCCGCGGTGATCGAGCCACCGGGAGAGTTGATGTACAGCCAGATGTCCTTTTCCGGATCCTCGGCCGAGAGCAGCAGCAGCTGGGAGCAGATGGCGTTCGCGTTAGCGTCGCTCACCTCGGTGCCCAACCAAATGATCCGCTCCTTGAGGAGGCGGTTGTAGATGTAATCCTCACGGGCTACCGGATCTACCGAAGCCATGGTGGGGTTCAGGGCGTCACTTGACATGTTCGAATACCTCTCCGTAATGCCACGACCATCAACCCAGCGGTCGGGGCCATGAGCGCTTTACTTCCTTGAACATTACTGCCTGGGAGGCCCTGTTTGGGGGCTCCGCACCGACTGTTCGCTGTGGGCGCATGGTACCTGCGGCGCACATCACCGAGGGCTTAAAAAGGCCGGCGGCCCCGCTCGAAAGCGGGCCCGCCGGCCTGGGTAAAGCGTGTGAGAGCGGCTGCTACTCGGCCGACTCCGCGGAAGCGGAGGACGCCGACGAGGCGGAGGAAGCAGAAGCTGCCACTGCTTCTTCGTCAGCCGGCTTCACGAAGCTGCTCAGGTCAACGACGTTGCCTGCGGTGTCGGTGACGATGGCAAGCTCAAGGACCTTGGCCAGTGCCTTGCGACGGCGGACTTCGCCGACCATCATCGGAACCTGGCCGGCACCGTCGAGCATCTGCGCGAACTGGTTCGGCTCCATGCCGTACTGGCTGGCGGTCTGGACGATGTAGTCGATCAGCTCGCCCTGGGCAACGCCGATTTCTTCCTTCTCGGCAACTGCATCGAGGATGATCTCATTGCGGAAGGCCTTCTCGGTATTTCCCTTGACCTCGGTGCGGTGCTCCTCGGTGTCGTGCTCTTCACCTTCGGTGTGTGCACCCTGCTCGAAGTGCTGCTCAACCTGCTCGGTGATCACGGATTCCGGAACCGGAACCTCGATGAGTTCGATCAGCTTGTCCATGACCAGGTCGCGGGCGGCAATGCCCTGCTCGACGATCTTGGATTCGGCGGCCTGCTTGGCCAGGTCTTCCTTCAGTTCGTCGATGGTGTCGAACTCGGAGGCCAGCTGTGCGAAGTCGTCGTTGGCTTCCGGAAGCTCGCGCTCCTTCACGGCAGTGACAACGACCTTGACCTGTGCAGGCTTGCCGGCGTACTCGCCGCCGGCGAGGCTGGTCTCGAAGGTGGCGTCTTCGCCGGCGGACAGGCCGGTGACGGCCTCATCCATGCCCTCGAGCATGGTGCCCGAGCCAACCTGGTAGGACAGGCCGGTAGCTGCATCGATTTCTTCGCCATCAACGCTGGCGGTGAGGTCGAGGGTGATGAAGTCCTGGTCGGCGGCGGGGCGCTCAACGGTCTTCAGCGTGCCGAAACGACCGCGGAGGTCTTCAAGGGCCTTGGTGATGTCTTCTTCGCCGGCTTCGGCGGCTTCAACGGTGACTTCGAGGCCCTTGTACTCCGGCAGCTCGATCGAGGGACGGATGTCGATCTCGACCTGGAAGACCAGCTGGCCTTCGTTGGCAACCGCGGAAGGAACCTCGGTAATCTCAACCTCGGGACGCGAAAGCGGGATGATCGAAGCCTCGGTGACGGCTGCCTGGTAGAAACCGTTCAGGGAGTCGTTGACTGCCGTCTCCAGGACGTAGCCACGGCCAACGCGCTGGTCGACGAGGCGGTTCGGGACCTTACCCTTACGGAAACCGGGAACCTGGATCTGCTTTGCGATGGTCTTGTAAGCCTCATCGATGCTCGGCTTCAATTCCTCCAAGGGAACTTCGACGTTGAGCTTGACCCGGGTGGGGCTGAGGTTTTCGACGGCGCTCTTCACAGCGTGGCTCTCCTGGTGTCTGATGTGGTCTGACTGGACTGCTAACCCCGCAAAGCGAACCTTGCGGGGTTTTGTACAGTGTCGGGGTGACAGGATTCGAACCTGCGACCTCACGCTCCCAAAGCGCGCGCTCTAGCCAAGCTGAGCTACACCCCGATTAGTGCAGAATTAGTTTATGCAGAATCTACTCTCAACTACTAATCCCCGCGTCACGTAACTTCTAGAATCCACGATGGCGCCCCACAAAGATACTCGACTTTCGGGGAAAGCCAAATTCGTGCGCCACGGCCCCGCCGGATCCCCGAACCCAACGCTAAGCACCTCCCCGCCGGGGCCCATGCGCGGACCGCGGCCGACCGCATCGTCCGCCCTGGACCGGCCCTTTCATTTCGGCCAGCGCATGGAATGCATCCGCACGCCGGTGAAAAGGGAAAGCCCGCGGCGCATCCTCAGCCGCCATCTCGGACGCATCGAACCCTCTCCCGGCCCCACTCCCCCAAGCACGGCTAATGCAAAGTCGTTGATAGGCCCGTAATCCCAATGGTTTTCATTGGACGGGCCGGGTTGAAGGACATCTTGCGGTTGCCCTGGGCGACATTCTTGGTGCCGGCCAGCAGTAGGACGCTGATCGCCAGGCTCCGCATGGAGGCCATCACCCGGGGTGCTGATCCGGTCCGGACCTGTGATTTGTCCTCCAAATAAATTGAGTCCCTCCGCCAATGGAGACCGTTTTCTATGCCCCAGTGCCCCCGGACCCAGGTGTTCAGTTGCTTTGGGCTGCCCCGATGCACGGGCACGGAGGTGATGATGTAGACCGTTTCGATGGACCAGGTGTTCGTGCCTCGTTTCTTGGTTTTGCGGATCAGTTGGGCCACTTGGGCGACGTGGGGGAAGCCCAGGCCTTTCGGGACGCTGGAGACCTTGATCCTCCGGATGGCCCGGCGTCCATGGCCCGTATCGCGCTGGTCATTGCCCACCGGTGCAAGCTCCCACGGCAGGGCAGTCAAGTGCTTGAGCAGCTTGGGCTGGTTGGCTTTCACGGTGAGCACGAAATGCGCCCCCTGCTGGTGGAGGAACTCGGCGTGAGCCCGCTGGGTATGCAGGGCGTCGGCGGTAAAGATCCTGCCCTGCAGGTCACCCAGGGTTTCCAGGAGCGTCTCGAATTGCGTGATCTCATTGGTTTTCCCACCAACCTCGACTTGTCCCAGGACGGCGCCGGTGTTGTGGTCGACCGCGGCCATCAGGTGCACCCGGGTTCCGCCTGCGTGCTTGGCGCCACGGACCTCCTTGCCATCGATGGCAATGACCTGGGCATCGATGCGGGTGCGTACCCAGGTTCCCACGGCCTGGTCGAACGCGTCGGCGTCAAGGGAACCCAGGACGCGTTGGTAGGTGGTCACGTGCGGGGCTCGGAAGCCGGTGCCGTGCAGGGAGGTGTCGGCGGCGTGAAGCGCCCAGTCAGCGATGGCGGCAAAGGATTTCGAGCCGGCGAGCACGGCGCACAGGGTGGTGGCCAGGATCCAGGCCAGGGCATGGCGGACGCCGCGGGGCTTGCGGGGATCGGGAAACAAGGCCAAGACCTCGGCGATGGATTGCGCCTCGATGTGCTGGGCGAGGTCCCGGGGCAGGTCCTCCAGCTGGCGGCGGATGCGGGTGATGGGGGAAGATGGCATGGAAGGACTCCTGTTGCACTGATGATCTCGACAATCACCAGTTCTAACAGGGGTCTTTCGTCATCAGAAGCACCGTTGGGCGCGTGTTGCGCCGGGGTTGGATTCCACCGCTACCGACTTTGCATTAGCCGTGCTCCCCCAAGTGACTCGTGCCGGTACACGACGTTCACCGCCGGTAGAAGCGACGCACACCCTCCTATCCAGCTAATGACCCCGCACCGTCAATCGAGCCAAGCCGCCTGCGCTACGTCATTCCGCAGATCGCCCCGGGTGGAGCCGGGACTCCACCCATGCCCCCACCGCTCACCAGCCGATACCGACTGCCGGGGCACCCTCCGTCGGAACGCGGGCACAGCGCTCCCGCGAACGCGGACGGCCACGGGCACCTCCGCTACCGGCGCTGTCGGAGGACTTCCGTTGCCCCGCGCTCGAAGCCTTTGCGTGCACGGCAGGATATTGGCTGGTCGCTTTCTCCGATGCCGTCTCGCCGAGTCCAGCAACAACGGGAAGCGGGTCGCGCCCCTTCACCGGTCCGGGGCTGCTGGACCAAAAAGGCCATGTGGAACTCGATTTGCACGACGAGTTCAGGCACTGCTAAGGTCTTCTTGTTGCAACGCACCGCGGGGCAAATTCCGGGGATGTAGCTTAATGGTAAAGCCTCAGTCTTCCAAACTGATTACGCGGGTTCGATTCCCGTCATCCCCTCCAAAGGGGGAAAGGTTCCGATCTGAAAAGATCGGGACCTTTCTTGTTTCACCGGATTAACCCGCCGATAGCACCGCGGGGCCCTACTGCGCTTTGCGAACGAAAAGGGTCAGCAGGATGAGGCGCAGCCTCTCCTTCCGTTCGTCATGGTAGCGCTCGCGCACCTGTCCGCGCTCCTGCTCGGCAACGTGGCCCTTTCCGCCGAACCGAAGAATTAGCTGATCCCAACGCTGCTTCTAGGGTCTTTTTGGCAACCTTGCCCAAGCCACTTTCGCCGGCCAGCCTAATCGGCACCCCCACGTGGACCTGCTCGACGATCGGCGACGCCTCGGACCTGAGCAGGCAGGGATTCCGGATCGGGCTCGTCGGCTTCGCGGTCGCTTACATCGCCCATGCGTTGCTATTTCACTTCACCCCGGGCATGGTTTGCACGATATCCGCCCGTACTTGGTGACCTATCCGTTGCTGTGCGGGACGGTACTCGCCCCCGCCCTGCCGCATGCCGGATCCATGGCACCGGCGGTGCTCCTCTACTCGATGACGGTCCTGTCGATGATGTCGTTGGCCAGCTCCGGTTTACTCTGGCTGCGGGTCCGGCACACGTTGTTCGTGCTCTCGGATTCAATTCTGGCAATGCAGCCCTTCATTCCGGGATTCGAATTCCCGCAGTTCGATTTCGCCATTACGTCCGCTTACGCCGGCGGCCACGCGCTGATGACCTGGGGCGCGATTCTCACCCAGCGGCCCCTCCGGCAACTTGTCGCTCAGCCCGCCTGACCTCTCGAATCGGCAGCTAGGCGCGCGTCCGCGGCCAGGACGTTCCCTCCAGTTGCTCAACGCCCTCGTTGAATTCCCGCAACAGGGCGGCAAATAGCTCTCCCTTTTCCTCGGGCCACCGCCCCACCACCTTTTCGATGCCCTCCCTCAGCGCGCCCCGCGTCGAGTCCAGCATGGCCAGCCCCTCCGCCGTGGGAGCCATCCTGCGGGCCACTTCACCGGGCTGATGCTGCGCATATTCAAGGTAGCCCTGCCGCAGCAGGGCAGCCGTTTGACGGTGGATGGTGGAGGCATCCAGGCGCAAGGCCCGGGAGAGCTCCTTGAGCGTCATCGGTTCAACGTGCTCCATTCGACTGAGCAGCACCTGAGCGGAACGCTCGAGCAGCGGTTCGTCGTTGTGGTGCGGGCGCAGGTGGTAGCGCGAGAAGAGCATGAGCTCGTATTGCAACTGCGCCAATGTTTTAAACCCTGCCATGTGACGTCCCGTCTCTCTGAATCGAACACCATTCGTATGCATCATACATATTTTATGTATGATGCATACTTCCCCGTTTTTCAGTCCACACAGGAGCCCCATGCCGAAAAGTCCAGCAGAAACGCCCCCTACACCGGTCAGGCCCGGCCTGATCATTGCGGTTCTGGCGTTTGTCGGCATTGCCGTTTCGCTGATGCAAACCATCATGATCCCACTGATCCCGCAATTGCCCACGCTGCTGGACACATCGCGCGCCAACTCGGCCTGGGTGATAACCGCCACGCTTCTAGCCGGCGCCATCGTCACCCCGATCTCGGGCCGCCTCGGTGACATCTTCGGCAAACGGCTCATGCTGATGATCTCCTTGGGCGCGCTGGTCATCGGTTCCATCCTCTGCGCCGTGACGGTGGGCCTGCTGCCGATGCTGATCGGACGCGCCCTGCAGGGTCTGGCCATGGGCGCCATCCCGCTGGGCATCAGCCTGCTGCGAGACGTGCTTCCCCGTGAGCGGATGGGTTCGGCAGTCGCCACCATGAGCGCCACCATGGGTGTCGGCGGCGCCGTCGGACTCCCCCTTGCCGCCCTCATTGCCCAGCACGCCGACTGGCACATGCTCTTCTGGGCCTCGGCGGCATTGGGCATCATCTGCCTTGCGCTGGTCGCAGCGGTCCTGCGAGAATCCGCACCCGGCTCACGTGCCTCCTTCGACGGGTGGGGCGCCTTCGGACTCTCGCTCGGCCTGGTGGCGTTCCTGCTGCCGATCACCAAGGGCGCGGACTGGGGCTGGACCAGCCCGTTGACCCTGGGGCTCTTTGCCGCCGCGGTGCTCATCCTGGCCTGCTGGGGCATCTTCGAATGGCGCACCACCGCTCCGCTGGTCAACCTGCGGGTCTCGATCCGTCCGAGCGTCCTGTTCACCAACATGGCTTCCATCGCCGTGGGGTTCGCCATGTACGGCATGAACCTTGCGTTCCCACAGCTGCTCATGGCACCCGATTCCACCGGATACGGGATGGGGCTGGGCATGGTGCAAGCCGGACTCGTACTAGCCCCGGGCGGAGTGGTCATGATGCTGCTCTCCCCGGTTTCGGCGAAGATCACAGCCGCCCGCGGCCCGAAGACGACGCTGCTGACAGGTTCGGCCGTCGTAGCCCTGGGCTACGTGCTGGCCCTAATCTGGAACCAGGAAATCTGGCACATCACGCTGGCCTCCATGGTGATCTGCGGCGGGATCGGCTTGGCCTACGCAGCGATGCCGGCACTGATCATGGGCTCGGTCCCGCTTTCGGACACCGCGGCTGCCAACGGCCTCAATGCGCTGATGCGCTCAGTGGGAACCTCAGTCTCCGCCGCAGTCATGGGCGTGGTGCTGGCGCAGATGACGCTCAACCTGGGCCCGGTGACCGTACCGAGCCTGGCCGGTTTCCAGATGACCTTCATGATCTCGATCTCGGCCGCGGCACTGGCCATGGTCTTGACGGCGTTCATCCCCCGGCACGGACACCTCGAACGCGTCAACGCCCCGGCCCCGACCAAGGTCAGCGTCAGCGCATGACCTACCCGATGAACAAGCGCTAAACAGGCCGAGGCGGCTTTCGGAACAATGTTCCGGGAGCCGCCTTTTCCTTGCCCTGCCGTCTCACTGCCCACCAGGGAACGGGACATCGGCACACTCGATTCACGGCGCCTAGGCGACGGTGTTCCATGGCGAGATCGGCATGCCGGGCCGAACCCAACGACATTGATGCCCCGATTGAAGACAGGTTTGCCCCACGTTCCGAATTTTCCGCTCCGTTGGCAGGACGGCAAGGCATCCATCCGGTGCGGCGCCATCAGCTGGCGTTGCCCTTGTTTGCGAGGATTTCAAGCCAGTCGACCGGGAGCCGGTCAGCGGGTCCCGGCGCTGTTTGGTCCTACGGTGGCTGCGTAGCGGAGCCAGAACGGAGCCCCCGGTGATTTGCTCCCCCGCATCGTCCCAGAACCACTCCCCCGGCTCAAAGCCCTGCATGACCAGGTGTCCGGTGGACAGGAAGTGTTCCGTGGCGTGGTGGCCCAGCGAATCGTCACAGCGGCCGGCGCGACCGCCAGCCACCGCTCTCGCCGACACTCCAGGGAGCCGGCTCCACTTGGAGTGGCCGCTGAGTTGATCGATGGCGATGCCATGTCGTTCCTCTTCGGGTTGCAAGGATGCGTATGAAGGTCAGGCGAGGCCGCTCGAGGGCGCGGCCTCAAGGACACCCGGGGAGAGCCTCCTTCCCGGGATTCCGTTGAGCGGCGGTACAACTCGTGCGTTGTGTCGTGCTGCGCGGCCGTGAAGCCGACAACCGCACCATGCTGCTCCAGGGCTCACCCACGGGAAATACGCGGCCAGAACGTTCACACGCGATGCCAGCGGCATCGACCTCGCCAGTGCCGCCAAATACCAGGGCATCCGCGTGGAAGGCACGCGCCTTGACCAAATCGACCACGCTAAGGTATCCGTGGTCGAGCTTGGGCCGCGAGGCTGTGCTCGAGTCGAGGTGTTTGTCGAGCAGGACGCCGGAGTCCAGAGCGGCACTACTGTGGCGACTTGGCCGTCCTTTCCACTGCCACTGATCGGCTGGTCGGTCGACAGTGAGCTCCACTCCGCTGCCACCCGGAACCCCGACGTAGAAAGCCTGGCCGACCCGGTGCCCGGTGCCCCTCTGGAAGCTGCTTGCGCTTTGGCGGCGACCTGGGCGATGGCAGCGGCCAGCGATGCATCATCCGGGTACAGGACGGCCGGGTTGTAGAGGCCAGCATGGGCCGGACCATCGGGCTTCCCGCTCTGGTCCATGCCCCAGGGACGGCGTGTCCACCGTTTCGTTCATGAACTTGGCGGCCAAACACCTCGGGGTAGTGTGCGTGCACCGGCGCGGCATCGGCCGTGCTGGGCTCCACCGCGCCCATGCTCGTGGCCTGGTGCAGCTCCCAGTCGGGCCGAACGCCCCACCACACCAGCAGCGCGAGCATGACGGCGGCAACGGCAACAGTCAGGGAGACGGCAGTGATCCGCCGGCTCGAAGCTGGAGACTGGGGACCACCGTGGGCGGATGCAGGGCTGAACAACGACCTCCACCGGGTCCATTGCCAGTGCCCGGCCACTGCCATGGGCGCAGGTCACGGTTCCGAGGACCGGCTAGCGGCTGATCCGCTTGCGGGCCTTACGCTGGCAACCGGGGCACCAGTAGAGCTTTCGGCCCGCAACCTCCATCAGCGCTATGCGGGCATCGCAGCACCTGCATTGCTGATGCTGGCGCTGATAGGTGTAATACGCGTTATCCGGCCACAGTGGGCCCACATCGGAGCGGTCCTCGACCCTGGTGGTGATGATCTTGCCCTCACGCACCCCGTCATTCATGATCTCCACGATGTCTTCCCAGAGTGCTGCGGCCCGGAGAGTGGACAGGTCGCGACAGGTCATGAACGGGTCGATGCGGCCGCGGAAGAGCGCCTCGGCGCGGTAGATGTTGCCGACGCCGGCCAACAGCGCCTGGTCCATCAACGCCGTGCCGATCGGTGTCTTCTTCCGGCCCAGCCGGGCCACGAACTCCCGCTTGGCTTCCGCGGCATCGGAGGCGATCCGCTCAAGTGAGCCTCGGCCCTTGGCCAGGTTGAATTCGCCTGCCGCCCCGAGAAGCGGGTCGGGTCCGAGCTTGGCCCGGGCCGTAGCGGCCTGGTCCTCCGTGAGGACCTCGCAGGCGGTGGGACCACGCAGGTCGGCCCAGCCGTGTTCGGATACCAGCCGGGCCCGGACCTGTCCGACCGGTTCCGGCGGGCCGGCATACGCTCCGGACTCCGCCGTGCCGGCCTGCTCCGACTCGCCCACGCGGCGCGGTGCTCCGATCGAGGACGCCCCGGAAAAGTGTCCGTCTCCGCCGAAGCTCCAGGCCCCGTAGAGGCCAAGGTGCACGCGCAGCACCAACTCGTTGCCGAAGCCCAGGAACAGCTGCTTGCCGTGGGCCTGGGCAGAGATGAGTTGCTGCCCATTGATCAGCTTCGCAGCCGGTGCGAAGCGTCCCTGCGGCGAAGAGACGGCAAGGACCTGCCCGCCAAAGACGTCGTCAAATTGGCGGGCAAGTCGATGTACCGAATGGCCTTCAGGCATGATGGTGCGGCCTACCTAGGCCACGACCTCGCCGGTGGTCTCGTAGATGGCGATCTTGGAAATGCGGCGGATGTGGCGCTCGACGTTGCTGAACGGCTCGGCCAGGAAGGCCTCGATGATTTCGGTGGCCTCCTCCAACGGGTGCTGGCGGCCACCGACGGCGACGATGTTGGCGTTGTTGTGCTCGCGGGCCAGGCGGGCGGTGTCCAGGTTCCAGGCCAGTGCGGCACGAGCACCCTGGACCTTGTTGGCGGCGATCTGTTCGCCGTTGCCCGAACCGCCGAGCACGATGCCCAACGAGTCCACGCCCGCACGCTGATCGGCCACGACGGCGAGGGCCGCGTTGATGCAGAACGAGGGGTAGTCGTCCTCGGCGTCGTACGCGCTCGGCCCGTGGTCGATCATTTCAAAGCCCTTGGCCGTCAGGTGGCTGATCAGGTGGGCACTGAGCTCCAGGCCGGCGTGGTCGGTGGCAATGTGAACGCGCATGGGAATTGGTCCTAGCTTCTGGGGACGGGAGTCCGAACCAGCTTATCGCCGGGAGCCCCATGGCACGAAGTTCGTGTAGCTATTTCGCCGATGGGGCGCTGCGCGCTGCCAGCGCGTTCAGCCGTGCCGCCATCAGCTCGGCGTCGGAGGTGCTTGCCACGCTGTAGATCCGTGGCGCGCCCTTGGTGCGGTTCACCACCAGGCCCGGACCCCGCTTGAGGATGAAGGCGGTACCGGCCCCGGAGATCCGCAGCCCCCAACCGCCGTATTCCAGCGGGGAGATCTCTTTGGCCTCGGCCGAAGCGATATCCGCGGTCTTGACCTCCAGCATCTTCAGCACGCCGCCCCCATAGACCCGCACCCCGGCCTCGTCGACGACGATGCGGCCCGAGCCGAACCACCAGCCGGCGAGGACCATGATCGCCGTGGTCGGCAACAGCGACCATAGGGCGAACGGATCCTTGGCTAACAGGGCCACGACCAGCACGAACACGACAATCCCACCGAGCAGCAGCTGGAACCAGAGCCCGGCGCGCGCGATCGAGCAAAGCGATGCATCCGTCGGGCTTGCGGGGGTCCGGGGGCGGCCGTTCATGGTGCTCATGGAAACTCCAGTGCAGTGCGGCCGCATCGGCCACGGGTACTTGGTGAATTTGTTTTCCATTTTAGCGTTCGGCTGGTTCGAAGTCCCGCTCCCGATACTCCACGGCGGGCCGTCTTACCCGATGCCGACGGCCGAATACACGTTCTTCGCTACTCTGAGGCGACGAACTTGTCCTCGAGCTCCTCGAAGAAAGCGGAGGCGAGCCTGATGAAATCCTCGCGGTTCAGCCGGATCGAATCACCCTCGGCCAGGCCCAGCACCGATTTCTCCGGCGTCAGCTGGATCGCGGGATCCGAACCCATCAGCTCGTCGTTTTCCAGCAGCGAGGCGCAGATGACCCGGACCTCGTTCAGCGGGTTCCCGTCCTTCTTCTCGACACCCCGCAGCCGGTGGACGAAGTGCGCGTCGAGCACGACGAGCAGGTTGTTGAAGTACGCCGCCTCGAACTCGGGGTTGGCCTCGAGCCCGACGCCGGAAACGAACATGGCGATCTGGCGGGCGATCCGGGCACGGGACGCATCGACGTATTCCTGCGTGTAGTTCTTCATTCCAAGCATGCGACCCAGCATAGGCGCGTGAACCGCCTCGGGAACACACCCGTCTAAATGAAGTGGAACGAACCTCGCCGCCCGGACAGCCGGTGCACGCCGGCAACGATGGAGCGGGCGGTCAGCGCACTGGTTGCCGGATTTAACGGATCCGGGGCATTGGCTACGTCGAAGGCGTACTTCCCCGCCGAACCCTCGGCCTCGATCCGATGGAGGGTCAGCGCCGCCACGGGATCGGCCAGGATCCTCACCCGGACCATGGCGAAGTCGCCGACGGCGAGCGCCAGGGCCGCCGCCACGTTGATGTTCCGGGGGAAGCGCAGCACCGCCTCGGCCACCGTTCCGGCGAAGATCTCGGTGGGGCCGGCCGCCGCCTCGATGCGGGACCGGGTGGCCGGGTCCATGCCGGGATTGATCAGCGCGGCGGGCGCCTTGGTGGTGCTCAGGGTGACGCGTTCCAGTCCCCCGTCCAAGGCCGCGGCACGCAGCAGGTCAAGGCCGCCAATGGCCCCGGTGCTCAGGTGCGCCCGCCCCGGACCGGCAGTGAGCGCGCGGCGAAGCGGTGGGTTGGCGAGCGCACCGATCGATGCGATGAGCAGGTCGGTTCCGGAGGCGATGATGCGCGGGCCGTGTTCGCGTACGGCTGTGGCGGAGGCGCACTCGATGACCAGGTCCGCGCGTTCGAGCGCTTCCTCGAGCCCCAGGCCGGGCAACCCGTCACGGGCCTCCCCCGGCTCGCCCCCGGCCAGCGGTCCCCGGGCGATGACCCCGGTCATCGAGATCGAGCCTCCATCGGCTAACAGCATCCGCCGCACCTCGCGCCCGATGGCACCGTATCCGAGTAACGCGACCTTTAGTACCATGCCCTCCATCTAATACGAGTGGCCCACACCTACCCAAATACGGGTGTGGGGTGGAACAATATAAGCAATGTTCAAGGCTTGTTTCAGAACTGCGGGGTTGGTTCCCCGCCTCGGAACAGCCGGCAACATCCAACTCGTACCGCCCCTGGAGGAAGCCACCATGCCCGGATTGAACCTGACCCGCGAGGAAGCACGCACCCGCGCCGAACTCATTGCAGTGCAGTCCTACGGGATTGCGCTGGACCTGACCCGCGGGGAGAAGGTCTTCGGTTCGCACACCACTGTGGCCTTCACCGCCGTCCCGGGATCCTCCACCTTCATAGACGCCATCACAGACACCGTCCACTCGATCACGCTCAACGGGTCCGCACTGGATCCGTCGCTGATATCCGACGGTGTCCGCATCGAGCTGGCCGACCTCGCCGCCGAAAACGTCCTGGTCATCGACGCCGACGCGCCCTACATGAACACCGGCGAGGGCCTGCACCGCTTCGTCGACCCGGTGGACAACGAGGTCTACCTCTACTCGCAGTTCGAGGTCCCAGACTCCCGGCGCATGTTCGCAGTGTTCGAACAGCCTGACTTGAAGGCCCAGTTCTCCTTCACCGTCACAGCCCCGGCACACTGGGACGTCATCTCCAACTCCCCCACCCCGGAACCGGTCCCCGCGGCAGAGGGCACGGCCATCTGGGCCTTCACACCCACCGCCCGGATCTCCTCCTACATCACCGCGCTGATCGCCGGACCATACGAGTCCGTGCGCAGCGAACTGACCAGTTCCAACGGCAACGTGGTCCCACTGGGCGTCTTCGCACGCAAGTCGCTGATCGAACACCTGGATGCCGAGAACATTTTCACGCTCACTCGTCAGGGCTTCGAATTCTTCGAGGAGCAGTTCGGCACCCCGTACCCGTTCGAGAAGTACGACCAGCTCTTCGTACCCGAGTTCAACGCCGGTGCCATGGAAAACGCCGGGGCCGTGACGTTCCTGGAAACCTATGTCTTCCGCTCGCGGCCCACCAACGCCGCGGTGGAGCGACGCGCCATCACCATCCTGCACGAGCTGGCCCACATGTGGTTCGGGGACCTGGTGACCATGCGCTGGTGGAACGACCTGTGGCTGAACGAGTCGTTCGCCGAATTCATGTCCACGCTCGCCGCGGCGGAGAACACCGAATTCACGCAGTCCTGGACCACGTTCAACATCATGGAAAAGAACTGGGCCTACCGCCAGGACCAGCTCCCCTCCACCCACCCGATCAAGGCGGAGATCAACGACCTCGAAGACGTGCAGGTCAACTTCGACGGCATCACCTACGCCAAGGGCGCCTCGGTGCTGCGCCAACTGGTCGCCTGGGTCGGCCAGGAGGAGTTCATGGCCGGGGTGCGGGGCTACTTTGCCAAGCACGCGTGGTCCAACACCGAGCTGCCGGATCTGATGCGTGAGCTGGAGGCGTCTTCCGGCCGCGACCTGACCGATTGGACGGCCCTCTGGCTGGAAACCGCAGGGGTGAACAAGCTCACGCCGATCATCGAGATGAACGAAGACGGGACCATCGCCTCCTTCGTCATCGCCCAGTCGGCCCCGTCCGACTACCCCACCATCCGCCCGCACCGCCTGGCGGTGGGCTGCTATGACCTGGACGACGCCGGCAAGCTGGTACGCGTGCACCGCGAGGAACTCGACGTTGCGGGAACCGCCACGGCCGTCGAATCGCTCACCGGGCGCAAGCGCCCCGCGCTGATCCTGATCAACGACGACGACCTGGCCTACGCCAAGATCCGCCTCGATGACGTCTCCCTGGCCACGGCCCAAGCCCACCTGAAGGACTTCGACGCATCGCTGCCGCGCACCCTGGTCTGGGGTGCCGCCTGGGATGCCGTACGCGATGCCGAGACAGCGGGGCGCAACTACGTCGAACTGGTGCTCAACAATATCGCCCACGAGTCCGACTCCTCAGTGGTGATGGTCCTGCTGCGCCAGCTGCACACCACACTGGATTACTACATCGCCGCCGAGGACACACGCGCTGCCTCGCTGGCGGCCGCGGATTCGCTCTGGCAGCTGAGCATCGCTGCGCAGGCGGGATCGGACTCGCAGCTGCAATTCGTCAAGGCCTTCGCCGTGCGCGCCGAGTCGGCCGCGCAGCTGGATGCCATTTCGGCGCTGTTCGACGGATCGGTGCCGCTCGAGGGCCTGGCGGTGGACACCGACCTGCGCTGGGAGCTGCTCACCTCTCTGGTGGCCGGCGGACGCCTCGGGCGCGAAGCGATCGATGCCGAGCTGGCGGGCGACAATACCGGCAACGGGCAGCTCGCCGCCGAGCTGGCCAAGGCCGCGATCCCCACACCGGAGGCCAAGCGTGCGACCTGGGAAGCGGTGATGGTCCAGGGATCACTGTCCAACCTGCAGCAGCGCGCCGCCATCGCCGGATTCTCCCGTGTCCACGATGCCGCGCTGATTGCACCGTACGTGTCCGAGTACTTCGCCTCGGCGCAGAGCATCTGGGATGCCAAGAGCCACGAGATCGCCCAGCAGATCATCGTGGGGCTCTACCCCGCCGAACAAATCAGCCCGGCAACGCTCGAGGCGACGGACGCCTTCCTTGACTCGCTCGGAACGGACAGCCCGGCGCTGCGCCGCCTGGTTGTCGAAAGCCGTGATGCGGTCCTGCGCGCCCTGGCAGCGCAGGAGGCCGACCGCGCCTGATCCGCTGCAGTCAGTGACCCGGTGGCCCCACGGACCGCCGGGTCGCTTGCATTTTGGGAGCCGCCCGGGACGGTGCGCCCCCGGCCCGCGTGGGACCCGGGGAGGCAGAATGGTTCCATGAACCTGGATATCCACTCCTATTCCATCAGCATGCACTGGACCGGAAACCGCGGTGAAGGAACCGCCGGCTATCGCAGCTACGGCCGCGACCATGTGGTTTCGGCTCCAGGGCTCCCGGACCTGCCCGGCACGGCCGATCCCACCTTTCACGGGGACCAGGACCGCTGGAACCCCGAACAGCTGCTGCTGGCCGCCCTCACCCAGTGCCATATGCTCTCCTATCTGCATGTGGCGGTGAAGAACGGCCTAGTGGTTACGGGATACCGAGATGATTCAGAGGGCAGCATGCGCCTGAACCGGGACGGTAGCGGCCAATTCATCTCGGTCACACTGCACCCGCGTGTGGAACTGGCCGACGAGTCCCAGCGAGCGCTGGCCGATTCCCTGCACAGCGACGCGAACGCCGTCTGCTTCATCGCCCGCAGCGTGAACTTCCCGGTGCACCACGCCCCGGTGCGCCCCACGGCATGAGCAGCTCCGGCTTCCGCGTGGCGCTGGATGCGCGGCTCGAACCGGTACGCGATCCCGCGCGTGCCGAATCCATGGCCGCCTACATGAAATCGGCGATGCCCGTCCTCGGCATTCCGATGCCCGTCCTGCGCAAGATCGTCATCGAGGTGGCCGCCGGACAGGAGCTTCTCACGGCCGCCGCACGGCTCGAGGCGGCCACCGATCTCTGGGCAACGTCCATACACCGCGAACACTGGTATGCGGCACAACAACTCACCGGCGTCGCGGCCTGCCGTGGCCGGCTTGAATTCCTGCCGCTCTATGAGCGGATGATCCTCGAGGGCGCCTGGTGGGACGTGGTCGACGGCTGCTCACGCCGCTACGGCGAACTGCTCGACGCCCACCCGGAACAGCTCACCGAGCTCATGGATTATTGGCGCACCGACCCGTTCCTCTGGAAGCGGCGCATGTCGATGATCTGCCAGCTGCACCGTGGAGACAGGACCGACACCGCGTTGTTGGAGCGGGCCATCACCTCCAATCTCGGCGACGCTGAGTTCTTCATCCGCAAGGCTATCGGCTGGTCCTTGCGCCAATACGCCAGGACGGCCCCGGAATGGGTTCGCTCTTTCGTCCTCAGCCACAGCGAACAGCTCAGCCCGCTCTCGATCCGCGAGGCACTCAAGCACCTAGGCCCACTGCCGGACGCCTGAGAAACGTCCGGGCCACGCCCTGCGCGAAAGCGGCCACCGGATGGTGCCCAGGCTCGGCATAATGGAAGGAAATGGCGCCGGTCGGTCCGGCCACCGAGAGGAATCCCCCGTGAACGACAACCAGCCGGAATCCGGAATGCAACCCGAAGGCGTTAACCTCCCCAAGCCGGTGCTTCTTCCCAGCAGCAGCCGATTCGACGAGCCGGTGGGTCAGATCAACCCGCTGGGTGAGTTGCGCCCGGTCGGCGCGAGCTTGTCCGCCAACCTGCCCGAGGGCAAGCTGACCCCCAACGACGGGGCCAACCCCGATGACTACGCCGGCACGTTCTACGCGAAGGTCGGCGGCCGGGAGACGTTCGCCAAGCTGGCCGAGCGCTTCTACGCGGGCGTTGCCGAGGATGTTGAGTTCCGGGCGATGTACCCGGAACAGGACCTGCGCCCGGCGACCATGCGCCTGCAGCTATTCCTCGAACAGTACTGGGGCGGACCGAGCACCTACAGCGAGCGCCGCGGACACCCGAGCCTGCGCATGCGCCACATGCCCTACACGGTGAACCCGCACAACCGCGACGTCTGGCTCAAGCACATGAGGGCAGCCGTCGAATCCCTGGAACTGCCGCCGCTGCAGGAGGAAACCCTCTGGGACTACTTCGACCGTGCGGCACACTCGTTGCAGAACGCGGCCGACTAAAACCAACGGCATGCACCGAGGGCCCTGCCGGAAACATCAATCGTGCCCGCGGTGCTTGCCGAAAAGAGACTAAAAAGTTGAAGCTCGACGGGCGATTACGTGGCCACCACTACAGCTGATGCGAAGCCAGCGCCCCGATTCGAACACCGCGCTCTCGCCGCCCTCCCCGAGGAAGCCCAGTGCCTGGGCCGCGAACGCCATCCCGGTCGGGATCTCCAAGGCGCTTCCTTCCAACGGCGAGGACCAGATGCGCGAGCGCACAGTACGCAGCACCGGCTTCCCCGCGTTCTCCGGCAGCGCCTTGGAGACGGCCTCCATGCCGGCATCCGCTGCCGCCTTGAGCTGCTCGCCGGAGAGGCTGCCAACCGGGGTCCAGCCGCCGCGCGGAACCCGCTGCCCGGCCCAGGATGCGGCAACCTCAGCCGGCGGAACCTCCAGCCGGATGTCGCTGGCCGTGGCCATCCGCGCCAGCCGGTCGGTCAACGCACCCAGGGCGAACAGGCCTCCGACATTGGACGGTTCGGCCAGGGCCATCGCGCGCATGCCGATGATCGTGGGTACCGCTTCGCCGATGTTCTCGGGGTAGAGAACCGGCACGTACACGGCCAAGGTGTTTCCCGCGGCCTCGATCAGGGCAGCACCGTCCTCCACTGCCCGGGCTCGGGTGAGGAAGACGCTCAGGTCTGCAACGGTTTCGGTATCTTCAAGCAAGAGTGATTCGGTGGACATGGCTCCATCGTTTCATGTTCCGGAGCCGGAATCGCGCACCCCCATGATGCGCCACGGCCCGATGCAGGGAACTAAAGTTACCTCGCCCCACGGCGGTCCTGATTGAGCTGGGCGCCCAGGCCGGATAACCTCGTTTCAGAGACACTACCGAGGAGTAACCGTGACCGATCACGCAACAACCAAGATCCTGCTGGATTTGCTGGACATGGACGGGGCTCCCGATATGCGAACCGACGAAGACATCTTCGTCGGCCGGTCCCCCCAGCAGCCGCGTGAACGCGTCTTCGGCGGACAGGTGCTGGGCCAGTCGGTCATGGCTGCCAGCCGCACCATCGAGGGCGAGCGGCCCATCCACTCGATGCACGCGTATTTCCTGCGCGCCGGTGACGCAAAGACTCCGATCACCTTCGGGGTGCAGCGGTTGCGCGACGGCCGCTCCTTCTCCGCGCGCCGCGTCCACGCCTACCAGAACGGCGTGCCGATCCTCTCGATGATTGCCTCGTTCCAGGAACCCGCGGAGGGCATCGAGCACCAGACCCCGATGCCAGAGGGCATTCCCGACCCCGAATCGCTGCCGACCACGGCGGATGAGATCGGCGACATCGACCACCCTGTGGCACGGGACTGGGCCTTCAACCGCCCCTTCGACATCCGCTACGTCGACGCCCCGCTGTACTTCAAGCCTCCCACCGAGCACAAGGCCGTCAATGCGGTGTGGATGAAGACCACCGGGCCCATGCCCGATGATGATGCGCTGCACCGCGCCGCGTTGGCCTACGCGAGCGACTACACGCTACTGGAGCCGGTGTTGCGCCGGCACGGCCTGGCCTGGGCCACCCCCGGCATGAACGTCGCCTCGCTTGACCACGCCATGTGGTGGCACCGCCCCTTCCGGGTTGATGAGTGGCTGCTCTACGTCCAGGAGAGCCCCTCGGCATCGGGTGCCCGCGGGCTGGGTACCGGCAGGATCTACAACCGTGCCGGCACTCTGGTTGCCAGCACCGCCCAAGAGGGGATGATCCGGCTCCCTCAGGGCATGATCGACAACTAGCCGGGACACCCGATGGTGTCCAGCAGAACGGAGAGGCCGGGTCATGATGAGCGACGATGAACTCAATAGGCATCCTCGCCGATGATGGGTACCTCACGCTGGCATCGGCGCGGGAAAATCTTCTCGTGTACCCCGCAGGGCCGGGCTGGTGATTCGAACCGGCAGTGCGAGTTCGAGATTGAGTCCACCTTCGATGCATTTTTGCAAAGGGCATCCTCCGTCATTCCGGCACCCCGCCGATGGACTACGTGGATTCATTCACCTCCTAACTGCCGGTTCACCATTGTTGGTGCGTCCCGCGCCGAGGACAAGGCCATCCGCGCCTATCAGGAGTGCTCCCGGCGAAGGATCGATCCCGTCGTTGAGTCCATTGACCCGAACGTCACGCCGTGCACTGAATCCCTCGACACAGACGTGGAAGTTGCCGATCTGGGGGCCGCGCTACGATGCTTCCGGAACTTGACCATCGCACCTAGGTCCCTGAACCAGCGCGAGGCTCTGGCAGGGGATTCAAGAGCGCCTGCTGACGGCCAATCTGTCTTCGACACACAGAACACCCGAGGCAGTTTTCCCCTTATCACCATGCTGTGATCATGGTGGTAGGCCATCAGACGGCGTGACCCCTCACCATACGGCCCGTGATGATCAACGTGGATTTTGAAGACATAAACTTTGAGGTCACGAGTTTCGCGGCAATTGGTAAGCGAATGCAACTTCCCCAATGGCTCGCCGAACACATCGATCCTGCGGCCGTAGTTACGTCTGTCGGCGCGTGGTGCAGCATCGGACCGCATCGTCAAATGAGACCTGAACGGAAATACTTCCCGGTCCGCATTGATGAGTTTGTTGACATGTCCAACGGGGAGCGTGTTTCAGTTCGGTGGGATCGTGGAGTTACCGTGTCTTGGGATGCCATAGTCGACGAAGACGCTGGACGCTCGGAGGCCGAACTACTCTTCCACCCCGAAAGGGGCCTACTCCCGGATGAGGGCAAAACCTAAGACGTTGGAGAGTTACGTTCGTGGCGCGAGTGCGCCTCGATGCTTCATGCTTTCGGTTCTCGCGTCACTGCGGAACAACTTCGACGCCTTCCCTACCTCACAGAGTTCGCTCCAGAATTGTCGGAGCCCTTGATCTCCACCTAATCTCCCCAGCGTTGGAATAACCTTGACGGTCGGGGCCGACACAGCCGGTGATTCTGGTGAGATCTCTGAACAGCAGGATAGCCCGGGCACACCGCATGCTCCCTAGCTTCTCGGGCTTCACTTCATCCAAGCCATCACCGGCTGGTCGCACAACAAGCAACTCGGTGGCACCCGTACCAATACCCTCGAGCGATCCTGGATATTAAGCGCTAAGGGCACATGCTCCGATTCCCCGTGGGGAATCGGAGCATGTGCCCTTAGTTTGTCCGACAGGCGTTGCCTGTCGCGACGCGCTCTAGCCGCGGGTTAGGCGGCGGTGGGTGACGCGGTGCGGCTTGGCCGCTTCCGGACCCAGTCGCTCGACCTTGTTCGCCTCGTAGGAATCGAAGTTGCCCTCGAACCAGTGCCACTTCGTCGGATCTTCATTCGTGCCCTCGTAAGCCAGAATGTGGGTAGCCACGCGGTCCAAGAACCAGCGGTCGTGCGAGACGACCACGGCGCAGCCCGGGAATTCAAGCAGCGCGTTTTCCAGCGACGAAAGGGTTTCCACGTCGAGGTCGTTAGTCGGCTCATCGAGGAGCAGCAGGTTGCCGCCCTGTTTGAGGGTCAGCGCCAGGTTCAGGCGGTTACGCTCACCACCGGAGAGTACACCTGCCTTCTTCTGCTGGTCCGGTCCCTTGAACCCGAACGCCGCAACATAGGCGCGCGAGGGAACCTCGGTCTGGCCGACCTGGATGTAGTCATTCCCGTCCGAGACGACTTCCCAGAGGCTCTTCTCCGGGTCGATGCCGCCACGGTTCTGGTCGACGTAGGAAACCTTGACCGTATCACCGATCTTAAGTTCTCCGCCGTCGAGCTCTTCCATGCCGACGATCGTCTTGAACAGGGTCGACTTGCCAACGCCGTTGGGGCCGATGACGCCAACGATGCCATTTCTCGGCAGAGTGAAGGACAGGTTGTCGATCAACACACGATCGTCAAAGCCCTTCTTCAAGTCCTTGGCCTCGATAACCAAGGAGCCCAGGCGCGGGCCGGCAGGAATCTGAATTTCTTCGAAGTCCAGCTTGCGCGTGCTCTCTGCCTCGGCAGCCATTTCTTCGTACCGGCTCAAACGGGCCTTCGACTTGGTCTGACGACCCTTTGCGTTCGAGCGGACCCACGCGAGCTCCTCGGACAGACGCTTGGCCAGCTTCTGATCCTTCTTGCCCTGGACCTCGAGACGCGCGGCCTTCTTCTCCAAGTAAGTGGAGTAGTTGCCCTCGTAGGGGTGCAGCTGACCGCGGTCAACTTCGGCGATCCATTCGGCCACATGGTCCAGGAAGTACCGGTCGTGGGTGACGGCCAAGACGGCGCCCGCGTATGCCTGCAGGTGCTGTTCTAGCCACAGCACCGACTCGGCATCGAGGTGGTTAGTGGGCTCATCGAGGAGCAGCAGGTCGGGCTTCTGCAGCAGAAGCTTGCACAATGCCACGCGACGACGCTCACCACCGGAAAGCATGGTGACTGCCGAATCGGCCGGCGGGCACTGCAGCGCATCCATTGCCTGTTCGAGCTGGGAATCGATATCCCAGGCATCGGCAGCGTCAATGGCTTCCTGCAGGTGGCCCATTTCCTCGAGTAGCGCATCGAAATCCGCGTCAGGCTGGGCCATTTCCTCGGAAATCTGGTTGTAGCGGGTGATCTTTTCGTAGATCTCACCCACACCCTCCTGGACGTTGCCCAGGACGGTCTTTTCTTCGTTCAGCGGCGGTTCCTGCAGCAGGATGCCGACGGTATATCCGGGGCTGAGCCGGGCTTCACCGTTAGAGGGGGTGTCGAGTCCGGCCATGATCTTGAGGATCGTGGACTTACCGGCACCGTTAGGGCCAACAACGCCAATCTTCGCACCTGGGAAGAAGGACATGCTGACATCGTTGAGGATGACCTTGTCGCCAACGGCCTTGCGGGCCTTGGTCATGGTGTAAATGAATTCCGCCATGTGACTAAGGCTAGTCGTTGCACCCCGATTCCCCACATTTCTGTGTACCTTCTAACTCCGCAATCAATGCGTCGGTGCCGATACTCACCCCTGGCGCGTTCCTCAAGTGCTTCGCCTAGGCCACACCGCGGTCTTGGGAGACTGCATCGGCATCTTGATCCCGACCTTCGGTTGCGGGGCATTTCTCTCCGGATTCCCCGTCCGCATCAATCACGCGCACCATCGCGGAGTGCGCTTCGACGGGCCATCCGACCGGGGACAAACCGCCCTTCGTTGAGTTCTCGGGTTCACCATCGGCCAAGTAGGGCCCGGCCGCGAATTCATCACGTTCACCGCGCTTGGGCGTGCGGCTGAACATGGAGGTGCCCCACGCGAGGTCGTGTCCCACGGAATCGGCCTCGATGTCAGCGGACTGGCCCATGGTGCCGTCAGCACGCTGGAACTCATTGATCTTCAATCGCCCCGTGACCACGATGCGATCGCCTTTGTTCAGACTTGCCACGATGTTCCTACCCAGTTCGCGGAACCCGGTCACGGAAAACCAGTTGGTGTGGAAGTCCTCCCACTTTCCACTCTCCTTGTTGAGTCGGCGCTCGTTGGCTGCCAGCCGAAACTTCCCCATTCCCTGACCCGACGTGGTAACCACGTGCTGCGGATCGGTTCCCACTGAACCGCGGACGGTGATGAACTCGGTCATTGTCTTCTTCTCTCCTGTACTGAACCAGCGGGCCCTTCCCGCCTTTCCGACCAGTGTGAAACACCCGGATGGTGCAGCGCCGACGACCGTGCACTCCTGTGGATAAAGGATCTTCCCCCTGCCCCGGGCCCGCCCATCCAGGAGCGGCGCTGCGACATGCCCGAGCCTGATGGTCAAGATCGACGGGCTTTTTTGGGCTATGCTTTTTTGCGTTGCCCCCATAGCTCAGCTGGATAGAGCACCAGACTTCTAATCTGACGGTCGCGCGTTCGAATCGCGCTGGGGGCACCAAGAAAAGCGGTGTTGACTAGTTATTTTTAGTCAACACCGCTTTGTTTAAATCGCCGCACTCTTCTCCGACCGACACACTGGTACGCGCCGACGCCCTGGCAGTCGGTACAGCAAGGGGAATCGCAGAGGCCGTTCCGGTGCCCGCGGGCCACCAATAGCCTTCACCGGCCACAGGCGCACTCCCCGTTTCGAAGTGAACCGCGACCACGGCAAACACCGAACTACGGTCGGCATTGACAGCCCTGCCTCGGTGCCAGAAGCTAGACAGAATCAACGCCCCGTCCCACGAACTCTCAGCAATGGAGTTTCATGAAATCGGTTCGCCGTCCCGTTGTTGCCCTGCTGACCTCACTGGTCCTGACCCTCATCCAGGCGGCCGCCGACCCCACGGGACTACTCGCCCTCGTCGGATGGTCGGGGGCGCGGCCCTCGTTCTCCGTCGGGGCGTGGCAGCTCGCACCGTACTTGGCCTTTATCCCGGTGATGCTCGTCCTTACCTGGTGGGCGACACTACGGGCGGGCGACAGGTTCTGGACACTCACGGTGGGGATCATTCTGGCCGTGTTGCTGGCGCAGGCAGCCACCGCCCTGGTGATGACATGGAACCCCGCGGCTGCGGCATGGGCAGCTGGATTCGTTGTGGCAAAAGCCGTCCCCGCTGCCCTCATCATCTCAGGCATCACCCGATGGCTCGGCGGCCCAACGATTCGGCTGACGCTCTCCCCCGGATCAGCTTGGCCACCCGCCGTGTTGTTCGCGGCAGCGGCGCCACTCATGGCCGGACTCTGGTGGACCGGAGCCGCGTATGCCCCCGGCATTCCCACAGCACGACCCGCTAACGGCATCGCTTCCGTCTTGATCACCATGGTCCTGATCGTGGCTGCCACGATGGTGAGCCTGCAATGGATGCGCCAGCGCGTTCCGGGTGTGCTGGGCGGATGGCTTGCCGCCATGATCGCCGGCGGCAGCGTCGGCCTGGCCCAGGCAGTGGTCGGATTCTTCTTCGATAACGGCGTCTCCGGTGACCTCTGGCCGCTGATGGCCGCGTACATCACCGTCGCCGATGGACTCGCCTTCGGTGCCTGCGTCGGATGGATCGTCGGTATTGGAGCCGTACTCACCGACCAGTTAACTACCGGCAGCGGCAAACGTACACCCCGACTCCTCGTGGCATCGACCGCCCTTTTTTCACTCTTGACGGCTTCCCTCGTTTCGGGCGCCGGCGCCGGTGTGGCTCCGGCGGTGGCGGATGAGGCTCCGGCTCCGGCTGCGTTCCTCCGGACCAAAAACGGCTTCATCGCCGATGGAAACGGGAACCAGGTGCTGCTGCGCGGGGTCAACGTGAACCAGCTCGTGGACTTTTATCAGCCACGCCCCGAGATCCCGCCAACGCGGCCACTGACCAAAAATGACTTTGCCGGCATGGCCAAAAAAGGCTTCAACATGGTGCGACTGAACATCTCCTGGTCGGCCCTCGAGCCCGAACGCGGAACACTCGACCCCGGCTACTTGGCACGGATCAGCGATGCCGTCCGATGGGCCAAGGAATACGGCATCTACACCGTGCTCGACATGCACCAGGACGGCTGGTGGAAGGGCGCCACTAGCGAAGGAACCACTTGCCGGCCCGGTACCGAACCGATGCTGGGCTACGACGGAGCACCCGCGTGGGCGACCATCACCGACGATGCCCCTCGTTGCCAGTTCACTGGCCGCGATATCTCCGCCGCCGGGAACCGGGCGTTCCAGAACTTCTACTTCAACACCGACGGAGTGCGGACCGCCCTGGCACAAACCTGGGGAAAGCTCGCCGCCGAATACCGCAATGAACCGATGGTCGCCGGCTTCGACCTGCTCAACGAACCCGGTTTCGGGGAGACGGCACCGGTGACCACATCCCACCTGCTGGGCCAGTTCTATGACGAGGCGATCACCGAGATCCGCAACTCCGGCGCACGGCAGATCGTGTTCTTCGAGCCGAGCATCTTCTGGTCGGGGCTGGGATTCGATACCGGCCCCGCTGCCGACTTCACCAAGGACAAGAACATCGTCTTCTCCCCGCATCTTTATGCCGAATCGATCACCATGGACCGTGACCTCGGCATCCCGCCCATCGTCAGTCTGGAACGCCAGTTCAGGCTCGCCCAGCGTGTAGCGGCCGCATATGATGCACCGTTGTGGTCCGGAGAATACGGCTACTGGGGAGAGGAAAAGGATACGCTCTCCCGGTTGACCCGCTATGCCAAAGCCGAGGATGAAAACCTGCTCGGCAGCGCCTACTGGGTGTGGAAGCAGGCCTGCAGTAATCCACAGAACGGCATCGGACCCGTCGGCGATGCGCTGATGATGCAAGACTGCGTGACCGGTGGAGACCTGCCGCCGAAGTCCGGGCCCCTGGAGATCCTCAGTCGCGCCTACCCGCAATCGGCACCTGGCAGGCTCATCTCGCTCGAGGCCGAAGGTCCGGCACTCACTCTGACCGGCATCGCCGACGTTCACGGCTGCGGGCTGAGGATCTGGATTCCGGGCAAGGCCAAACCAAACGTCATGGCCGCGGGCCTCACCTCGCTTAAACGGGTCCAGGTACCGGGCGGCTGGACCGTGACCGGCTGCGCCGACGGCGAATACACGCTCTCGAGCGGCAGCTGAGCCGGGCCGTCCGCACTGCCGTGCACTCGGGTACCCGGACCACGACCGCCATGTGCGACGCTTGAAGCATGGATCTACAGGTCTCGCCCCAGCTCACGATTCCGGCGTCGGAACTCGGCTGGCGGTTCTCACGCTCGTCAGGTCCCGGTGGGCAGCACGTCAACACCTCCGATAGCCGTGTCCAACTCTCGTGGAACGTCACCGCTTCGGCCGTACTCTCAGATGCCCAGCGGCAGCGGTTGCTGGGACGCCTCGACAATCGGCTCATAGCTGGCGTGCTCACCGTGACCGCGTCGGAGCAACGCTCGCAGCTGCGCAACCGGGAGCTCGCCTCCGGGCGGCTCGCGGACCTCGTCGATGCCGCGTTGGCTCCCGATGCGGCTCGGCGTCGGGCAACGAAACCCACCCGCGGCTCGGATCGACGTCGCCTCGCCGCGAAGGGCCAGCGCTCGGAAACCAAACGACAACGCCAGCGCCCGTCGGCCGATTCGTAGGTCCCGGTGAGCACACGGCGTCGAGAGTGACGCCACCGAAGTCGTTGACGATCACTGCGGAGGGGCTCGGAAGTGCCTGGAAAGCATCGAGTTGATCGGCGGCTGCTCCCCGGGCCAGGGTACCGGGGAGCAGCCGCCCGCAGTGCCTCGAAGTGCGTATGCGGCTGTCGGCTCCGCGACGTTGCTAGCATGATGCCGCCCGCCGACCATGTGCCGTAGACGTGGACATCCCCGATCAGCGCCTCGCTGACCTCCTGTGGATTCTGGGCCAAAACCGCCAGATCGGCGAACCCTCCCGCCTCGAAGGAGCCGACCTCTTGATACTTCTTCAGCATGTAGGCGCCGCCCGGGGTGGTGGCCTCCAGAGCCTCGTGAGCGCTGATTCCTTTGTTCTCACCCAGTACACGTCCGGAGCAGGTCAGCCGGATGATCGCAAGCTTCATGGCCTGCAGCAGTCCCAACGGCGTCACCGGGGTGTCGGAGTGCAGGGAAATCGGTACCTCGAGTCGCAGCGCCGTCGCGGCCGCGTTCATTCTGACCGCCTTGTCCGGGCCCAACGTGATATCGACATGCTGTTCACCCCAGGGCCAGATGTAGTTGGAGAAGACGTTCGCGCAGGCCCCCAACGCGGACATGCGCCGGTACTGGGCACTGGTGCTCAACTTCGAATGGGTGCAGATGTGCCGGCGGCCGGGCCGCCGGTGCCGGGAGGGGATCGCCGCCAAGGTCTCCAGGAACAGCTGCGTCGCCTGGTCGCGGTTGCAGTGGACATGGACCAGGAGGCCGGCCCGGTGGAATTCCTCAGGATCGACCACCCAGATCCCGTTTGGCTGGTCCCCGTAGCAGCCGGGAACCAGCAGGCACGCGGTGAACCCCTGGATTGATCCGTCCAACTGGAATTTCGCGTTGGCGAAACGCAACTTGTCGGTGGCGAGCCCCCGCAGGCGCACCAGCCGGTCGGTTGATACCTCCACTGAAAGCGACACCTTGCCCACTCACTCGGCAAGGTGGAAGACGGTGAGCCGCGCAGGGTAGTCCTCGCCCACGAACGACCGGTAGACGGCGATTGGGTCAGGACCTCGCTGAGCTGGTTCCCGTTGTTTCACCGGGTGCTGAGGTGGCACCTCGAAGGACAATGGCCGCGAGGGAGCTCTGCTTCCTGCTTCGGTGTGGCACACACCCCGGAACGGGTTATCCAGCTCGAGGCCTCCGACCCATTACGGCACGTTCCGTTGTCCAGCCCCCATCATTTGGAGTGAGCTGGATACTGCCTTGGGGCGGGAACAACCGGGGGCTCGCCGCGGCCATACCCGGTTCACGAATCGTCGGCTACGAAGGCACGGAGCACCTGGAGCTCTGGGATCGGCACGGCTGCATCGCAGCCGATCTCCTCGCCTTCATGGCGCCTGTGGCCTAGCACACAGTTCCTCCGCGCATTGCACATTCAGGAGTGATTTTCCAGCCAGCTGAGCACGAAGGCGGAGATGTCCTCGCGGTTAGTCTCGTTGAAGATCTCATGCCGGGCATCGGGATAGATCTGCAGCGTGACATCGCGGATCCCCGCCGCGCCATAGCGGTCGGCCAGCGCCGTGACGAGCTGCCCTCCCCCGGCCAGCGGATCGGCCATGCCGGAGACCACGAGGATCGGCAGTCCGGAGCGGATCCCGGCCAGCATCCGGGGGTCCGCCGTGCGGGTATTTCCGGCCATGACACCGACCAGGTCGGTCTTCAAGTCGAAACCACACAGCGGATCCGCGACGTACTTATCTACCTCGGCCTCGTCTCGGCTGAGCCATTCGAAACCGGTCCGCTGTTCGAAACCGGCGTTGAAGGCACTCAGGTCGGTGCCCCCGGCCCCGGCCCCCGGCGGGGCAGCCGCCAAGACGGCCCCGGCCAACAGGTCCATCGCCGTGCTTCCGGAGAGCAAAAGCCCGGCGTAGAGCTCCGAATTGTCCAGGATGAGCTCCTGCGCCGCCATCGATCCCATGGAATGGCCCAGCAGGAACAACGGAACCCCAGGGTTCCGCCGAGCAATGTCACGGGAGAACGCCACCGCATCCCCGACCAGACCGTCCCAGCCCGGTGCCCCGAATTCACCCTCCGGCACCCGGGCGGTAATGGATCGCCCGTGGCCGCGGTGGTCATGGGCGTACACCAGGTAGCCCCCTGCGTTCAGCAAGGCCGCCAGCCGTTCGTAGCGCGCCGAGTGTTCAGCGGCACCGTGGACGATCTGCACGATGCCGCGTACCGCTCCAGGTACGTCTTCCCAAGCGTAACTGGCCAGGGACAGCGCGTCGGCGGGTGATGAAAAGACAGATGTTTCTTGCTTCACTTCTACTCCTGTGAGGGCGTTCGGGCACGGACAAAGGGGCTGGCGGGGTTGCTTGGCAGCCATTCAAACACGCGTCCGATGCGGGCACAATGGGCAAGGGCTCCGTGCAGCCTGCCGGGCCAGTGGCCGGACATCGCACCGGCGCCGGACTCCGGGGTGCGCTGGTCACGCGCCATGGCCACTGGAGTCAATTCGTACATAGAATGGAAAAGGTATTTTCCCCGTCCCCATCCAGCCTCGCGCAGGACATCCCTGGGCCCGCCGAACCCCGCATCGAAAGGACACCCGTGCAGCAGAACCGCCAGCGGCCAACCCGGCCTCGGATCGATCCCGCGGTGGCTGCCTGGCGTAATGCCATCTTCGGCGTCTTCATGCTGTGCGGGGTGGGATTCGCCACGTGGGTGGCCCGGCTCCCTGCCGTCCGCGAGGGCATGGCCTTGTCCACCGCCGATGTCGGCATCCTGCTGCTGGGCTTGGCGGCCGGTTCGATCATCGGCTTGGCTTTTGCCCCGGGGATCATGGTCCGGCTCGGGAACCGCGGCGGGCTGCGCGCCTCGCTGTCCGGCATCGGAGCCTCGGCCGTGCTGCTGGGCATCACCACCGATATGTTCGAGCAGCACGGCGCCAGCATCATCGCCCTGGCACTCTTCGGCTTCTGCTTCAGCGTCACCGACGTGCTCATGAACGTGGAGGGCGCCGCCGTGGAAAAAGCTTGCGGGCGCACACTGCTGCCGTTGATGCACGCCTTCTTCTCATTCGGTACGATCTTGGGCGCCCTGGCCGGCGCCGGCGCGGCAGCGCTGCGCATCCCAGTGGTGCTGAACTTCTCCTTCATGGGAGTTGCTGTGGCAGCCACCGGGCTCTATATCGTCAGGTTCCTTCCTCCCTCCGGTCCGGTCCCCGCGCCAACTGCCGAACGCGAACCCTGGGGCGCCCGGATGCGTTCCTCGTTGGCGGTTGCCAGGGATCCGAGCCTGGCGCTGGTCGGACTCATGGTTGCCGGCATGGCCTTTGCCGAGGGTTCCGCCAACGACTGGCTGCCCATAGCCGCCGTGGACGGCCACGGCTTTGACGAGGTTGGCGGCGCACTGGTCTACGGCGTGTTCGTCGCGGCGATGACCGTCGGACGCGTGGCGGGCGGGCCGCTGATCGATGCCCTAGGACGACGCCGGGTACTACTGCTGTTCGGCTCCCTGGGCCTGATCGGGGTCTGCCAGTTCATTTTCACCACCGGCCCCACGACTGCCATCATCGGTGCCGCACTGTGGGGCTTGGGCTGCTCGCTAGGATTCCCGGTGGGCATCTCGGTGGCTGCCGACCACCCCACCGACGCGGCACGCCGGGTCAGCGTGGTGGCCATGTTCGGCTATAGCGCGTTCCTTGCCGGGCCACCCATCATCGGATTCCTCGGCGAACACTTCGGCATCCTGAACGCGTTTCTCTTTGTCGCTGCGATGCTCACCCTGACCCTGCTGCTCACGCCCAGGGCCACCCGGATCGCCGAACCCGAGGCCGAATTCCAGCCCCGGGCCCGCTCGTAGCGCCCGGAACCGTCAGTGCCCGAAACCGAACGGATCCACCGGATCCTCGGCCGTGCCGTTGAGCCCGTCGATCCCGGCCATCTCGCCGGCATCGAGTTCGAAGCCGAACACGTCGAGGTTCTCGCTCATGCGCTGCGGGTCAACGGTCTTGGCCACGGGCACCACGCCATGCTGGACATGCCAACGCAGCACCGCCTGGGCCGGGGTGACCCCGTGCGCGGCAGCCGCCTCAACCACCGGGGCGGCTGCCAGCAGCCCGGAGCGTCCACGACCAAGCGAACCCCAGGCTTGGGTGGCGATCCCGGCCTCCGCATGGAAGTCCAGGCGTTCCTTGTCGAACCACTGCGGGGAGAACTGGATCTGGTTCACGTCCGGAACCACGCCGGTGGCGTCAATGAGCTCGCTCAGCTGGGCCGGGGCGAAGTTCGAGGTGCCGATCGCGCGCACCTTGCCGGATTTGAGCAGCTTGACCAGCCCCTCCCAGGCCTGCACGTAGGTGCCCTGCTCCGGGTTCGGCCAGTGGATCAGCATCAGGTCGATGTAGTCCACGCCCAGCCGGGTCGCACTGTGGTCCCAGGCGTCGCGCACGCCCTGGAACGAATGCCATTCCTTGTTGAACTTCGTGGTCACGAACAGCTCGGCGCGGGCCAGGTCATGGCGGGCCAGTGCCAGCCCGATGCCCTCTTCGTTGTGGTAGTTTTCCGCTGTATCGATCATCCGGTAGCCGGCGTCGATGGCGTGCACGACGGCCGCTCCGGCCTCCGCGTCGCTCAGCGGCCAGGTGCCGAATCCGAGCAGGGGCATCGATGCACCGTTGGCGAGGCGTATCAGGGGCGAGGTGATCAGGTCTGTTGTCATGGGCCCACCCTAAGCGCGTTGTGCCCACCACCACAATGAAATTTTTCGCCTGCCGCTATAGCGGTAGGCGCACCCCGGCCTTCAGGTTCTTCATCACGATGGTGCTAGTCAACTTTTCGACCCCCGGGCAGCCCCACGAGCACGTCGTCGTAGAAGCGCTGGTAAGCGGGCAGGTCCTCAGCCATCACCCGCAGCAGGAAGTCTGGTTCACCGAAGAGCCGCTGCGCCTCGATCACCTGCCCGATCCCCGCCACCCCGGCCTCGAAGGCCTTCATGTTCTGCCGATCCCGCAATGTGACGAATACCAGCGCCTCGAAGCCCAGCCCGACCCTCGCCGGGTCCACGTCGGCGCTGTAACCGCGGATCACCCCGCTGGATTCCAGTTCCTTCAATCGGCGGTGGCAGGGGGCCACTGTCAAGCCGACTTCCCCCGCCAGTGCTGTGGCGGTCATCCGCCCGTCCTCCTGGAGCCGGCGCAGGATGGCCCGGTCGATTGCGTCTATCACGCATCACATTCTACGCAGCTCCGGGAAGGTCCGCCTCGAGGTGCGTGGCCCGCTCAAGCAGGTCAAACAGCCAGGTCATGCTGAACCTGGCCATGCTGGTCACCGGGTTCTTCGTCGTCAGTGAGCAGGTGCTCAGCTATGACTTCCGCGATTTCCAATACCCGGCCAAGCTCGCGGGTATCGGCAAGGGTTTGGCCTCCAGCGTGGGACTCCTTGGCGTCGCCTCCAGCCCCTCGGCGACCGGCCTTCTGGTCAGCCGGGGCATCGCCTACCCCGAGCGGCTTCTGTTTCTTCGCCGTCATGGCGATCTTCGGGGCCGTTGCCATGGCCCTCCGCCCTCAGGTCGCCAAGCGCCAATGCACCGCCGTCGCCAAGCCCAAGGCCCCCGAGAAGATTGACGCCTGCCCCCGTCCTCCGGTTCCACCACGAACCCCTCTGCACACCATCGTGGAGGCGCCCGGTTCACTCCTGTCCGTCAGAGGACCACCAAGGCCGCCGAAAGCACCGCTAAGGAGAGATCTCTTCACAGCACCTCGACAGCCGACAAGAAAGGATTTTGCGCACTATCGGCTATTACGCCGCTTCTATCGCTTTATGGAGCTGTTCCGGGGGAATACCAGCGAGCACCTTCCAGCGCTTTTTCCCTAGGCTTGAGCGGTACCAGCAACAATCAGAGGAATTCGTGGATACGCAACTCTTTCTCGGCTTCACCGTCGTGTCGTTCGCCCTAGCCATGACCCCCGGAGCCGACTGGGCCTACGCCATCGCAGCCGGCCTGGGCCGGCACCGAATCTCTTCCGTGGTCGCCGGGCTCTGCACCGGATACGTCTTCCACACCCTCCTCATCGTCGCAGGCATGGCAGCACTCATCGCCTCCCTTCCCCAGCTACTGGGATGGCTGACACTGATCGGGGCCGGTTACCTGCTCTGGTTGGGCATCAGCACCGCCCGATCCTGGCGCGACGCCGGCTTCAAGGCCGAACCAGAGACGATGGCCGCCGCCACCCTGGCCCACCGCGGCACGGCAACCGGCACCTCCGGAACCGAGGCGAACGGCGAGATCCTGCTCCTTGTCGCCACGCCGACCCCGGTCGAAACAACCCCGCAGCGCTTCTTCGGCGCCTCCTACCTGCGCGGACTGGGCACCAGCGGCACCAACCCCAAGGCCCTGCTGCTCTACCTGGCGCTGATCCCCCAGTTCCTGAGCACCGACTCGGCCCTACCGATCCCGGTCCAAACAGCCGTTTTAGGCACCAGCCACATGCTGCTCTCCGCCGTCATCTACACCGGCGTTGCCCTTGGCGCCCGAGTGCTGCTGCGCTCGCGTCCCGCCGGGGCCCGGCTGGTCACCCTGGCCAGCGGCGTCATCATGATCATCCTGGGCCTGCTCCTGTTGGCCGAGCAGCTCCCGCTGATCACCCGGACGGCTCGGATGCTGTTCACGATCCTCTAGCCGCCGCGCGAAGCTGTAATCCCCCGAAACCCATCGATCGAGGCCGCAGGAACGTGCGGAAGCTACTCTCGGCACTCTTCGCTTTCCGGTTGACCGTACTCGGCGGCAGCGTCTCGGGCTCGGGCCCCTCCGCGAATTTCCCACCCCGCATGACGGGCCACCCGGGCCCAGGTGCGGCTCAACGGCGTAGGCTTTGTTCCCACGGCACGCGGGACCGGGTCCCGGCGACATCAACCACCTCAAGAACAAACGGAGCGGGGCCATGGGCAGGCATTCAGAAGCACAACCGGAACAACGACCGGCAGAAACGTGGGACCAGTTCTATAGCGAGAGCACCCGCATCTGGTCGGGAAACCCGAATAGCGCCCTGGTCTCACAGGTCGCCGAGCTGTCTCCCGGCACGGCACTGGAGCTGGGCTGCGGCGAGGGCGCAGACGCCATCTGGCTGGCAGAACGCGGATGGCAGGTCACCGGAATCGATGTCTCGGGCGTAGCCCTGGAACGAGCGGCGGAGCATGCCCTGTCCGCCGGCGTGGCCGAGAGCACCGACTGGGAACGCCACGATCTGGCCCTCTGGCAGCCCTCGCGCAGCTACGACCTGGTCACCGCGTTGTTCCTGCACTCCATGATCGATTTCCCACGCGAGCCGATACTGCGCGCGGCGGCGGCCGCCGTCGCCCCCGGCGGTTCCCTGCTGGTGGTCGGGCACGAGTCCTTCCCGCCCTGGAGCGAGCACCGGCCCGACGCCTCGGATTTCCCTCCGGCCGAAAACGTTGCCGAGGCGCTGGGACTGGCCGGTGCCGGCTGGCGGGTCCATACGGCATCGGTTCCCGGCCGCGTGGCCACCGGCCCCGAGGGACAAGCCGCTCAGCTGACCGATAGCGTGCTGCTGGCGCGCCGCCCGGCCTAAACGGCTCGGCATGGGCAGCCCTGCACCGCCCAACGCACGGCAAAGGCAGGACCCGGATCCGGGTCCTGCCTTTGTTGATCAGCTGGTGTTACCTACCCGGAACAACCAACGACCGCGCACCGGCACGCGCCGCCTCGAAACGAGCCGACACATCAGCCCAATTCACGATGTTCCAAAAAGCCTTCACGTAATCGGCCTTCACATTCACATAGTCCAAATAGAACGCATGCTCCCACATGTCCAACATCAACAACGGGGTACTCGCCACCGGCACATTGCCCTGCTGGTCATACAGCTGCTCAATGACCAACTGGCCACCCAACCCCTCAAACGCCAACAACGCCCACCCCGAACCCTGCAGGCTCATCGCCGCGGCCGTGAAATGCGCACGGAACGCATCAAACGAACCAAACGCATCATCAATCGCCGCAGCCAACTCACCCACCGGCTTATCCCCACCCTCAGGCGACAAATTCGACCAGAAAATCGAGTGGTTAGTATGACCACCCAGATGGAACGCCAAATCCTTGGACAACTTCGGAACATTCCCGAACTCACCCTTGGCCCGCGCCTCAGCCAACTGCTCCAGAGCAGCATTCGCCCCGGCCACATACGCCGCATGGTGCTTGGAATGGTGCAGCTCCATGATCCGCGCCGAAATATTCGGTTCCAGGGCCGCGTAATCGTACTGCAGCTCCGGAAGGGTATAAACAGCCATTATTTTCTCCTTGGTAGTGGTTTCCAGTGGGGATTGCATCCGACCCCGTCGGTGCCGGTACATCGGTGGTTCAGGCCAGCAGCGAATGCGCGCCCAGTGAGTGGTAGCCGCGGCGGTGGTAAAGCAGCGGCTCGGCCGGCGATCCGCCGTCGAGGATCTCGCGCACCTGCGCGACGACGAGGGTGGCGGGGCCAGCCGGGGTTCGACTGAGGATGTCGCAGCGCAATACCGTGCCGACGCCGTGCAGCAGAGGTCCGCCGTCCGCCAGTGCCGACCAGGGCATGTCCACGCCGAACCGCTCGGCCGTGGGCGAGGCGAAGGCAGCGGCCAGGGCGGCGTTCTGTGTAGTGAGCAGGTGCACCAGCAGCGAGTCGGCGGCGAGGATCTCTGCGGCCGAACCGCGGGCCGCCGAGACGTTGAAGGCCAGCAGGGCCGGATCGGCCGAGACGGAGATGACCGAGGAGGCAGTGATGCCCACGGGGCCGCGGGCTCCGGCTGCCGTCACGACGGCGACGGCGGCGGGATGGTTCCCGAACGCGGCGCGGAAGGCATCGGAGAGTCCTTGCTGTAGCTCGGGAGCTTGCACTGCCATGGGGTGTCGTCCTTCCCGTCCACCGCGTCTCGATGGCCCACACCCCACGCTAGAACCTCAACAATGGTTGAGGTCAAATCGGCTCGTCATCGCGGAACATACTCGCCCCGCGTCCACCGGCGGCCAACTGGTCGCCGGGGTTCACGAACGAGCATTCGGTCAACGACAGGCAACCACAGCCGATGCACCCACCGAGCCCGTCGCGCAGCTTCTCCAGCGCGTGGATGCGCGAGGAGATCTCCGTGCGCCAGGAGGTGGAAAGCGCCTGCCAGTCCTCCTGGGTCGGCGCCGATTCGGCCGGCAGCTGGGCGAAGACCTCGCCGATCACCGACAGTGGGATCCCGGCCTTGTGCGCCGCACGGATCACGGCTACTCGGCGCAGTACCGAACGGTCGTAACGGCGCTGGTTGCCCGGGGTGCGCCGGGAAGAGATCAGCCCCTCGCGCTCATAGAAGTGCAGGGCGGAAACGGCCACGCCCGAGCGCTCGGAGACCTGACCGACGCTGAGTTCACGCTCTCGTTCGGTGATTGCATCCATACCCGCAATTTTCCGCCCGGCGCCACCCTTTGGCCAATCCGGTCCGAACCGCGTGGGCTGTAATCCATCTCACGCTGATTTCGGAAATGCGCGGTCGGCCCACTCCGTTGTACCCAGTGGAACAGATCACCAAACACCAAGGAGTCCCATGAGCACCGAAGCCCAGCTGAACGTCGACGTCGATGCCGAGTCGATCCTGGACCCCACCACCCTGGATACACTGTTCCGCGAGGCGCGCACGGCCAACACGTTCTCCGATGAGCCGGTCGACGACTCGACCCTCGAGGCCATCTACGAGCTGACCAAAATGGGTCCGACGATGATGAACAACCAGCCGCTGCGCATCACCTGGGTCCGCACCGCCGAGGCCCGCGAACGCCTTGCAGCGCACATGCTCGAGGGCAACCGCGCCAAGACCATCACCGCGCCCATGGTCGCGCTGCTCAGTGCCGATGCCAACTGGCACGAGCACTTCGAGACCTTTTTCCCGCACGCCCCGGAGCGCAAGGCCCAGTTCGACGCCATCGAGGGACTCCGCACCCAGATGGCCCTGAACAACGCCCACCTCCAGGCCGGCTACATGATCATGGCGATCCGTGCCATGGGCCTGCATGCAGGGCCGATGGGCGGATTCGACGCCGCCGGCATCGATGCCGAATTCAACGCCGGCACCGCCAACAAGTCATTCCTGATCATGAACATCGGCAAGCCCGGAACCAACCCATGGTTCGACCGCCTGCCGCGCCTTGACTTCGACGTGGCAACCAGCTCTATCTAACACACCCCCACCGGCCAACGGCCGGAGCCACTGAACCACCGGTTCGGGGCTCCAGCCGTTGGCGCATCCGTCCCAACCCCGCCGGCAACCGGTCGACCAGGGGTGGCGCGGTCTCTCCGCGGCCGGGCCAGCCATGCCCTAGGGTGAAACCAAGTCCCGCGGACGTGGGGCATCACACACCATAGGGGGGGGTAGTTCCAAGAGTTTCCTTGAAACATTCTGGTCCATCGCCATCTTTTTCCTGTACCTGTCGTACCTGATCGTGCTCTTCCAGATCGTCGCCGACCTGTTCCGCGACCGCGAACTCACCGGCTGGCTCAAGACCCTGTGGTTCCTGCTGCTGGCCTTCATTCCGGTACTGACCGCGCTGGTCTATCTGATCACCCGAGGCAAGGGCATGGCCATCCGCCAGGAGGTCCGCGCCCAGCAGGCAGTCGCCGGGGCCGAGACCTACATCAGCGAGGTCGCCGGGGCCAGCCCCGCCCAACAGATCAGCGAGGCCAAGGAACTGCTTGATTCCGGCACCATCACCGGGTCCGAGTTCGATGCGCTGAAGGCCAAAGCGCTCGCATGAAACCGGGCTTCCGCGGGGCGTTCTTCGCCACGCTCGGGGTGCTGCTGGCACTGGCCCTGGGCGCGGCGGTCGCTTCGCTGACGTACGCGCTGACATTGGTCTTCATCGCCTTCTTCATCAGCCTCGTGCTCGACCCGCTGGTCAGCTGGTTCGAAACCACGGGCATGAGCCGGGGCAAGGCAGTCGCAACGGTCCTGATCGGCTTCCTGGTCCTGATCCTCGGAATCCGCGCCCTGGTCATCCCGCTGCTGGTCACCGAGGGCCTGTCCCTACTGCGCTCGCTTCCTTCGCTACTGGATGGCATATCCCACCAGGAATGGTTCATCTCCCTTGACATGCGTTTCAACGGCGCGCTGGAACCGGGCATCGAATGGCCTGAACGCACCATCGCCGATCCGGCCACCTGGGTGGTCGTAGGCAATGGAGCGCTGCACGTGGGCATCGGCGTGGCAAACGCCGTCTTCGGAGTGGTATTCGTCGCGATCTTGACGATCTATTTCGTTTCCTCACTGAAGACGATCAAATCCGCGTTCTACGACCTGGTCCCGGCATCCAAGCGTCCGGGGGTCGAAGAGATCTCGGAGGAGATCGCCGCCTCCGTCGGAGGATACCTCTCCGGAATGGCGATCCTGGCATCCATCAACGCCAGCTTCCCGTTCATCCTGTTCACCATCATGCACGTGCCCTACGCACCGGTGCACGCGATCCTCGCGCTGCCGATCACGATGATTCCACTCGTGGGATCAGTGATCAGCGCGAGCATCATGACGGTGGTCTCCTTCTTCGACTCACCGGGGACTGCGCTGATCGTCCTGCTGGTGATGCTTGTCTACATGCAGGTGGAGGCCTATCTGCTCACACCGCGCATCGTAGGCAAGGCCATCAAGATCCCGGCCTCGCTGGTACTCATCGGGGCCATGATCGGAGGAACGCTGGCCGGGCTACTCGGCGCCATGGTCGCGTGCCCGGTGACGGCATCGATCCTGCTGATCATGAACAAGGTTGTCATTCCGGCCCAGGCAAAGCGTTAGCGCGGCAAACGATCCCCTGCGGATCTCACGGGCGGTCGCCCAGCTGCCCCCAGGGGACGGTGGGCGACCGCTTTTTCCTGCCCGGAAAACCGGAATCCGACACTACCGGAGAGATCAGGCCTCGACCGGGGCACTCTCGGTGTCGGAATCGATGCCGGAGCGGGTATCCGCCCAACCGTTCAGCTTTCCGATCAACCAGCCCAGAACGATCGAGAGCAGCACCGCCACCACCACTGCAGTGGTGGTGGAGATGTTCGGCCAGAAGCACGTGGCCACACCGATACCCACCGTGAAGATAGTCCAGGGAAGCGCTGCTAAGACCGAGAGCCCCACCAGAGTGCCGTACGTCCGCGGGCCCAAGCCCAGCACCACATTGGTCGAGATCCTGCCCAGCGGGATGAACCGGGAGACCATCAGCACCGAAACGCCCTGTTTGGTCATCCGGTCCTGGGCTCCGTCTATGGCCCGCTGCCAGCGCATTCCGGCCAGATTCAACAGCCCACCGATGCGGTCTCCCCTGACCAGCATGAAGGTCAAGACGTCCCCGAGCAGTGCGCCGGCCACCATGGCCACCATCAGCCACAGGATGCTCGGTCCCCCAGCCACTCCCGCCAGTGCGCCGAGCGCCACGAAGACGGCAGCGCTGGGAACCGGCGGGATCAAACCGGAGGCGGCAATGAACAGCGCAGCAACCGGATAAACCCACCATTGGTCGGCCTGAAGCAGTATTCCGTCAAGCGCATTCATGGTTCCATCCTATGCCCGCCGCCAGCCGGCAAAGTGGCCAACGAGCCCCCGAGGAGGTGTTCGATTCACCACTCCACGGTGCAGGGCGACACGACGAATTGAACACCGATCAAGAAAATTGAACAGTGATCAAGTACGCTTATTCCACCGGACCGGCAGACACCGCCCGGTCCCCCGAGAAACCCATCACCAACCCGCAACGAGGACCACCACCATGCGCACCATACCGGCAGACGCCACCAGCACCAGCACCTCCACACCCCGGCTCCGCGTTGGAGCCAGGGACCTGACCCTGATCTCGGTCTTCGCCGCACTCATCGCGGTACTCACGCTGATCCCGGCCATCCCCGTCGGGGCGCTCGGCGTCCCCATCACGCTCCAGACCCTGGCCGTCAGCCTCACGGCGCTGGTCCTCGGCGCCTGGCGCGGGGCGGGTGCCGCAGCACTCTACGTGGTCGTGGGACTGGCCGGAGTCCCGGTCCTCGCCAAGTTCAGCGGCGGGCTCGGCGTCCTGGCAGGGCCCAGCGCGGGCTATCTGCTGGCCTTCCCGATCGCGGCGCTAATCACCGGCGCCCTAGCCACGCTGGTGTTGCGCCGGGTCCGGCGCCTCCGCCTGCTCTGGCTCTTCCTCGCGGCCATGGGCGGCTCCATCCTCGCCACCCACCCGCTGGGCATCCTGGGCATGAGCCTGAACGCACAGATCCCGCTGGCCCAGGCCGCCGCCTACGACATGCTCTATTGGCCAGGAGACCTGCTCAAGAACCTGCTTGCCGCCGCAGTGGCCCTGCGCGTCTTCAAGGCCTTCCCGGACCTGGCCCGCCGCAACTTCGGCCGCTAGGCCGATTCCGGCACCCGGACCCCGGACGGTTATCGTTGAACGTGATCTGCCTTGAATCCGCATCCGTGGCGGCCCCCCCGACCACCCCTGGCGACCCGGAAACCACCTTGCTGCACCCCACCACCCTTGACCTCGGCGAGCACCGGATCGCCGTCATCGGCTCCAACGGCTCGGGCAAGTCGACGCTGCTGCGCCTGCTCAACGGGCTGCACGCCCCCAGCGCCGGCACGGTGAGCGTGCGCGGCAACGACACGGTCCGCGCCTTGCGCCAGGTCCGCCGGGATGTCGGCTTCCTATTCACCGACCCGCTCTCGCAGCTGGTCATGCCCGTGGTCGTCGAGGACGTCGAACTCTCCTTCAAAGCGACGATCAAGGACAGGACGGCCCGCCGCTCCGCCGCATTGGACGCCCTGGACCGGCTGGGGCTGGGCCACCTGGCCGAACACAGCATCTACGACCTCTCGGGAGGCGAACGCCAGCTGGTGGCCCTGTGTAGCGTACTGGCTGCCGGCCAGCGGATCCTGGTCGCCGACGAACCCACCACACTGCTTGACCTGCGCAACAACGCGCTGCTTCAAGACACCATCGCCTCCCTGGACCAGCAGGTGATCTACGCCACCCACGACCTTGGATTCGCCGCCGCCGCCGAGCGCCTGCTGGTGCTCGACGACGCCCGCATCATCTACGACGGGAACCCGGCGGCCGGGATCGCCGCGTACCGCTCGCTGGCCCTCCACGGACGGATACGCTGAGCATGCGCCGTTCGCTGATGCTATTGGGCCAGCGGGTCCAGGGCACCTCCGTGGTGCACCGGGCACCACTCTGGCTCAAGTACCTGGTGCTGGTCGCGGCCGGACTCGCCGTGCTGCTGTTCCGCGAACTGGCGGTGGCCCTGGGCGCGCTGGCGTTCAGCGTCGTGGCCTATGCCTTGGCCGGAGCGCGGGTGTTGCGGCTGTGGGCGGCCCCGCTGCGGATGCTCTGGTGGGTGTTCGCCATCATCGGACTCCATCAGAGCCTGATCAATTCGCCGCTGTTCGCGCTGACCATCCTCTCGGGCATGTTCGCCGCCCTGCAACTGGGCCGGCTGGTGCTGCTGACCACCGAGCAGTCGGCGTTGATCGACGGGCTCGCCCAGGCCGCGGCGCCCTTGCGCCTCGTGGGTGGCGATCCAGATGCGCTGGCCCTGTCCGTGGCGCTGATGCTACGCAGCATTCCCGCCATCGCCGGAGCCGTGGCCGATGTCAGCGACGCTGCGTCGGCCCGCGGCCTGGGCCGCAATCCCCTGGCCCTGGCTTCCCCCGTGGTCATCGGGGCGGTGGCCTATGCACGGCGCACCGGCGACGCGTTGGCGGCGCGCGGCATCATGGACCGGCCTCCGTCCGAAGGCTGAATCCACGAGCTGGCATCGGGCAGGGCGGCCGGCACCGGAGCCCGATACGAGAAAACGGCGGTTCCTGCTCCCCCGGCGAGGGGAAACGGGAACCGCCGTTTCTGGTGTTGCGCGGACTAGATATTGAAGCCCAGCGCGCGCATCTGGTCGCGGCCGTCATCGGTGATGCGCTCCGGACCCCACGGCGGCATCCAAACCCAGTTCAACCGGTACTCGTCGACAACCGTCCCCATGGCCACGGCCACCTGCTCCTCGATCACGTCGGTGAGCGGGCAGGCCGCGGTGGTCAGGGTCATGTCGATCAGCAGCGCACCATCGGTGGCGTACTTCAGCCCGTAGAGCAGGCCCAGATCCACGATGTTGACCCCGAGCTCGGGATCGATCACGTCCTTGAGCGCCTCTTCGACGTCCTCCAGATCGGCCTGGGTGTTGCCCTGGAGGGCCTCGTTCGTCGTCTCGCCCATGAGCCTAGGCCTTGGCGTCGATGTTGACGAAGCGGTCGTAGCCCTCGTCTTCGAGGCGGTCCGCAAGCTCCGCTCCACCCTGCTCGGCGATCTGCCCGTCGACGAAGACGTGCACGAAATCCGGCTTGATGTAGCGCAGAATGCGGGTGTAGTGGGTGATCAGCAGCGTGCCCATGTTGTTGTTTTCCTTGGCGCGGTTGACGCCCTCGGAAACCACCTTCAGCGCGTCGACGTCCAGGCCGGAGTCGGTCTCGTCGAGCACCGCGAACTTCGGCTTGAAGAGTTCCAGCTGCAGGATCTCCACGCGCTTCTTCTCGCCGCCGGAGAAGCCCTCGTTGACGTTGCGGGCAGCGAATTCCGGGTCGATCTTCAGCTCGGACATGGCCGCCTTGACGTCCTTGGTCCAGTGCCGCAGCGAGGGTGCGACACCATCGATGGCAGTCTTGGCGGTACGCAGGAAGTTCGTCATGGAGACGCCCGGGATCTCGACCGGGTACTGCATGGCCAGGAACAAGCCGGCGCGGGCCCGCTCGTCGACGCTCATTTCGAGCACGTCGTCGCCATCGAGCGTGATGGAGCCCGAGGTGACATTGTAACGCGGGTGTCCGGCGATGGTCGCCGCCAGCGTCGACTTGCCCGAGCCGTTGGGGCCCATGATCGCGTGGGTCTCACCGGTCTTGATGGTCAGGGAAACACCCTTGAGGATTTCCTTTTCGCCCTGTTCGGTCTCGATCGAGACGTGGAGGTCCTTGATTTCCAGAGTAGACATGAGTGTCCGTTCTCTCCTTGCGCCGAATGACCGGCGCGTATTCGTCGGTTGGTCTTAGGATTCCGTTGCAGCGAGCTCGAGCTCGATGGTCTCGGTGAGGCGCTCTTCGAGCTCCGGGATGCGGATCTGCTGCACGATCTCGTTGAGGAAGCCGCGCACGACCAGACGGCGGGCCGTCTTCTCGTCGATGCCGCGGGCCATCAGGTAGAACAGGTGCTCGTCGTCGAAGCGTCCGGTGGTGCTGGCGTGGCCGGCACCGTTGATGAGCCCGGTTTCGATCTCCAGGTTCGGGATCGAGTCGCAGCGGGTGCCGTCGGACAGTACCAGGTTGCGGTTCGCCTCGTAGGAGTCGGTGCCCATGGCCTCCTTGCGGATCAGCACGTCGCCGACCCACACGGTGTGTGCGTCCTTGCCCTGCAGCGCGCCCTTGTAGAGCACGTTGGATTTGCAGTTCGGGGTGCCGTGGTCGACGAAGAGACGGTGCTCCAGGTGCTGGCCGGCGTCGGCAAAGTACAGGCCGAAGAGTTCGACCTCGCCGCCCTGGCCGCTAAAGCGGGCCGAGGGGGTCAGGCGCACGGTTTCGCCACCGAAGGTGACGGCAATGTGCTTGAACTTCGCGTCCTTGGCGATCTTTGCCTGCTGCGAGGAGGCGTGGACCGTCTTTTCGTCCCAGGCCTGCAGCGAGATGACCGTCAGTTCGGCACCGTCCTTGACCAGGAATTCGACGTTCTGGCTCACGACGGCCGTACCGACGTGATCCAGCACGATGACGCCGCGGGAATTCGGCTCGGCGACCAGCACGATGTGCTGGGCCGCTGCCTCGGTCCCGGCGCCGGTGATGCGCAACGTCGAGAGCACGTTCTCCGCGTTGGCCGGAATGGTCACGATGGTGGCATCAGCGGCGTAGCGCCAGGCGTTGGCCGAGAGGCGGTCCTCGGGGATGCCGGCCGAACCGACGCGAGCGTCGGTCATCGCAACGGTTTCCACGGATACGACATCGGAGCCGGTGACCTCGATACTCGGCGCGGCACCGGTCAGGGCGTCCTTGTGCAGTCCACCCAGGCGCTTGAGCGGCGTGAAGCGGAAGTCCTCTTCGCGCCCGGTGAGCGCTGCGAAGTCCTCCAGCTGGTAGCTGGTCAGGCGGCCGGCGCGCGATGAATCAGGCACCGGGGCGCCCTTGCCGTGGCTGTGGCCCTCGGGTGCGTTCAACGGGGAGAGGTTCTCGCCCTCTTCGGTGAAGCCCGCGATGGCCGGGGCGCCGAGGCGCGCCTTTTCGCCGGGGATGTGTGTAGCTGTATCAGTCATGATTAACCGACGGACCCTTCCATCTGCAGTTCAATGAGGCGGTTCAGTTCCATGGCGTATTCCATCGGAAGTTCGCGTGCGATCGGCTCGATGAAGCCGCGCACGATCATGCCCATGGCTTCCTCCTCGGTCAGGCCGCGGCTCATCAGGTAGAAGAGCTGCTCCTCGGACACGCGGGAAACCGTTGCCTCGTGGCCCATGGTCACGTCGTCCTCGCGGACGTCGATGTACGGGTAGGTGTCCGAACGCGAGATCTGGTCGACCAGCAGCGCGTCGCACTCGACCGAGTTCTTCGAGCCCTTGGCTCCCTCGCGGACCTGGACCAGGCCGCGGTAGGCCGAACGGCCGCCGTTGCGGGCCACCGACTTCGCGACGATCTTCGAGTTCGTGTTCGGTGCGATGTGCACCATTTTGGAACCGGTGTCCTGGTGCTGTCCGGCACCGGCGAACGCGATCGAGAGGGTTTCGCCGGTGGCTCCCTCGCCGACCAGGTACACGGCCGGGTACTTCATGGTGACCTTGGAGCCGATGTTGCCATCGACCCACTCCATGGTCGCGCCAGCTTCGCAGATGGCGCGCTTGGTGACCAGGTTGTACACGTTGTTCGACCAGTTCTGGATCGTCGTGTAGCGCACGCGGGCGCCCTTCTTCACGATGATCTCCACGACTGCCGAGTGCAGCGAGTCGGAGGAGTAGATCGGGGCGGTGCAGCCCTCGATGTAGTGGACGTAGGAATCCTCATCGGCGATGATCAGGGTGCGCTCGAACTGCCCCATGTTCTCCGTGTTGATGCGGAAGTACGCCTGCAGCGGGATTTCGACGTGGACGCCCTTGGGGACGTACACGAAGGAACCGCCGGACCAGGTGGCCGTGTTCAGCGAGGCGAACTTGTTGTCCCCCACCGGGATGACCGAACCGAAGTACTCCTTGAAGACGTCCTCGTGTTCCTTCAACGCCGTGTCGGTGTCCAGGAAGATGACGCCCTGGGCCTCGAGGTCCTCGCGCAGCTGGTGGTACACCACCTCGGACTCGTACTGGGCGGCGACGCCGGAGACCAGGCGCTCGCGCTCCGCCTCCGGGATGCCCAGCTTCTCGTACGTGTTGCGGATTTCCTCCGGGAGGTCCTCCCAGGTCTTCGCCTGCTGCTCGGTGGAGCGCACGAAGTACTTGATGTTGTCGAAGTCGATGCCCGAGAGGTCTGCGCCCCAGGTCGGCATCGGCTTGCGGTCGAAGTACTTCAGCCCCTTGAGGCGCAGGTCCAGCATCCATTCGGGCTCGGACTTCTTGGCGGAGATGTCGCGCACGACCTCTTCGTTGACGCCGCGGCGCGCATTGGCGCCCGCGTCGTTTCCGTCCGACCATCCATATTCGTAAGTGCCGATACCTTCGAGTTCCGGGTTTTTCTCCAGGATCTCGGCAATCACGCCGGGGTCGGCGGACTCCTGTGCAATCTGATCCGTCATCGCGGCCTCTCCTGCTTAGTGATCTTGATTCGAGTTCTCTTCTCAGCACGCTGAGGAGCTTGGTCCCGACCCACGGGAACGTGGGTCGTACAAACGTGCCCGCCCCCGGCCAGCGTGGACAGCCGTCGCACGTCGACACCGAGGAGCCGGGAAAATGACTGGGTTTCCATTTCGCAAAAAACGGGAAACTCACGGGCCAAATCTTGGATGGGGCAGTGCCCCTGGCACAGCTGGACGCTGAGCATGGTGGCCGAGGCATGGTTGGTGCCCATATCCCGGGTGGAGGCGACGAAACCGTCGTCGCTCAGCGCGTCGGAGAGCAGTTCGGCGCGTTCGCGCAAGGATGTCGCCTGTGCCAGTCGCGGGCGGTAGCGCTGTTCCATCGCGGCGAAGCGGCGGGCTGCGAAGGCCTCGACCGCCTTCTCCCCGGCGGCACGGCCCAGTTCGCTCAGCGCCTCGGTGGCGATGTCCAGATAGTCGTTGCCCATCTTGGACTGGCCACGGTGGCTGAGCACGTAGCGGCGAGCCGGACGACCCGCGCCGGTGGCTTGGTTCGCGACGAGCTTGACCTCGACCAGGCCCTCGCGGCTAAGCGCGTCAAGGTGGCGGCGGACGGCGGCGGGGGTGAATCCCAGCCGGTCGCCGAGCTCGGCAGCGCTGACCGGACCGTCCTCGAGCACCGCGAAGAGGACACGATCGCGCGTGCGCTCCTCGCCCTCCGGGCCTGCCGGAGCGGTCTGCGCCGGCGTGACGACAGCCGGATCGGGTTCATGTGATGAATACACTACATAATCATGCGCTAATAGGATGGGAAATTCCAGTAAGGTGCCACTTACTTTCCACGCTCCCCGTGTGGCAATGCCCACCCCGTGAGCCGCCCGGCCCCGCCCCCATGGTCCAGCCCGTGTTCGACCGCCGGTAGAATGGCCGGGTGTCCACTGTGCCTCCGAGCCTCCTCATCGAGGACCTGCTCAAAGACTTCGGCCCCGTCCCCGCCCTGGACGGACGCATGCTGCGCGTACTGAACGGCGTCAGCCTGCGTGCCCATGCGGGTTCCATCACCACGCTGCTCGGCTCCAACGGCGCCGGCAAGTCGACCACGCTGGCCTGCGCCCAGGGCCTGCTCAAGCCCGATGGCGGCACCGTCAGACTGCTCGGTGAGAACCCGCTCAACGCCTCCGCGGTCCTGCGCTCCCGGGTCGGGGTGATGCTCCAGGACGGCGGACTGCCGCCCTCGATCCGCCCAATCCAGCTGTTGCGCCACGTCGCTTCGATGTTCGCCGCCCCGGCCGACATCGATGCACTGATCGAGCGTCTGGGCATCAACGAATTCTCCACCACCAACATCCGGCGGCTCTCCGGTGGCCAGAAGCAGCGCGTGGCACTGGCAGCGGCCCTGGCCGGAAACCCCGAGGTGGTGTTCCTGGACGAGCCAAGCGCGGGGCTTGACCCGCAATCACGCTCCGCGGTCTTCGACCTGATCCTCGAGCTGCGCACCGCCGGGCTGTGCATTGTGCTGACCACGCACCTGATGGAGGACGCGCAGAAGCTCTCCGACTATGTCTACATCATCGACAAGGGAAGAAACGTCGCCGAGGGCTCCGTCGCCGAGCTGACGGCCCGCGCCGCCGAGGGCGCCGAGGTCCGCGCGCTGGAATTCACCGCCTCGGCAGGACTATGCTCCCCCGGATTGCCCGCGCACCTTTCACTGGGCGAACCGAGCCCCGGCAACTACCGCGTGGACGGGGTATCGGGCCCCGAGGACCTGGCGGCGCTCACCGAGTGGTGGCGCGCCGACGGGGTCTTCCCCACCGCCCTGTCCATGCAGCCGCGCTCCCTGGAAGACGTCTTCCTGGAAATCGCCTCCGGAGGCCAGAAATGACCCAGCCGTCCACCCAGCGCCCCGGCAACGCGGCGTCCCAGGCCCAGCGCATCCTGTGCCAGGGCCGCTACGAGACCCGGGCCATGCTCTCCAACGGCGAGCAGCTAGTCATTGCCATCGTGCTGCCGCTGATGGCGCTGTTCGGCCTGACGTTCACCAACCTGCTCGACGGGGTGGAAACCACGGCGATCAACGCGGCAACCCCCGGCGTGCTCACCCTGTGCGTGGTTTCCACCGCGTTCACCGGCCAGGGCATCGCCACCGGGTTCGACCGCCGCTACGGCGTGCTGCGCTTCCTGTCCACCACGCCGCTGGGCCGGGCCGGACTGATCTACGGCAAGGTCATCGCCGTGCTGAGCGTACTTGCCATCCAGGTCGTCGTGATTTGTTCGACGGCGCTTCTGCTGGGCTGGACCCCGGCGCCGGGCGGGCTGCCTTTGGCGGCCGTGCTGCTGGTCCTCGGCGCCGCGGCGTTCACCGCGCTGGGCCTGCTGATCGCCGGCACCGTGCGCCCCGAGGCCACGCTGGCCATCACCAACCTCGCCTGGGTACTGCTCGCCGGCATCGGCGGCGTCCTCTTCCCCGCGGCAAGCTCCCCGGCCTTCATCCGCCCGGTCATCGAACTGCTGCCGTCGGCTGCACTCGGCGACGGCCTGCGCTCCGCGCTGATCGACGGCTCCGCCTCCGGCCCGTCCCTCCTCATCCTCGCTGTCTGGACGGTTCTCGCCGGCCTGGCCGCCACCCGCTACTTCAAGTGGAACTGAAACAACTGGAGCTGAACACATGAGCACCACTACCTCCCGGATCGCCACCTGGGCCGAAAAACTGCCCACCAGCGTGACACCGACAGTGCACCGCCTTGCCATCGCCTCGCTGGCATCGCAGATCGGCATCATCGTCACCGGCGGCGCCGTCCGCCTGACCAAGTCCGGCCTCGGCTGTTCGCAGTGGCCCAATTGCGTGCCCGGGTCGATGACCCCGGTCCCGGCCAGCGGCATCCACGGCCTGATCGAGTTCGGAAACCGCATGCTGACCTTCGTGCTGGTGGTCATCGCCATCGCCATGATCGCTTCGCTGTGGAACATGCGCCGCAAGCACCCGGTCCCGTTCCGGCTCTCCATCGTGCTGCTCGGCGTGATCCCTATCCAGGCGATCATCGGTGGCATCACCGTCTGGACCCGGCTGAACCCATGGGTGGTCTCGCTGCACTTCCTGGCCTCCGCCGCCCTGGTGGCGGCCGCCGCACTGCTGGTCAACCGCACCGGAATGCTGCTGCGCGGGGGCACCACACCCGCTGCCCTGCCGGTCACCCCGACGCAGTCCGCGCTCGGCTGGCTGATCATGGCCACCGCATCTGCATCCGTCATCCTGGGCACTATCGTCACCGGCACCGGCCCGCACGCCGGCGCCAACAGCAACGACGGCCTACCGGCCCCGCGCCATGATTTCGATGCCTACCTCGTCACCCGGGTCCACGTCGTCCCGGTGTACCTGCTGGTCGCCGCCACCGTGTTCGCCCTCGCCTATGCGATAACGAAAGGTGCGCCGAAGGAACTGCGGACCGGACTCTGGCTGCTGGCCGGCGTGGTGCTGCTGCAGGGGGCCATCGGCTACACCCAGCACTTCACCGGGCTTCCCATCGGGCTGGTTCTGGCCCACATGCTCTGCTCCGCGCTTCTCGTCGCGGCGGCATTCAACGTCTGGGACCGCTCCACCGGTAGGTTCCCGGCCTAGCAAACACCGCGAAAGCCGCGCCCGTCGGGCGCGGCTTTTCCACATCCCTGCGCCGTACCCCACCACGGCACCGGAGGTCCGCTCATGCTGGGTTCCATGAACACGGATCCGAATGTCACCACACTGATGCTGGCCCTTTCGGCCACATCAGACCCGCTACGGCAGCTTGCCGCAGCCGATGACTTCCGTGCGTCCCTGTTCCACGGCTTCATCGGGTCCGAAACCACCCCGGTCCGGGCAGCCGCGCTGGTAGCACTCGTCGAGCGAGGCCATCGCATCACCGGACACGGCCAGGTCTTGGCCGCCCACGCCGCACAACGCACGCTGGTCCATGAGCTCGACGACGCCCGCCTCACCTCCATCGATGCGGCACTGGAACCATCCGGCGCCTTCGCCTCCGGCGCAACGGACCTGCCCTCCGAGGACTATTCCCCGCGCGCCGGCAAACCACTCTTCCGCGACGCCACCGAATTCCTACACCGGCGTCTGTGCATCACCCGCACCGAGGCAGGCAACCGGATTGCCTCCGCCGCGCTGCTGCTGCCCGGCACGGACGACTACGGCCTGCCGCGCCCGGCCCGCTTCCCGTTGCTCGGCGGCCTGCTGGGCACCGCCGAGGCCGATCCCGGGAATCTCACCTCAGCTGCCCGGAAACTCGCAGAGCTCCGCCTGAGCAGCGACCGGCTGCCCGATGGCCCCGTCATCGCCACCGACCTCGAACGCGCCGTTGCCGAATCAGTGCGCACTCAGGATTCCCGCGGGACCCGCGCCGTGCTGCAACAATTGGAGGCCGGACTCGAGGCAGCGGCCCTGGATCCGTCCCCCGAGGAGCTGCATGCCCGCCAGGGCATGTTCTTCGTCAGCTCCAGGCGCGGGCTGGACGAATGGAAGGTGCTGTGCACCGCCGACCAATCCGAAGTGCTCCTCACATGCTTCGACACGATCAACAACCCCCGGCTGAAAACCAACCGGGTGCCGGCAACCTGGAGCGGTGGCGCTTCCGCATCCGTCGTTGGCAGCCGGTCCGACGCCGCGGCCCCTGCGCCCCCGTCCTGGTTCGGCATCGAGGCCACGGACCCCCGCGCCGCAACCGGACCCGGTGGCATCGGGGACGGAAGCCAGACAACCGGCGGCTGGGATTCGACGACGGCCCAGCGCCGCCTGGAACTGCTGATCACGGCCTGCCGCGGCGAACTCTCCGGCACCGGAGCCTCCGGGCCCAAACGGCCCCGAACCCAGCTCGTCGTCAGCATCGACTACCGCAGCCTGCTGGGGCAGCTCGAAGCCGCAGGAAGCACCGCCCACGGGGCACAGCTCGCTCCGGCCACGATCCGGCGTCTGGCCTGCGATGCCGAAGTCATCCCCTTGTTGCTGGACACCAACGGACGCGTACTTGACCTGGGTCGCTCCACGCGGAAATTCCCCACCCACCAACGGGTCGCCATCGCCCACAGGGACCGTGGCTGCGTGTTCCCGGGATGCACAGAGCCGCCGGAACACTGCGAGATCCACCATGTGGAGTTCTGGCGCGACGGTGGTGTGACATCGGTGGATAACGGCGCCATGCTCTGCGTTTCGCACCACCACGTGGCCCATCTGGGCGCCTTCGGCATTAAAGTGGTCAACGGCGTGCCATATGTACTGCCGCCGACCTCCCTCGACCCGCTGCGCCGCCCGATCCGGAACACCTATTGGCACCCCGAGCTGATCGGCAACCCGCAGCCCCCGGGCAGCATCCCCGGCGTCGCCTGACACAACAGAGCACTGTTCACCCCCCTGCCGCACCCTCGCGCGGCCGCACCTGCCGGCAGCCCTCCCATTACGACAAAACGGCCCGCTCCATGCCCCCTGACAGCAGGGAACGGAGCGGGCCGTTTCGGACCTGTGGCGGATCAGCCGAAGAGCGGGCCACCGACGAACGGATCCACGGCCAGGGCCAGGAACACGATCGTGAGGTAAGTGATGGAGATGTGGAAGACCTTCATGGCCTTCTTGTTCATGTCCGCCGGCTCATGCTCGTGCTGGGCCTCGCGGTACAAGACATGGCACTCGTAGACGAACCAGGCGCCGCTGGCGCCCGCCAGCACCGTGTAGACGATGCCCGCGTAGCCCATCGGGGCCAGCAGCAGCGAGCAGACCACCGTCGCCCAGGCGTAGAGCACCACCTGTACCGAGACCCGCTTGGCGCTGGCGATGGCGCCGAGCATCGGCACCTTTGCCGCGTTGTAGTCGTCCGCATACTTCATCGACAGCGGCCAGTAGTGCGGTGGGGTCCAGAGGAAGATGATCAGGAACAGGATGATGGCGGGCCATTCGACCTTGTTGGTCACCGCGGCCCAGGCGATCAGTACCGGCATGCAGCCGGCAATGCCGCCCCAGACGATATTCTGCGCTGTACGGCGCTTGAGGATCAGCGTGTAGAGCACGACATAGAACAGGATCGCCGCCAGGCCCAGGGCAGTGGTCAGCGGGTTGGTTCCGAACCAGAGCACCACCAGCGAGGCGATCGCCAGGGTCCAGGAGAAGATCAGCGCCTCGCGCGGAGTCACGTCGCCGGTAACCAGCGGGCGGCCCTTGGTGCGCTTCATGAGCTTGTCCATGTCGCGGTCGATGTAGCAGTTGAAGGAGCCCGACGCGCCGGCCGCCATTGCTCCGCCGACCAAGGTCGCCAACACCAGCAGCAGCGGCGGGAACCCGCGCTGCGCGAAAATCATGGTCGGCAGCGTCGTGACCAGCAGGAGCTCGACCACCCGCGGCTTGGTCAGCGCCAAATAGGCCTTGGCCTTGCGCGAGACGAAGTCGCCAACGGACTCGTCGTGCTGGCGCGACGCACGATTCGCCACGGAGGAATCAACGGGAACGGTCTTCACGGACATGCCACTCAGTTCTTCGGGGTTAAGACAGACAGGCCCATCATACCCTTTTACGGGACGTAGAACTGGGGTGGCGCCGCGCACACCAGAGCGCGTTCCCCGATTGTTGCCTCATGTCCAGTGTTTTGTCGCCATAAACGGGCTTTCTGGTGGCCGTCCGCGCTAGGCTGGAAGGGTGCGCCGCCGCCCTGCCACCCAGCACGTGCTTGGGTCGGGTGAGCGGCGTCTTCCATCCGGCGTGGAAATCTCCGGATGTGCATAGCTGTCCAGACCACAGAGAGGGACCACAACGTGGCGCCAGTATCAGAAGTTCAGGAATTGACGTGGACCGAGTTGGACCGCCGGGCGGTCGACACCGCCCGCGTCCTGGCCGCAGATGCGGTCGAGAAGGTCGGTAGCGGACACCCCGGTACCGCCATGTCCCTGGCACCGGCCGCGTATCTGCTCTTCCAACAGCATATCCGCCACGACCCGGCACATCCCGAGTGGATCGGCCGGGACCGCTTCGTCCTGTCCCCCGGACACACCTCACTGACCCTGTACCTACAGCTCTTCCTGTGCGGCTACGGCCTGGAACTCGATGACCTGAAGGAGCTGCGCACCTGGGGCGCCAAGACCCCGGGCCACCCCGAACACGGCCACACCGCCGGCGTGGAGATCACCACCGGCCCGCTGGGCCAGGGCCTGGCCTCGGCCGTCGGCTTCGCCTACGCCCAACGCCGCATGCGCGGGCTCATGGATCCCGACGCCCCGGCCGGCACCTCGCCGTTCGACCACACCATCTGGGTCATCGCCTCCGACGGGGACCTGCAGGAAGGCGTCACCTCCGAGGCCTCCTCGCTGGCCGGACACCAGCAGCTGGGCAACCTCGTCGTGGTGTACGACGAGAACCACATCTCCATCGAGGACGACACCGACGTGGCGTTCACCGAGGACGTCCTGGGGCGCTACGCCGCCTACGGCTGGCACACGGCCCGCGTGGACTGGACCAAGACCGGTTCCTACGTCGAGGACATGGCCGAACTGAACGACGCGCTGATCGCGGCCAAGGCCGAGACCAACCGCCCCTCGATCATCTCGCTGCGCACCATCATCGGCTTCCCGTCCCCGAAGAAGCAGAACACCGGCGGCATCCACGGCTCCAAGCTCGGCACCGAAGAGGTCGCGGCGCTCAAGGAGGTGCTCGGCTTCGACCCGGCACAGGACTTCGTGATCCAGGACGAGGTGCTGGCCCATGCCCGGCAGGTCGCCGCCCGCGGCGCCGCCACTCACGCCGCTTGGCAGACCGGCTTCGACGCCTGGACCGCTGCCCACCCGGATAACGCCGCACTGTTGGAGCGCATCGAGGCCGGCACCCTGCCGGCGCGCTGGGAGGAGAACCTGCCGGTCTTCGCACCGGGCAAGGACCTGGCCACCCGTGCGGCTTCCGGCAAGGTCATCAACGCCATCGCCGGCGTACTGCCCGAGCTCTGGGGCGGATCCGCGGACCTGGCCGGCTCGAACAACACCACGATCGAGGGCGCACCGTCCTTCATTCCTTCCTCCGCCCAGACCACCACCTGGTCCGGGAACCCGTACGGTCGGGTGCTGCACTTCGGCATCCGCGAGCACGCGGCGGCCTCAATCGTCAACGGCATCGTACTCGCCTCCAAGACCCGCGCCTACTCCGGCACGTTCCTGATCTTCTCCGACTACCAGCGCCCGGCCATCCGCCTCTCCGCGCTGATGGGCGTGCCCTCGATCTACATCTGGACGCACGACTCGATCGGCCTGGGCGAGGACGGCCCGACGCACCAGCCGGTGGAACAGCTCGCCTCGCTGCGCGCCATCCCGAACTTCGACGTGGTCCGCCCGGCGGACGCGAACGAGGTTGCCTGGAGCTGGAAGACCATCTTGGAGAACACCTCCACCCCGGCCGGACTCGTGCTCTCGCGGCAGAACCTGCCGGTCTACGACCGGCAGGAGCTCGGCTTCGGCGATGCCTCGGGTGTGGCCCGCGGCGCGTACGTCCTGGCCGACGCCGTCATCGACGGGGCCCTCGTCGCCCCGCAGGTGCTGCTGCTGGCCACCGGCTCCGAGGTCCAGCTGGCGATCGGCGCCCGCGCGGCGCTGGCGGCCGAGAGCATCGGCGCCCGCGTGGTGTCCATCCCGTGCCTCGAGTGGTTCAACGCCCAGGATGCCGCCTACCGCGAATCGGTGCTGCCGGCCGCGGTCAAGGCACGCGTTTCGGTGGAAGCCGGCGTGGCCCAGGGCTGGCGCGAACTGGTCGGCGACGCCGGCCGGATCATCTCGCTGGACCACTTCGGCGCCTCGGCGGACTACCAGCGCCTGTACACCGAGTTCGGGATCACCACGGAAGCTGTCACCGCGGCCGCCCGCACCTCGCTCGCCGCCACAGGCAGCTAGCCGGGGTACCTGCCCGGTATCCGGCGGCGGTCCGCCGCCGGATACCGGGCAGCAGCCCGCCCATGGTTTCAGCACACCGATTTCAGCACCCCCCTCACTCCAGCACCCTGACGTACCACGGAAGGACTCACCTCATGAGCAACCCCAACACCCAGGCACTTTCCACTGCCGGTGTTTCCATCTGGCTCGATGACCTCTCGCGCGAACGCCTGACCTCCGGGTCACTGGCGGCGCTCATCGCGGAAAAGAATGTCGTCGGGGTGACGACCAACCCCTCGATCTTCGCCGCCGCCCTGCAGGATGGTGCCTCCTACGCCGAACAGGTCGCCGAGCTGGCAGCCGCCGGAGCCGACGCCGAAGCGGCGATCTTCGAGATCACCACCACCGACGTCGCCAACGCGTGCGACCTCTTCGCACCGGTGCACGCCGCCTCCGACGGTATCGACGGCCGCGTGTCCATCGAGGTCGACCCGCGCCTGGCCCGCGACACCGCAGGCACCATCGCCGAGGCGGCGAAGCTGCACGCCAAGGTGGACCGAGCCAACGTCCTGATCAAGATCCCCGCCACCGTGGAGGGCCTGGAAGCGATCTCGGCCACCCTGGCCGCCGGCATCGGCGTAAACGTCACCCTGATCTTCTCCCTGGCCCGCTACCGCGCCGTCATCAATGCCTGGCTCACCGGCATGGAGGGGGCCCTGGCCAACGGACACGACTTGTCCACCATCTCCTCGGTCGCCTCGTTCTTCGTCTCGCGCGTGGACAGCGAAATCGATGGCAGGCTCAACGCCCTGGGCTCCGATGCGGCGCTGGGACTGCGCGGCAAGGCCGGACTGGCCAACGCCCGCCTGGCCTACCAGATCTTCGAGGAAACCACCGGATCGGAGCGCTTCAAGCTGCTGGCGGCCGCCGGCGCGCAGGTCCAACGCCCACTGTGGGCCTCCACCGGGGTGAAGGACCCGGCCTACCCGGACACCCTGTATGTGACCGGCTTGGTCGCCGCGCACGTGGTGAACACCATGCCGGAGAAGACCCTGGATGCCCTGGCGGACCACGGGCAGGTCACCGGGGACACCGTCAGCGGCAGTTACGCCGAATCCAATGCGGTGCTCGATGACCTGGCCGGGTTGGGCATCGATTACCACCAGGTAGTGGAGCAGTTGGAGGTCGAGGGCCTGGCGAAGTTCGATGCGTCCTGGATCGAAGTCATCGACGACGTGAAGGCAGCCCTGGCCGAAAGCACCTCCAAGTGAGCTCGCTCGGTTTCATCGCCACCGGCGCGGCACAGCTGGCCGTTGAAACGCATGTCGGCGCCCTGGCGGCCGCCCGCGTGGCATCCCGAATCGCCGCCAAGGACCTCACGCTGTGGGGTCCGGACGCCGAGGCAGAGGCCTCCGTCCGGCTGGACTGGGTCGACCTGGCGGAAACCTCCCGCGCGCTGCTCGCGCCGATCGCAGCACTGCGTGCCGAACTGCGTGCCGAGGGCATCAACCGGATTGTGCTCGCCGGCATGGGCGGCTCTTCCCTTGCCCCCGAGGTCATCACCGCCACCTACGACGTCGAACTCGTCGTCCTGGATTCCACCGACCCGGACATGGTGGCCAACGCGCTGACCGACCGGCTGGCCACCAGCGTGCTGGTCGTTGCCTCCAAGTCCGGTTCGACCGTGGAAACCGATTCGCAGCGCCGGGTCTTCGAGCAGGCCTTCGGCGATGCCGGGGTCGACGCGAAGCAACGCATCATCGTGATCACCGACCCGGACTCCCCCCTGGACCTTGCCTCGCAAGCCGCCGGATACCGTGCGATTTTCCATGCGAATCCGAAGGTCGGCGGGCGCTATTCCGCGCTGACCGCGTTCGGTCTGGTTCCCTCGGGCCTGGCGGGCGTGGACATCGAGTCCCTGCTTGAGGAGGCCGAGGAGGCTGCCGAATTCCTCGCCGACGACGACACGGACAACATCGGACTGGCCCTGGGCGCCGCCTTGGCCGGCACCGTGCCGCTGCGCGACAAGATCGTGTTCAGCGACGAGGGCTCCGGCATCGTCGGGTTCGCCGACTGGGCTGAACAGCTCATCGCCGAATCCACCGGCAAGTCCGGCACCGGCCTGTTGCCCGTCGTGGTGGAAAACAACGACCCGGAACTCGCGGCCTGCTCCGGGCAGAACGACTGGGACGCCTCGGACATGCTGCTGGTGCGCCTGGTCGCCGACACGGCCGACCTGGACGACGAGCAGGTCTTCGAAAACCGCGATCAGGTCATCGTTTCCGGTTCCCTGGGCAGCCAGATGCTGCTCTGGGAATATGCCACCGTCGTCGCCAGCCGGCTGCTGGGCATCAACCCGTTCGACCAGCCCGACGTGGAGTCGGCCAAGACCGCCACCCGCGGCCTGCTCGATGCCACACCCGCGGCGGTTCCTGCCATGCTGACCGATGGCGCCGTCGAAATCCGGGCCACCGACGGCCTGCTCGATGGCGTCGGAGACCTGGAGGGTGCCCTGGCTGCACTGCTGGAAACGCTGGAACCGCGCGGCTACCTCAGCGTGCAGGCGTATCTGGACCGGATGGCCGAAAGCCCGCTGGGCTCGGTCCGGGCGCTGCTGGCAGAAGCGGCACGGCGCCCCGCGACCTTCGGCTGGGGACCACGCTTCTTGCACTCCACCGGCCAGTTCCACAAGGGCGGGCCGAAGGTCGGCGCGTTCCTGCAGATCACGGCGGAGTCAGCGCTTGACCTCTCGATCCCCGGGATTCCATTCACCTTCGGTGAGCTGATTTCGGCCCAGGCCACCGGCGACGCACAGGTGCTGGCAGACCTCGGCCGCCCCGTGCTGCGCCTGCACCTCACTGACCGCGATGCCGGAATGGCACAATTGGCCGTGGTGGCCGCCCGCCTGACGAGCAACCGGAAATAGCAAGCAGGCGCTCGAGGCCGGCCCCGGAACGCGCCGTTGCACGTTCCGGGGCCGGCCGGCCCACCTGCGTCGCCCCGATACCACCCCAGCAGCAAAGATCTCCACCCAAACCGGCACCGAAGGAACCCTGAAGGCTTTCATGGTCGACACCAACCATTTCCCCCAGCGCGGCAAAACCACGCCCCGCAATCCCCTGCGAGACCGCCGCGACCGCAGGCTGAACCGCATCGCCGGGCCATCGGCCCTGGTGTTCTTCGGCATCACCGGCGACCTGGCCCGCAAGAAGCTCATGCCGGCCGTCTACGACCTGGCCAACCGCGGCCTGCTTCCACCGAACTTCGCCGTGGTCGGGTTCGGCCGCCGCGGCTGGTCCAATGAGGACTTCGCCGCCGAGGCACGCGGCTGGGTCGAGGCAAATGCCCGCACGCCGTTCAACGAGACGGTCTGGGAACAGCTGGCCAGCGGCTTCCGCTTCATCACCGGCGGGTTCGACGACGACGACGCCTTCATCCAGCTCCGCGACACCCTCGCCGAGCTGGAAACCACCCGCGGCACCCGCGGGAACCATGCGTTCTACCTCTCCATCCCGCCGAACTCGTTCGAGCAGGTCTGCGAGCAGCTCTCCAAGCACGGGCTGGCCCGCGACGAGCGCGAGGAGGCCGGCTGGGCCCGCGTCGTCATCGAAAAGCCCTTCGGCCACGACCTGACCAGCGCGCGTGAGCTGAACGCCATCGTCGAATCGGTCTTCCCGCCCGACGCCGTCTTCCGCATCGACCACTATCTGGGCAAGGAGACGGTGCAGAACCTGCTGGCGCTGCGCTTCGCCAACCAGCTCTTCGAACCGCTGTGGAACTCCAACCACGTCGACCACGTGCAAATCACCATGGCCGAGGACATCGGCATCGGTGGCCGGGCCGGCTACTACGACGGCGTGGGAGCCGCCCGCGACGTCATCCAGAACCACTTGCTGCAGCTGCTCGCGCTCACCGCCATGGAGGAGCCGATCAGCTTCGACGCCGAGCACCTGCGCGCCGAGAAGGAGAAGGTCCTGGCGGCGGTGAAGCTCCCGGCGGACCTGTCCCGGCACTCGGCCCGCGGCCAGTACGCCTCGGGGTGGCAGGGCGGTGAGCAGGTCACCGGCTTCCTCGACGAGGAGGGGTTCAACCCCGCTTCCAAGACCGAGACCTACGCGGCGATCCGCGTCGACATCAACACCCGGCGCTGGGCCGGTGTCCCGTTCTACCTGCGCGCCGGCAAGCGCCTGGGCCGCCGCGTCACCGAGATCGCCGTGGTGTTCAAGCGCGCGCCCAACCTGCTCTTCCGCGACCACGAGGACGACGAATTCGGCCAGAACGCCATCGTGATCCGGGTGCAGCCCGACGAGGGCGCGACCATCCGCTTCGGGTCCAAGGTCCCCGGCACGCAGATGGAGGTGCGCGACGTGACCATGGACTTCGGCTACGGCCACGCGTTCACCGAGTCGAGCCCCGAGGCATACGAGCGGTTGATCCTCGACGTGCTGCTGGGCGAGCCGCCGCTCTTCCCGCGACACGAGGAGGTCGAGCTCTCATGGAAGATCCTCGATCCCTTCGAGGAGTACTGGGCCTCGCTGCCCGAACAGCCCGAACCCTATGCCCCGGGCAGCTGGGGCCCTGCCTCGGCGGACGAACTGCTCGAGCGCGACGGAAGGACGTGGCGTCGGCCATGATCGTTGACCTGAAGGACACCACCACCTCCAAGATCTCCAAGGAGCTGCTGCGCATCCGCCAATCCGGCGGCGTCGTAGCGCTCTCGCGGGTGCTCACACTGGTGGTCATCACCCGCGCCGGCTTCGAGGAAGACGCCATCGCGGCGGCCAACCTGGCCAGCCGCGAGCACCCCTGCCGGATCCTGGTCGTCGTCGAGGGTCGGCGCACCGGGCCCACGAAGCTGAACGCGCAGATCCGCGTCGGCGGCGACGCCGGGGCCTCCGAGGTCATCGTGATGCATCTCTCCGGACCCGGGAACGTGGCCGACGAATCGATGATCGCCGCCCTGCTGCTGCCCGACGCGCCGATCGTCGCCTGGTGGCCGCACGGGGTGCCCAAGAGCCCCTCGACGACGCCGCTGGGCCGGATCGCGCACCGCCGGATCACCGATTCGGCCGCCGAGGCGGACCCGCGCAAGGCGCTGTTCCGCATCGCGGCACACCACGCACCTGGCGATACCGACCTGGCCTGGACCCGGCTGACGCTGTGGCGCGGGCAGCTGGCATCGGTCTTCGACCAGCTGGACCCCGCGGAGGTCACCGCGGTCACCGTCACCGGTGCCCCGGACTCCCCCAGCACGGTGCTTCTGGCGGCCTGGCTGACCCTGTGCCTGGACCAGCCGGTCACTATCGCCTCGGCCCCCGACGGGAGCGGGCTGCGCTCGGTGCGCTTCACGCGCGCCGATGGCGACGTGGAGCTCTCGCGCCCGCCCGGAGAGGTGGCCGAGCTCTACCAGCCCGGGCAGGCGGTGCAGCGGATCTCGCTGCCGCAGCGCGCCGTCGCCGACTGCCTCGCCGAGGAGATGCGCCGGCTGGATCCGGACGAGGTCTTCGGCGAGGTCATGCGCGAGGGCCTCAAGCACACCAACCTAAGGAGCATCCGCCCCAGTGAACGCTAATCGACGGGTGCTGGTGCACCGCGACGCAGCCACCGTGGCGGCGGCCGCCGCTGCCCGGATCATCACCACGCTGCAGGATGCGCAGGCAGAACGCGGGGAAGGCACCCTGGTGCTCACGGGCGGCACCTTGGGCATCGGCACGCTGGCCGCCCTGGCCGCGGCACCTGCACTGGGCGCCGTGGACTGGTCGCGGGTCAATATCTGGTGGGGCGACGAGCGCTTCGTGCAGGACGGCAGCACCGACCGCAACGCTGTGCAGGCCGAGGTGCTGCTCACGGCGCTCGACACCATGGGCCTGGACCGCGGCCGGGTGCATCCCATGGGCAGCTCAGACGCCTTCGCGACCCCGGAACTCGCAGCGGCCGACTACGTCGCACAGCTGGCAGCCGAGGCCGCTACCTCCGGCAGCACTGTTTCCGTGCCCACGGCGGCCGGCCCCGCCGCGCTCCCGGTGATCGACGTGCTACTGCTGGGCATGGGCCCGGATTCGCACATCGCCTCGCTATTCCCGGACCATGCCGGCGCGAGCGTGCACGACGCCGCGGTGATTGGGGTGCGCGATTCGCCCAAACCGCCGCCGCTGCGCGTCTCACTGACGTTCCCCACCATCAATACGGCCCGGCAGGTCTGGTTGCTGGTATCCGGCCCGGAAAAGGCCCCCGCCGTCGGTGTGGCGCTGGGTTCCGGGGCCGCACCGGAACGCGTCCCCGCGGCCGGTGCCCGGGGCACCCGTGCCACGCTGTGGCTGGTGGCACGGGATGCCGCGGCACTGATCTAAGGTTCGCGGCGACGTGCACCGCAGCCTGTCCGATTTTCCCACCAAGGGGAATCGGGCTGGCCTTTGTCTTTGTGCCCCCTGCCCCGCGGGTTCGCCCGGCAGGAAACCGGACCGAGGCGCATCCGGTCCCGGCTAACTGCCCGGGATAGGTTTCCGCCAGGAGGGTCTCATGCGAAGAGGGACGGCACCGGGTGCCGTCCCTCTTCCACTTCTATCTGCGGGTCGCTTGACCCGGACGTCCGGAGGCTAGGCCTCGGCTCCGAAACGCATGACCAGACCCAGTCCGATGATCACCGCGGCCCAGACCAGGCCCAAAATGATGGTGATCCGGTTCAGGTTGCGCTCGGCAACGCCCGAGGAGCCCAAACTGGAGGACATGCCGCCGCCGAACATGTCGGACATGCCACCGCCGCGACCCTTGTGCAAAAGGATGAGAAGCGTCAGCAACAAGCTGGTCAGCCCCAGGAGGATCTGCAAAACGATCTTGATGGTTTCCACAACGGCCCTTCAATCAGCTGGCGTGCCTTACGCCGGAGTATCCGTCACCAGATGGTGCTCGAACCTTACAATATTAGCAAATTCGGCAACGTCCAAGCTCGCGCCACCGACCAACACGCCGTCGACGTCGCGTTCCCGCAGGATTTGCGCGGCATTTGACGCTTTAACGGAACCGCCATAAAGCAGCCGGGTCCTCGCAGCGGTGGCAGTATCGTAGAGTTCGGAGAGCTCGTTGCGGATCGCCGCACACATTTCCTGCGCGTCGGCGGGCCCGGCAACCTCGCCCGTGCCGATGGCCCAGACCGGTTCGTACGCGATGACCAGCGAAGCCGCCTGCTCGGCCGTGACACCGGCCAGCGAACCACGCAGCTGCTCCAGCGTGTGCTCGACGTGGCTGCCCGCCTGGCGAATCTCCAGCGCCTCGCCCACGCACAACACCGGCACCAGGCAGTGGCGCAGCGCAGCTGCGACCTTGGTGGCCAGCAGCGCGTCGCTCTCGCCGTGGATGGCGCGGCGTTCACTGTGGCCGACCAGCACGTAGCGGCAGCCGAGCCGGGAAAGGAACTGTCCCGAGATGTCGCCGGTGTAGGCGCCCGAGTCGTGCGGGGACAGGTCCTGTGCCCCGTAGACGACGGGCAAGTCGTCTCCGGCCACCAGCGTCTGCACGCCGCGCAGGTCGGTGAACGGCGGGAAGACCGCAACTTCGACCCGGTCGAAGTCGTGGTTGGCGTCGGCCAGCGTCCACGCGAGCTTCTGCAGCAGCGTGATGCCCTGGACGTGGTCCATGTTCATCTTCCAGTTGCCCGCGATCAGCGGCGTCCGGTCGAACTTGCCGTTGGTGGAGGTGGTCACTTGGCTACTCCTTCAAGTGCTGTGAGGCCGGGCAGTTCCTTGCCCTCGAGGTATTCGAGGCTGGCACCGCCGCCGGTGGAGATATGGCCGAAATCGTCGTCATGGAAGCCCAGCGTGCGGACGGCCGCGGCCGAATCGCCGCCGCCGACCACCGAGAATGCCTCGGATTCAGCCAGCGCGCCAGCCACGGCACGGGTGCCGCCGGAGAACGCCTCCATTTCAAAGACACCCATCGGGCCATTCCAGAACACCGTGTTGGCGCTGCGGATGTAGCTGGCAAAATTGTCACCGGAGACCGGGCCGATGTCCAGGCCGAGCCCGGTCGCGCCGAAGCTCCCGCCCTCGAGGTTCTCGGCGGCCAGCACCTCGTGCGCGGCATCCGCACCGAAGCGCTCGGCGACGACGAAGTCGGTGGGCAGCACGATGTCGCAGCCCTCTTCCTTGGCACGGGTAAGGTACCCGCGGCAGGTTTCCAGCTGGTCTTCCTCGAGCAGGCTCGCACCGACCCCGTGGCCCTGGGCCTTGAGGAAGGTGAAGGCCATGCCGCCGCCAATCAGCAGGTGGTCGGCGCGGCCGAGCAGGTTCTCGATCACGGCGAGCTTGTCCGAGACCTTGGAACCACCCAGCACCACCACATAGGGGCGCTTGGGCGCGTCGGTGAGCGTCTTGAGCACGCGCACCTCAGTGGCTACCAGGTCGCCCTGGTAGGCCGGCAGCAGGGCCGCGATGTCATAGACCGAGGCATGGCGGCGGTGAACCGCACCGAAGGCATCGTTCACGTAGGCGCCGTTGTCCCCGGTCAGGGACTTCAGCTCGGCGGCCAGTTCGGCGCGCTCGGTGGCGGCCTTGGAGGTTTCGCGGGCGTCAAAGCGCACGTTCTCCAGGATGAGCACCTCGCCGTCGCCCAGAGCGGCCGCCAACGCGTGGGCCGATTCGCCCACCACGTCCCCTGCAACCACCACGGGCAGCCCGCTGAGGGTGCGCAGCACGTCCGCGGCGGGGCGGATCGAGTACTTGGCCTCGGGGGCGCCGTTGGGACGGCCGAGATGGGCCATTACGATGACGCGGGCACCGGCCTCGACCAGCTTCTGCACCACCGGAAGGGAGGCACGCACGCGTCCATCGTCGGTGACGACAGTGCCGTCCAGCGGCACGTTCAGGTCGCTGCGGACCAGAACGTGCCGCCCGCGGACACCGTCGGCGATCAAATCGTCAAGAGTCTGGGAAGTCATAGTCTCTAGGCTATCGGATGCGCCGTTATGAACCGAGTTGCGAACCGACGTATTCGGTCAGGTCAACGAGCCGAGAGGAGTAGCCCCACTCGTTGTCATACCAGGCGACGACCTTGGCCGTGGTACCGATGACGGTGGTGAGCCCGGCGTCGAAGATCGCCGAGTGCGGGTCGGTGACGATGTCGGTGGACACCAGCGGATCCTCGGAGTACTTCAGGTACGGTGCCAGCGGCCCCTCCGCGGCGGCCTTGGCGAAGGCTGCGTTGATTTCCTCGACGCTGGCTTCTCGGGCCAGATTCACGGTGAGGTCGGTGGCGGAACCCGTGGGAACCGGCACGCGCATCGCGTAGCCGTTGAGTTTGCCCTTGAGCTCGGGCAGCACCAGTCCGATGGCCTTCGCGGCTCCGGTGGAGGTGGGGATCATGTTCAGCGCGGCCGCGCGGGCACGGCGCGGATCTTTTTTGTGCGGGGAATCCTGCAGATGCTGGTCCGCGGTGTAGGCGTGGATGGTGGTCATCAGCCCGTCGACGATGCCGAACTGGTCGTTCAGGACCTTGGCAACCGGGCCGAGGCAATTGGTAGTGCAGGAGGCATTGGAAATAATGTGGTGCTTGGCGGCATCGTACTTCTCGTGGTTCACGCCCATCACGATGGTGATGTCCTCCTTGGAGGCAGGGGCTGAGATGATGACCTTCTTGGCGCCGGCCTGGAGGTGCTTCTCAGCCTCGGCTGCCTTCGTGAACAGGCCGGTGGATTCGATGACGATGTCGACTTTCAGCTCGCCCCAGCCCAGCATGGCCGGGTCCTTCTGTGAGAGCACCTTGATGCGCTGGTCGCCCACGACGATGTACGCGCCGTCGACGCTCACCTCCGACTCCAGGCGTCCGAGCACCGAATCGTACTTGACCAGCATGGCGAGGTCATTGATGGAGCCGAGGTCATTGACGGCGACGATCTGGATGTCTGCCTTGTGTGCCAGGGCTGCGCGTAGGTAGTTGCGTCCGATGCGTCCGAAGCCGTTGATGCCAACACGGGTAGTCACTTGAATTTTCTCCTTGACGGGGATTTGTTACCACCCGAAGGGAGCCCCGCGGTGAGGCAGGTGCTGAACGGAGTGGCGAGGAAAATTGGACACTCCGTTGTGTCGTCGGCATTAAGCCGACGGGGTTAAGCGGTCTCCCATCACGGAAAAACCCGGACCGGATCTGCGAAACACCTTGTTGTCATACTACTTCATTCACCGCCCAAACGTGAGAAAACTTACCCTGACGGCCGCCTGCGGGCAGATGGCAAAGGGGCGCGACCCCGGATCCGCCATGGATCCGGGGTCGCGCCCCTTTGTCGTCGGGCTGGTGTTACCTACCCGGAACAACCAACGACCGCGCACCGGCACGCGCCGCCTCGAAACGAGCCGACACATCAGCCCAATTCACGATGTTCCAAAAAGCCTTCACGTAATCGGCCTTCACATTCACATAGTCCAAATAGAACGCATGCTCCCACATGTCCAACATCAACAACGGGGTACTCGCCACCGGCACATTGCCCTGCTGGTCATACAGCTGCTCAATGACCAACTGGCCACCCAACCCCTCAAACGCCAACAACGCCCACCCCGAACCCTGCAGGCTCATCGCCGCGGCCGTGAAATGCGCACGGAACGCATCAAACGAACCAAACGCATCATCAATCGCCGCAGCCAACTCACCCACCGGCTTATCCCCACCCTCAGGCGACAAATTCGACCAGAAAATCGAGTGGTTAGTATGACCACCCAGATGGAACGCCAAATCCTTGGACAACTTCGGAACATTCCCGAACTCACCCTTGGCCCGCGCCTCAGCCAACTGCTCCAGAGCAGCATTCGCCCCGGCCACATACGCCGCATGGTGCTTGGAATGGTGCAGCTCCATGATCCGCGCCGAAATATTCGGTTCCAGGGCCGCGTAATCGTACTGCAGCTCCGGAAGGGTATAAACAGCCATCGTTATCCTCTTTCGTCATGCGCCGTTGGGGGCGCTTCTACTGGTGTACTACAGATCCGCGCCAACAGCACGGAAGCCTGTTCGATGCCGGACGTGGATCAGTTATCCAGCATATCCGCGGTAACGCTCGCCTCGGTGCCTGGGATGCCAAGTTCACCAGCGCGTTTATCGGCCATGGCGAGCAAACGACGGATCCGGCCGGCAATCGCATCCTTGGTCATGGCCGGGTCGGCGATGCGACCGAGCTCGTCCAGCGAGGCCTGCTTGTGGGCCACGCGCAACGCCCCGGCGTATTTCAGGTGCTCGGGAACATCGTCGCCGAGGATTTCCAGGGCACGCTCCACCCGGGCTCCGGCGGCAACGGCCGCCTGGGCCGAGCGGCGCAGGTTGGCGTCGTCGAAGTTGGCCAGGCGGTTCGCCGTGGCCCGGACTTCCTTGCGCATCCGCCGCTCCTCCCAGACCATGAGCGCGTCGTGGGCGCCCATGCGGGTGAGCAGTACGGCAATCGAATCGCCATCGCGGATCACCACCCGGTCCACACCACGCACGTCGCGTGCCTTGGCGACCAGGCCCAGGCGGCGCGCCGCGCCGACCAGCGCGAGCGCCGACTCCGGTCCGGGACAGGTGATTTCCAGCGCCGAGGAGCGCCCGGGCTCGGTGAGCGAACCGTGGGCGAGGAAGGCCCCGCGCCAGACGGCTTCGGCATCTGCCGTGGAGCCGTTGACGATGACCGAGGGCAACCCCCGGACCGGGCGGCCGCGCCCGTCCAGCAGGCCCGTCTGCCGGGCCAGGGCCTCGCCCTCGCGCACGACGCGGACCACGTAGCGGTTGCCGCGGCGCAGTCCCCCGCCGGAGACGACAATGATTTCGGCCGTGTGTCCGTAGACCTCGGCGATGGCGGCCCGCAGGCGCCGGGCGGTGGAGGCCAGGTCAACCTCGGCCTCGATGACGATGCGCCCGGAGATGATGTGCAGGCCTCCAGCGAAGCGAAGCATCGTCGAGACTTCGGCCTTGCGCTCCGAGGATTTCCGGATTTCGAGCCGGGACAGCTCATCCTTGACGGAAGCCGTCAGTGCCATGGAATGTTTCCTAACTGCTGGGCTCGTCTGAATCGTACGTCGTGAAGACGTCGTGATAGGCAGCGGCGAGGCGCAACGGATCATGCACTGCGCGGCCGGTACCAACCCCTACTCTACCGAAAAAGCACCGGGCGCCGAGCCGGGCGGCTGCCGCCTCGAAACGCCGGAGGTCTCCGACGGTGTCCGGATCGGCCAGAATCGCATCGAGGCGCAGGTCCGGGGCGTAGCGTGCGATCACCTCGAGGTGAGCTGCCGCATCGAGCCCCGCCGTCTCGTTCGTCTCGGTGGCCAAGTTCATGGTCAGCAGGCGGCGGGCAGGGGTGGTTTCCAGGGCGTGGCGCATTTCGGGCAGCAGCAGGTGCGGCAGCACCGAGGTGTACCAGGAGCCCGGTCCCAGCACTACCCAATCGGCCAGCTCGATGGCCTCCAGGGCCTCGGCGCACGCCGGCGCGTTTCTCGGCTCCAAGGAGACATTTGCCACCAGGGCGCTGGAACCGGCACTAGCCAGGGACGCCTGGCCGCGGATCCTGCGCCTGACCAGTTCACCGTTGGCCCCCTCCTCCAGCACGTCCCCCGAGATGGTCAGCGGAACGGTGGACATCGGCAGTACCTGGCCGCGGGCCCCCAGCAGCGCCCCGGCCCAACGCAGCCCGGCCACGGGATCCTGGAGCAGTTCCCAGAGCGCGACGATCAGTAGGTTGCCCACGGCGTGTTGGTCAAGCGAACCGGCCGACTCGGGCTTCGAGGAGAACCGATGCTGCATGACATCGCGCCAGGTCCTCCCCCAGTCGGTGTCGTCGCACAGGGCGGCCAAGGCCATCCGCAGGTCACCCGGCGGCAGCACGTCGAGCTCATCGCGCAGCTTGCCGGAGGAACCGCCGTCATCAGCGACGGTCACGACAGCCGTGATCTCGGAGGTGAGCCGGCGCAGGGCCGAGAGCGAGGCCGAGAGGCCGTGTCCGCCGCCCAGCGCGACCACGCGGACGGGTGCATCGTCCCGGCCGGAGAGCGGAGGAAGGATCGGCATCGGGCCGGTGAGGTACACCGCGCCGCCCCTTACTCGCGGCCCAGGTCGCGGTGCGTGACAGACACCGTGACATTGGGCAGCTGACTCAGCCGGTGCCCGATTTCCACTGCAGTGGCCACCGAGCGGTGTTTGCCCCCGGTGCAGCCCACGGCGATGGTGGCGTAGTGCTTGTTTTCGCGGCGGTAGCCCTCGAAGACCGGTTCCAGGGCACTGATATAGCGGGAGATGAACTCCTGGGCCCCGGTTGCCCCGAGCACGTAGTCGCTGACCTCACGCTCGAGGCCGGTGTGCGGGCGCAGTTCCGGGACCCAGTGCGGGTTCGGGATGAAGCGCACGTCGGCCACGTAGTTGGCATCGGTCGGCAGCCCGTATTTGAATCCGAAGCTCATCACGTTCAGGCGCAGCACTATCGGCCCGGATTCGGAGAATAGCTCGGTGATCGCGCGGTTCAGGTCGTGGACCGACATGTCGGTGGTGTCCACGACGATTTCGGCTGCTTCCTTCAGCTCGTGCAGCACCTCGCGTTCGGTGCTGATGCCGTCCAGGATCCGCCCAGAGCCCTGCAGCGGGTGCGGGCGGCGACCCTGTTCGAAGCGGCGGACCAGCAGGTCATCGCCGGCCTCCAGGAACAACACCCGGAAAAGCACGCCGGCGGCCGTGAGTGCGGCGAGCGATTCGCGCAGCTGCGGGAAGAAGGACTTGGAGCGCACGTCCATGACCACGGCGAGCTTCGGGATGGAACCCGCCGTGCGCGAAACCAGCTCGGTGAGCATGCCCAGCAGCGCCGGGGGCAGATTCTCCACGACGTACCACCCGTGGTCCTCGAGCGCATGCGCCGCAGTGGTACGTCCGGCGCCGGACATTCCGGTGATGATCAGCAGTTCGGTCTCGGGCGGTTTCACGGGTGACAAGTCGGTACTCATGACCACTACCCTAGTCTGCCGGGGCGATCCGGCGGTCCGCACCGATCGCACCCGCAGTGGTCACCGGGGAACCTGGGGTTCAGTCCAGGACCTCACCGGTGGTCATGTTAATGGCCGGTGCCCGATCAGTGTCCGCCGCATCGGCGGCGAAGGCATCGAGCAGGACGGCGGCCATGGCCGTCCCGATGCCCGGCACCTGCACCAGGTCTTCCGCACCGGCGGCCTTGAGCTTCTTCAGCGAGCCGAAGTGCTTGAGCAGCGCGGTGCGCTTGGCCGGGCCGAGGCCCGCTATGTCGTCGAGCACCGAGGAGATCATCGAGGCGGAGCGCTTCTTGCGGTGGAAGGTGATGGCGAAGCGGTGCGCCTCGTCGCGGATGCGCTGCATCAGGTAGAGCGCGTCGGAGGCACGGGGCAGGATCACCGGGAACTCGTCGTCCGGCAGCCAGACCTCCTCGAGTCGCTTGGCCAGCCCGACCACGTACACGTCGTCGATGCCCAAGTCCCCCAGCGCGCGCATGGCGGCGGCGACCTGCGGCGGTCCGCCGTCGACCACGACCAGCGCCGGCGGGTAGGCGAAGCGGCGGGTCGCCTTCGTTTCCTCGCCGATCTCCCCGCTGATCGCCGGGGCGGTGTGTTCCTGGTCCTCCAGGTAGCGGCGGAAGCGCCGGGTGATCACGTCGTACATCGAAGCGGTGTCATCGCGCGCAGCGTCGCCGGTGATGGAGAACTTGCGGTAGTCGGACTTCTTGGGCAGCCCGTCCTCCACGACCACCATGGAGGCGACCACGTTGGTGCCCTGCACGTGGGAGACGTCGTAGCACTCGATGCGCAGCAGCGGCACCGGGATACCCAGCGCCTCCTGCAGTTCCTGCAGCGCCGCCGAGCGCACGCTCAGGTCCCCGGCGCGGCGGGACTTGTGCAGCCGCAGTGCCTGTTCGGCGTTCTCCCGCACGGTGTCCATCAGCGCTGCCTTTTCCCCGCGCACCGGCACGCGCACGTCCACCGCCGAGCCGCGCAACCCCGACAGCCAGGAGGCGAGGTGCTCGTGGTTTTCGGGCAGCGTCGGGATCAGGACCTCGCGCGGAACCTTGTCATCCCCCTGCGCCTCGCCGTAGACCTGCAACAGCATGTGTTCGATGAACTCGGCCTGCGTGAAGTCCTCGACCTTCTCCACCACCCAGCCGCGCTGGCCGCGGATGCGTCCGCCGCGCACGTAGAAGACCTGCACCGCGGCCTCCAGCTCGTCCTCGTGGACGGCAAACACGTCGGCGTCGGTGTTTTCGGCCAACACCACCGCGTTGCGTTCGAAGACCCGGCGCAGCGCGGCGATGTCGTCGCGCAGGCGGGCGGCCTGCTCGTATTCCATCTCGGCGGCAGCGGCGGCCATCTGCTTCTCCAGCTCCCTGATGAAGCGGGTGCCCTCCCCGCCCATGAAGCGGCAGAGCTCGGCGGCTAGCTCGCGGTGGTCCTCGGGGCTGATCCGGCCCACGCAGGGCGCCGAGCACTTGTCGATGTAGCCGAGCAGGCATGGCCGCCCGGAGGCCTCGGCGCGCCGGAACACGCCTGCGGAGCAGGTCCGCACCGGGAAGACGCGCAGCAGCGTGTCGAGTGTTTCGCGGATCGCCTTGGCCGGATAAAACGGGCCGAAGTACTTGGTGTCCTTGCGCCGCTCCCCGCGCATGACCTGCGCCCGCGGGTATTTCTCCCCCATGGTCACGGCCAGGTACGGGTAGGACTTGTCGTCGCGGAAGACGATGTTGAAGCGCGGGTTGTATTCCTTGATCCAGGTGAACTCCAGCTGCAGCGCCTCCAGCTCGGAGCCCACCACCGTCCATTCGACGGAGGCGGCGGTGTGCACCATCGCGTGGGTCTTGGGCGTGAGCCCGGCCGGGTTCGCGAAGTAGGAGCTGAGCCGCGAACGCAGGTTCTTGGCCTTGCCGACGTAGATGACGCGCCCGTGCTGATCACGGAAGCGGTAGACCCCGGGCCGGGTCGGGATCTCCCCGGGTGCCGGGCGGTAGCTGTTCGGATCGGCCATGGGGTCAGCCTATTCCGCCACGGGTGCCTGGTTGTACGCGCCGGTGTATTCCTGGCCGGTCAGCTTGGCTATCTCATCGACGATGGCATCGGTGGCACGGCGGCGTTCGGGCAGCGGATGCTTGCGTCCGATGTGCTCGAACTGCAGCGGTTTGCCGAAGGAGAGGGTGAAGTGGTGCGGCCGGATCCGTTTCGCCCCGGCGGGCTGCAGGTTCTCGGTGCCGATCAGGCCCACCGGGACCACCGGGGCGCCGGTGGTCAGTGCGAGCCACCCCACGCCGGTGCGGCCTCGGTAGAGCTTGCCGTCGCGCGAACGGGTGCCCTCGGGGTAGATGCCCACGCCGCCGCCGGCCTCCAGGATCTCCACCAGCGAGTCGAGCGCCGCCACCGAGGCGGCCTGCTCACCGCGCTGGACCGGGATCGAGCCCACGGATTCGAAGAAGGACTTCATCAGCGTGCCCTTGAGCCCGGGCGTGGTGAAGTACTCGGCCTTCGCGAAGAACGCGACATCGCGCGGGGTCAGCGCCTGGATGATGATCGAGTCCAGGAAGGAGAGGTGGTTGGAGGCGATGATGACCGGCCCGGTGCGCGGGACGTTCTCCAGCCCGTTGATGGTGGGCCGGCACAGGCCGGCCAGCAGTGCGCGGATGGAGCCGCGGGTCATGTCGTACACACCCATTTAGCGTGCAGCTCCCGTCGTGGTCCCGGTCTGGGTTTCAGTCGTCAATGTCCCGGCCTTCGTTCTCGTGGTGGCGGGCAGCAGCAGCGCCGCCAGTTCGTGTGCGTCGTGCACGATGGCGTCGGCTCCCGCCGCCTCCAGCTCGCCGGGAGGGGCGAATCCCCAGCGGACGCCTATCGAGCGCAGCCCGTTGGCGGATGCCCCGGTCAGGTCGAAGCGCCGGTCCCCCACCATCACGGTGGTCGCCGGGTCCATGCCCTCGCCGGCCAGCGCCGCCGCGACGATGGCCTCCTTGCCCTCGGTGGCCGCCGCGGATTCCGCCTCCGGTGCGCCGTAGACGCCGCCCAGCAGAGGAGCGAGCCCCTGCTGGTCGATCAGCAGCCGGGCCAGCGACGTCGGCTTGGACGTCGCGACGGCCACCGGCACCCCGGCCGCGGCCAGCGCGGTGAGCAGCTCCGTGATGCCCGGGTAGACCCGGGCCAGCGCCATGCCGCGCTCGAGGTAGTGGGTGCGGTAGGTGTCGATGAGCGCGGGAATGAGCTCGGGCTCGACGCCGGGGATGCTCGCCAAACCGTGGGCCAGGCCGGGGCCGACCAGCGCGTTCAGGGATGCCGGTCCGGGGTCCTCGATGCCGTGGACCTCCAGCGCATGGCCGATGCCGCCGGTGATGGCCCCTGCCGGGTCGATCAGGGTTCCATCGAGGTCGAAAAGCACTTGGGCCGCGGAAATCATCACTCCGGTATTCTCGCATGAACCCGGGGCAACTCCCGCCCCGGCATTCCGTTTCGGGTATATGCCGGCCCTGGAGCACACCCGTCCCGGCACCCCGGAACGGATCCCGGGGTACCGGCGAATCCCGCGGGCACCGGGCCGGAGGTCAGGCGAACAGCGGGGCCAGGAAGCGCCCGGTGTGGCTTTCGGCGACCTTCGCGACCTGCTCCGGGGTGCCCTGGGCAATCACCATGCCGCCGCCGGAGCCGCCCTCCGGCCCCAGGTCGATGACCCAGTCGGCCGACTTGACCACGTCGAGGTTGTGCTCGATGGTGATCACCGTGTTGCCCTTCTCGACCAGTCCCTGCAGCACCAGCAGCAGCTTGCGGATGTCCTCGAAGTGCAGTCCGGTGGTGGGCTCGTCGAGCACGTAGATGGAGCGGCCGTTGGAGCGCTTCTGCAGTTCGGCGGCGAGCTTCACGCGCTGCGCCTCGCCGCCCGAAAGCGTGGTGGAGGCCTGCCCCAGGCGCACGTAGCCCAGCCCGACCTCGACCAGCGTGCGCAGGTGCCGGGCGATCGGGGTGAACGCGGCGAAGAACTCCGCGCCCTCCTCGATGGGCATGTTCAGCACGTCGGCGATGGACTTGCCCTTGTAGTGCACCTCGAGCGTCTCGCGGTTGTAGCGGGCCCCGTGGCAGACCTCGCAGGGCACGTAGACATCGGGCAGGAAGTTCATTTCGATCTTCAGCGTGCCGTCGCCGGAGCAGGACTCGCAGCGCCCGCCCTTGACGTTGAAGGAGAAGCGGCCCTGCAGGTAGCCGCGGACCTTCGCCTCGTTGGTTTCGGCGAAGAGCTTGCGGATGTGGTCGAAGACACCGGTGTAGGTGGCCGGGTTGGAGCGCGGCGTGCGCCCGATCGGGGACTGGTCCACGTGGATGACCTTGTCCAGCTGCTCCAGCCCGTCGATCCGGGTGTGCCGGCCGGCCACCTGCTTGGCGCCATTGAGCTTGTTCGCCATCACCTTGTACAAAATGTCGTTGACCAGCGTCGACTTGCCCGAACCCGAGACGCCGGTGACGGCGGTGAAGACGCCCAGGGGGAACTTCACCGAGACGTCGCGCAGGTTGTTCGCGCGCGCGCCGACGACGGCGACCTGGCGTTTCTTGTCGATCTTGCGGCGCTTGGCCGGGATCTCGATCTTCTTGCGGCCCGAGAGGTAGTCGCCGGTCAGCGACTCGGTGTTGGCCAGCAGGCCCTGAAGCGATCCCGAGTGCACCACCATGCCGCCGTGTTCGCCGGCGCCGGGGCCGATGTCGACGATCCAGTCGGCCTCGGCAATGGTGTCCTCGTCGTGTTCGACGACGATCAGCGTGTTGCCCAGGTTCCGCAGCCGCGCCAGGGTCTCGATGAGCCGGCGGTTATCACGCTGATGAAGCCCGATGGAGGGCTCGTCGAGCACATAAAGCACCCCGACCAGCCCGGAGCCGATCTGCGTGGCCAGGCGGATGCGCTGGGCCTCGCCGCCGGAGAGCGTGCCGGCGGCGCGTTCCAGGTTCAGGTACTCCAGCCCGACATCGAGCAGGAAGGTGAGCCGGGCCTGGATTTCCTTGAGCACCTGGTGGGCGATCTGCGCCTCGCGTCCGGTGAGCACCAGCGAGTTCAGGAAGTCGGAGCATTCGCGCATCGGCATCGCGGCGACGGCGGCGATGGATTTGCCGTTGATCAGCACCGAGAGCGAGGCGGGGTTCAGCCGGGCGCCGTTGCATTCGGGGCACGGGATCTGCCGCATGTATTCTTCGTAGCGGTCCCGGGCCTGGTCGGATTCGGTCTCCTGGTGCTTGCGGTGGATGTACTGCACCACGCCCTCGAAGCCGGTGGAGTACTTGCGCTCGCGGCCGAACCGGTTCTTGTACTGCACCACGACCTTGTGGTCCTTGCCGTGCAGGATGTTCTGCTTGGCCACGGCCGAGAGCTTGGCCCAGGGCGTGTCCATGTCGAAGCCGAGCTCGGCCGCCAGGCCCTCGAGCAGCCGGTTCCAGTACTCGGTGGTTGCCGTGCCCAGCGCCCAGGGCGCGATGGCTCCGGCGGAGAGCGGCATCGAGGGGTCCGGGACGATCAGCTCCTCATCGACCTCCAACCGGGTGCCGATGCCGGTGCAGGCCGGGCAGGCGCCGAACGGGTTGTTGAAGGAGAAGGAGCGCGGTTCGATCTCGTCGATGGCCAGCGGGTGCTCGTTGGGGCAGGCCAGGTTCTCGGAAAACGCGCGTACGCGCCCCGGATCGTCCTCGTCCAGGTCGACGAAGTCCGCGAGCACGCGGCCATCGGCCAGGTTCAATGCGGTTTCAATGGAGTCGGTCAGGCGCTGGCGCACCTCGGCGTTGATGGCCAGGCGGTCCACCACGACCTCAATGGTGTGCTTGTACTGCTTGCCCAGCTTCGGCGGGTCGGTGAGCGCGATGGTCTTGCCGTCGACCCGGGCACGCGAGTAGCCCTTGGAACTGAGCTCCTTGAACAGGTCGACGAATTCGCCCTTGCGGCCGCGGACCACCGGTGCCAGGACCTGGAAGCGGGTCTTCTCCGGCAGTTCCAGCAGCTGGTCGACGATCTGCTGCGCGGTCTGCTTGCTGACCGGTTCGCCACAGGTGGGGCAGTGCGGGCGGCCCACGCGGGCCCAGAGCAGGCGCATGTAGTCGTAGATCTCGGTGATCGTGCCGACGGTGGAGCGCGGGTTCTTCGAGGTGGACTTCTGGTCGATGGAGACGGCCGGGGAGAGTCCCTCGATGAAGTCGACATCGGGCTTGTCCACCTGGCCCAGGAACTGGCGCGCATACGCGGAGAGCGACTCGACGTAGCGGCGCTGGCCCTCGGCGAAGATCGTGTCGAACGCCAGCGAGGACTTGCCCGAGCCGGACAGGCCGGTGAACACGATCATCGCATCGCGCGGCAGGTCCAGGTCGACGTTCTTCAGGTTGTGTTCTCGGGCACCCTTGACGACCAGACGGGTCAGGTCGTGGGGCCGGGGGGTCTCGGTGTGCTCCAGGGAGCGGGAAGTAGCCACATCTTTCATGCTAAACCACAAACCATTCGAACGCTTATTCGATGTGACCAATGAGACGCCCGCGCCCGCGCATCGATGCCGTCCAGCTCCGGAGCCGCCCGCGTTTCGGCACCGGCCGCGACCGGTTTGCCGGCCTTCAGCGGGAGGCCAGCGCGGCCCGGACGTAGTCCAGTGCCGCTTCCCCCTCGATGCCCCAGGCCTGCGCGGCCTGCGCGAACACCTGCGCAGCGGCCTGCAGGTGCGCGGCCGAGGCATCCCCGGCCGCCAGCACCCGGGTCCCGTGCCGGCCCTGCGTGGCCACAACCCCGGCGGCCTCAAGCTCCTTGTATGAGCGGGCAACGGTATTCACAGCGACGCCCAGGGCTCCGGCGAGCGCACGCACGCTCGGCAGCCGGGTCCCTGCCACCAGCCGCCCGTCGCCGATGGCCTGAAGGATGCCCTGCCGGATCTGGTCATACGGCGCATGGGCCGAGCCCGACTCGATGGACAGGAAACCCAGCACGTTTTCTTCGGTCATCCGCTCCCCCGCAGGTTGCATCTCATTCACCGCTCCCGTTCCCTCTGGAAGGACAGGTGCCCGGAAGGACAGGTGGGGCGGCGGTTCAGGTCGTCGGCCCAGCCTACAGCCGGGTGGGCGCCCGGGCCGCGTATGCTGGGCGCATGAGCGAGAATTCGACACTGCTGCATGACCTGTCCGATGTCACCATCCGCCGCGCCGTCGTCTCGGAGATGGCGAACAACGTGTACCTGATCACCGCGAAGGCCACCGGCGCGCAGGTGCTGATCGATGCCGCCGCCGACCCGGAGGCGATCAAGTCGCTCTTCGCCGACGCCGAGGCCGACTCGGAGAAGGCCATCCGGCCCGCGCTCATCGCCACCACCCACCAGCACTGGGACCACGTCCGCGCGCTGGCCGACATGGTCGCCCATACCGGCGCGCAGACCGCGGCCGGCGTGGAGGATGTCGCATCCATCAAGGAACAGACCGGCGTGGGCACCGACGTGCTGCTGGGCCACGGGGACGTGGGCAACTTCGAGGGCTTCGACCTGACCTCCGTGCACCTGCGCGGGCATACGCCCGGCTCCATCGCGCTAGTACTGCGCGACTCCGACGGCACCACAGTGATCTTCAGCGGCGACTCGCTCTTCCCCGGCGGCGTGGGCAACACGCAGCAGGACCCGGCGCGCTTCACCTCGCTGTTGAACGACGTGGAGTCCCGGATTTTCGGCGTCTACCCCGACGATGCCATCGTGCTCCCCGGCCACGGCAAAACCACCACGCTGGGTGCCGAACGCCCGCACCTGGCCGAATGGCGGCTGCGCGGCTGGTAGCCCGCGGCACCGACGGCCCGGCACCGCCCGCCTGGCCGCCGGTGCCTTCGAGGTCCGGGAGCGGTTCACCGCTCCCGGGAGGGAGCTGAACCTGGGCGGCTTGAATCAGCGGCCGGCCGGCAGCCCGGAGGTCTTGGCCCTGTTGCAGGAGCAACAGAGCACCTGGAGATTATCGGCGTTTCGACTTCCACCCTTGGCTAGCGGGATGATGTGGTCCAGTTGCAGGTCGGCTGTCGCACCGCACTTTCTGCACCGCCCATCGTCCCGGGCCCAGATGTACTGCTTGGCGTCGTCGGAAACGGCAGTCAAAACGGCGGCGTTCGGCGGCGTCACCGACAGATCGGCGGTGGCCGGAGTAGTGCCGTGCTGCCGTTGGCGGCCCGTCTGGCGGGGCGTGAGCAAGGCATGGACCTGAACTGCGCTGAGCCCTTCATCGTCCCAGTAGTACTGGTTTTGGAATTGCCAGTACTTCCTGCCCTCGATGGTGGTCACTGACATGGGGTACTGCATCTGGCGATGCTGGATGCCGCTAAATTCGGCGCTAGTCAGCCTGCCGACCTGGTACGTGTTTGCGCCGATGCTCAGCCTTGCCGGCGCTGCCTTCTTCCAGAAACGTACCTGGTGCGTCATCGTGACGTTATCTGCCTTACGCAGCATTTCCGATTTTCCCCCTCTGATCCCGCCCGTCCAAGGGCCACGGGATCAACTTAATTCCAACCAACATGGTGCAAGTAATAACCTCAGCGGTGCAGATGCAACCGCGAAGCCTCGTTAGTAGTTATGGCCTGCTTCTTCGCAGGCCAGGCGGAAGGCATGCGCGTCGTTGATGACCGGGTTGCCTTTGGCATCGGCCTCCACCAGGGCCCGGAGGGCTTCGGTGCTCGCCTTCGATGCGTGTTCCGCTGCCTTCTCGCGATTCAGCGCGGTGACCGAACTGCTGCCGTCGGCGCCCTCGGGACCGAAATGGATGCAGGCCGTTTCGCCATTGAGGTCTGCCTTGCGGAAATCGACCTGGCTGGGACCGCAGGCGGTCAGCATCAGGGCAAGGGCAGCCAGGGCGGGCAGTAACTTTCGCATGCTTCCAGTCTAGGCGGAGCTACTTCTTACGCCCGACCATGAAGATCCTCCGGAACGGGAAGAGCGTCAGCTGCTTTCCATCGGGACCCGGGAACGGCGGGTAGGCCTCCACCGCCAGCCTGGAGTACTCGGCTTCGAACTCGGCGGCAGCGGACGGGCCGAGCCTTTCCAGCACCGGGCGCAGCGCCGTGCCACGCACCCAATCCAGCACTGGATCCGGACCGGCGAGCACCTGCGAGTACGTGGTTTCCCAGACGTCCGACTCGAAGCCGGCATCGAGCAGCAGGCCCAGGTACTCCGCCGGTCCACCCACGGCGTCCCCGTGGGGCAGCACTCCGGCCAGCAGCGGGGCCCAGCGCGGGGAATCAGCCAGGGTGCGCATAATCGTGTGTGAGGCGGAGCCGAAATTTCCCGGAACCTGCGCGGCGAACCAGGCACCCGGCGCAAGCGCGCCGAGCCAGCGCCCTATCAGCTCGCGATGCCCCGGGATCCACTGCAGCATCGCGTTGGAGACGACGACGTCGGTACCCGGTTCCGGCATCCAGGTGGTGGCATCGCCCTGGCCGAATTCCAGATTCGGCGCCTGCTGCCGCTCACCGGCGGCGGCTACCATCTCCACGGAGGCATCAAGGCCGCGCACGTGCGCGCCGGGCCAGCGCCCGGCCAGCGAACGGGTCAGGTTCCCGGGTCCGCAGCCCAGATCCACCACCAGGTGCGGCGCCTCGGCGGTGATGCGCCCGGTCAAATCAAAGAACGGACGGTTGCGGTGGTCGGCGAACTGGACGTACCGGGCGGGATCCCATTTCATGGCCCCAGCCTAATCCCGCGCTGTGCCCTGTGTCCTTCGGCGGGGCGGAGCTCCGGCGGCTAGGCTTGAAGCATCATGAAACTTACCGAGCTGCTGCCCGATACTCCCCCACGGGGAGCCACCGCCGAATCCACCTACGCTTCCTTCATCCAGTGGGTGGAGGACCGCGGCATCGGACTCTATCCCGCACAGGACGAGGCGGTGATGGAAATCGTCGCCGGGAACAACGTCATCCTGGCCACGCCGACCGGGTCGGGCAAGTCGCTGGTGGCCGTCGCGGCACACTTCCACGCGCTGGCCCGCGGCGAACGCAGCTACTACACCGCGCCGATCAAGGCGCTGGTCTCGGAGAAGTTCTTCGCGCTGTGCGAGATCTTCGGCGCCGAGAACGTCGGCATGGTCACCGGTGATTCATCGGTGAACCAGGATGCCCCGATCATCTGCTGTACAGCCGAGATCCTGGCCAACGTCGCGCTGCGCGAGGGCAAGGACGCCGACCTGGGCCCCGTGGTGATGGACGAGTTCCACTTCTACTCGGACCCGCAGCGCGGCTGGGCGTGGCAGGTGCCGCTGCTCGAGCTCCCGCAGGCCCAGTTCCTGCTGATGTCTGCCACGCTGGGCGACGTGAGCAGGTTCGAGGACGAGCTGCGCCTGCGCACCGGCCGCCCAACGGTGACCGTCGCCAACGCCGAGCGTCCCATCCCGTTGCACTACTACTACTCGCAGGATCCCGTGCAGGAGGCCATCGAGGAGCTGCTGAGCACCAAGCAGGTGCCGATCTACGTGGTGCATTTCAGCCAGCTCGAGGCCATCGACCGCGCGCAGAACCTGATGAGCGTCAACGTCTGCACGCGCGAGGAAAAAGACAGGATCTCCGAGCTGATCGCCGGGTTCCGCTTCTCCTCCGGCTTCGGCAAGACGCTGAACAGGCTGGTGCGCCACGGCATCGGCGTGCACCACGCAGGCATGCTGCCCAAGTACCGCCGGCTGGTTGAACAGCTTGCACAAGCCGGGCTGCTGAAGGTCATTTGCGGCACCGATACCCTGGGTGTGGGCATCAACGTACCCATCCGCACCGTGCTGCTCACGGCGTTGTCCAAGTATGACGGCGTGCGTACCCGGCTGTTGAATGCCCGCGAATTCCACCAGATCGCCGGGCGTGCCGGACGGGCCGGGTTCGATACGGCCGGGACAGTGGTGGTGCAGGCACCCGAGCACGCGGTGGAGAACAAGAAGGCGATGGAGAAGGCCCACGCCAAATTCGGCGACGATTCAAAGAAGCTGCGCCAGGTGGTCAAGAAGAAGCCACCGCAGGGATTCGTCACCTGGGGCGAGGCAACCTACGACCGCATGGTCGTCTCCGTTCCGGAGCCGCTGACGTCTTCGTTCAACGTCACCCACTCAATGCTGCTGAACCTGCTGGACCGGCCCGGCGACTCGTTCGCAGCCGCGCGCCGGCTGCTGACGGAGAACCACGAGCCCCCTGCCCGCAAGCGCGAGCTGATGCGCAAGGCCTTGGGCATCCTTCGTGAACTATTGGCCACCGGCGTCGTCGAACGGCTGGAGAAGCCCGACGAACATGGCAACATGTTGGCCCTGACCGTGCACCTGCAGCAGAACTTCGCCCTGAACCAGCCACTGTCCCCGTTTGCAATGGCCTCGCTGGAGCTCTTCGACGCCGAATCGCCCTCGTACGCACTTGATGTTGTCTCGGTGATCGAGGCGACGCTGGAAAAGCCACGCCAGGTGCTCTCCGCCCAGCAGAAGAAGGCCCGCGGCGAGGCAATTGGCGCGATGAAGGCCGAGGGCATGGAGTACGACGCGCGCATGGAGGCACTGGAAACAGTCACCTACCCGATGCCGTTGGCCGAGCTGCTCGGGCAGGCCTTCGAGACCTACCGGCAGGGCGCCCCCTGGCTGGGCGACTTTGAACTGGCCCCGAAGTCAGTGGTCCGGGACATGTACGAGCGAGCGATGAGCTTCGGCGAATACGTCGCGTTCTATTCGCTCACCCGTTCCGAGGGCATCCTGTTGCGCTACCTCACCGATGCATATAAGGCGCTGAACCAGACGGTGCCCCAGGACCTGCTGCGTGAGGACCTCGAGGACCTGATCGAGTGGCTCGGCGAGCTGGTCCGCCAGGTCGACTCCTCCCTGCTTGATGAGTGGGAGAAACTGGCAGCCGGTGGCACGCTGGAGGAGATGGACGACATCGTCCCCCCGCAGCCCGCGCGCCTCACCTCGAACGAACGCGCCTTCCGAGTGATGGTGCGCAACGAAATGTTCAAGCGCGTGCAGCTCTTCGCCGACGAGCAGGACCGTGCGTTGGGCGACTTGGACGGGCACAACGGCTTCGACGCCGATACCTGGGCCGAGGCCATGGACGCGTACTTCGACGAGCACGATGACATCGACGACGGCCCTGGCGGGCGCGGCCCGGATCTGTTGGTCATCACCCGCACCCCGACCATTTGGAAGGTGCGCCAGATCTTCAAGGACCCGGCGGACCACAACGACTGGGGCATCGACGCGACGGTAAACCTGGCCGATTCCGACGAGGCCGGTACCGCGATCATCACTGTCACCGGTGTGGGCCGCCTGGGCTAATCCGCCTCGGTTCATCGCGCGACAGGCGTGGAGCGTTTCCCCGTTCCGTACATTCGGTCCGGGGAAACGCTCCACGCCTGTTTCATGCGGAAAACCCTCCATCCGCACGGATCAATTACCCGTTGATCCGCCGGCTGAGACTGGCTGCGCGCTACTCCGGCACCCAATCCAGGTGTTCGACGCGGTTTTCCGTGTCTTGCAACCAGATTAAGACCAGGTGCAACTGTCATCTTCAACCCTTCGGGACAAATTACTCGTCAAAGGGTGAATTACAACCCGGCCCCCTCGGATTGGAAATGCAATTGGTGCTCACCAAGAGCTTCTTGGTCCTCCACACACTCATCACCATTGATTCGCTGGGCACAGTCGCCACACCCGGGATCGGCGTCCAAGGGCCACCCTCGGTCGAATACTCACCCCGGAACCGCGTCGACATTCCAACAGTGAAATCCCCGGTTTCTTGATAGACGTGGCTGCTCGGTGTTTCATCTTCGAAACTGTGGTTAGGTCGCGGCTCTCCCGGGAAGTCGAGAGTCCGCGACGTACCGTCACCATAGGCCCAGACATAGCTCATCGGGATGGCCTTCACCCGTACATCCTGGTCAAACAGCGTGATGTTGAAATCTTGGATCTCGGAACTCGCATACATATGGGCATGACCGTTCCGCAGAGAGAAACCGTCGGGCTGGCTCGCGATTGCAGAGGCCGCGATGGGCAGGCGCCGAAAGTCATCCGATGAAACTTTTGCAATGTCGTTTTCAACCCCAGGTATCTCAAAGCCGGGCTCGGAGGAACAATACAAGCGTGTGGATATGAGCTGGCCGCTTCGTGGTCCGTTCAATGCAAATATTTGCCTTGGGATCGGGGTGGAGCCATCCGCACAACTAATAGGATCCAAAATGGAGCAAGAGCTTGTAGGAGAATCAGCCAACATACAAGGATTCCCATATTCCACTCGGTATCTAAGCTTAGGGCCAGCACCTACTTCCAAACTTCTACCCGTTCCGGAGTCAGGGCCTTGCTGCTGGCTCCCTCCAGCGTTTGGGCAATGAGTTGCACCCTCAATAGCACGGGGACCCGTGGCAAAGATGGTGCCGCAAGCGATCTCAGACCCCCAAGCAGCTGAGGGGGCACCGACAGCGATTACAGACAAGAAGAGCGTAACTGAAACCCCCGCAAGATTCCTTAGAGATTTATTCATCGTCTTCTACATATGTCATTGAAGAGGCTTTCCATTGCCCATCGAATTCTGCGCTTAGAGCTCCCAGAACTGGTTTTTCTGTCGCTCTGAGAAACGGGCCGCTCTTGTTCGGCGCAGTGAAGTACGTCATTTCTTCCTGCGTATAGGAAAAAATAACAATCCCGCTTGTGTTACCGGCAAGTCGAACATCGCCTAGAGTCAGGTCCATTTCTCCACCCGTCACCCATGTGCCAGCCGCCTTGTTCACATCGGCAGGGTTGATATAGCCACTGAAACACTCCACACAAAATTTTAACGTGAGCGCTCTAAGCGGAGCTGCGTCCCGCGACTGCACAGTGTGGTTCAGCATGTCAAAATAGTGGCGCGAGAATGCTTCTAGCCCCGCCAGATCATGTTTTTTGATTGCTGCTGGCCTCACGGGCGCACGTAAATTCTGCGCAGGGCCATTCGAGCTCGCCGGAATGGGCATCGGCGTTGGTTTCGCCGTGGGTGTTGGAGATGGCGGCAGGCTGGTTGATACCGGCGCAGTGCTTTGCGGCGTTTGCGCGGCATCCGGAACCGGCGCCGGCGAAGACGGCCCGGTGCAGCCGGCCACAAGGCCAAGTACTGACACGGCCGTCATGGAGAGCAAGGCCGTACGGTTACGCTTCCAACTTTTTCTCTGATGCAGTTCCATGGATCCCCCACGGGCAAAGGCGATAGAGCGAATGCGGACAGCATAGCCTGAACCCCCGAACTTGGGCAGGGTTTTCCACAGGCCGCTCTAACGACGTGACGCTGGCACCGCAGCGGGCGAATCCGAGGACGGGAGTCAGCGGAACCGCGCATCAGCTGGAAGCAGCTCTTCGAAGCCGAGGGTAGGGCCCCGGTCTTGATCGGCGATACCCCCGAAGGAAATGGTGCCGCCGTCGGACCCTGCCGGGTCGGCGGTGCCGCCGAGCAAGTTGCGGGTCAACACGGCGGCATCGGGCATCAGCTCCCCGGCGGCCCGCAGCAAGTGCTCATCCGCCGGCGTCTGGTCGGCAATCACTGCAAGCAGTGCGGACCGGCGGGTCAGCTACTTCATGAACGAAGCGGTGGTCCCGGCGGTCTGGGTGGCGACCCGATCCAACGTCTCCGGGCGGATTGCGAGCCCGGAACCATAGAGTTCAAGCACGGCCCGGCGGGCAGCGGCATCCGGCCGGGGAATCTCCACTGCCAGGTCCACGCGTCCGGGGCGTTGCACCAGAGCCCGCTCCAGTAGTTCGACCCGGTTGGTGGTGAGCAGGAAGACGTCATCGGCGTCGGCATCGAGACCATCCAAGGCATCGAGCACCTCGAAGAGCAGCGACTGCGGGCCGTTGCCAAAGCCGCGGTCCTCGGCAATCAGGTCGCAGTCTTCCAGCACGACGATCGATGGCTGCAGCGCCCGGGCCATGCGGGTGGCCTCCGAGACCAATGCCAGCGTGTTGCCGCTGAGCAGGATCACTGTGCTGTCGGCTGCCTGGCAGACAAGCTAGCGTACCGTGTGGGTCTTTCCCGTGCCGGGAGGTCCATGGAGCAGCACGCCACGTGGTCAAGTCCCGTGGAGTGGTGTAACCGTTTTGGTGCTTCGAGGTTGGTGAGGGCTAGAAGCTGTGGTTATCTGACTCGGTGAAGGGTACCTCCTCGTGGGTGATGCCGGCGTGCTGCCAAGCGGGGTTGATCGTGCCGTCGGGCTGCCAGAAGTCCGCGGGCCAGGGCGCCGGGCAGCCGTGCTCGTCCCACCAGCCGGTGTCGTGGCCGGCAGCAAGAAGCGCGGGGTCGTCCCCGCGTTCCGGGGCAGCGGTCCGGGTGTGGCTCATGCGGCGGCTTCCAGGGTTTCCAGTCCGGGCAGGTCGCTGCGTGTTTCGGGGCCGGAGTCCACGATGGTGAGGCGGCAGCGGGCCAGGACTTCAAGGCCGAAGTAGCGGCGCCCCTCGGCCCATTCATCACTTTGCTCCGCCAGGACGGCCCCGACCAGGCGGATGATCGCGTCGCGGTTGGGGAAGATCCCGACCACGTCGGTCCGGCGGCGGATCTCCTTGTTCAAACGCTCATTGGGATTATTGGACCAGACTTGCTGCCAGACATCCTTCGGGAACGCAGTGAACGCGAGGATGTCGGCACGGGCTGCGTCCAGGTGCTCGAACACCTTCGGGAGCTTTTCCTCGACGTAGTCCAGGAGCCGGTCGAACTGGGCGTTCACGCTGGCTGCATCCGGCTGGTCATAGACCGAGTGCAGCATGGCTTTCACCGCCGGCCAGAGGTTTTTCGGGGTCGCTGACATCAGGTTCGCCGCATAGTGGGTGCGGCAGCGTTGCCAGGACGTCCCGGGAAGGTTCGCCGCGATGGCCTCGACCAGGCCGGCATGCGCGTCGGAAGTGACCATCAGGACCCCGGTCAGGCCGCGGGCCACCAGGTCGGCGAAGAACATGTTCCAGGCGGCCTTGGTCTCGCTGGTGGCCACGCGGACCCCGAGGACCTCGCGGTGACCGTCCGCGTTGACGCCGGTGGCGACCATGACCACCGCATTGATCACCCTCCCGGCCTCGCGGACCTTCATCGTCAGTGCGTCGGCGGCGACGAACGTGAACGGGCCCGCATCGCCCAGCGGCCGGGTGCGGAACGCGTGGACCTGCTCGTCGAGGTCCGTGGCCATGCGGGAGACCTGTGATTTGGACAGGGAGTGGATGCCCAGGGTTTTCACGAGCTTGTCCATGCGCCGGGTGGAGACCCCGGCAAGGTAGCAGTCAGCGACGACGGTGATCATGGCCGCTTCGGCGCGCTTGCGGCGCTCCAGGAGCCAGTCGGGGAAGTAGGTGCCCTGGCGCAGTTTCGGGATGGCGACATCGATGGTGCCGGCGCGGGTGTCGAGCTCGCGGTGGCGGTAGCCGTTGCGTTGGGCCAGGCGCTCGGATGAGGGCTTGCCCCATTCGGCGCCGGCCACGGCGTCCGCGTCGGCTGAAAGCAGGGCATTGATCATGGTTTGCAGCAAGTGACGCATCAGATCGGGCGACGCGTCGCCTAATGCTTCGGAAAGTACGGTGGCAGGGTCGACAATATGAGGAGCGGTCATCGTGAGATGTCCTTTCGAGTGGGATGTGAGAGTTTCCTCGAAGGACCCACGGTGACCGCGCCCGTTTCACGAACGTACAGGTCACTGGTGGGTGTTACACCACTCTACGGGGCACTACTCGCCACGTTTCAGGTGCGCCCCATGCTCCAGCAACTGCGCGCTGTACCGGCCCACCTCCAGCACCTGTGCTTCAATCCGGTCAAGTGTCCCGTCGGGCAGGACTACGTCGTGGGCGGACACCGGACGGCGCCGGTGGAAGGTGATGCCAGCGGCGGAGTCCGAGTCGTCGCTGGCAGTGAACGAGATGACGTGACCACGGAAGATACTGTGCTCGCGCAGCCCGGACCGGAACTCCTCAATGAAGGCATCCATCGTTTGTGCTGCGACGCCCAGCACCTCGAGCGTGGCTTGGGTGCGGCCGTATTGCGGATGTGCTTGGCGCAGCAGCACCACGAGCGCTGAACCGACGAAGTTGAACCGTTAAAGCCCGCAGCTGACGACGCGCGTTTCCTCATCCGGGCCGATCGACACGGTTTCATAGTCCGGCTCCCCGATCCTCCCGGCGGGCATCCCGGTACCGCCCAGGAGATCGGAGAACTCCATATGATGGCGTTCCTGCCCGGCCAAGCCCAGCAACCGGGCCCCCCGATCCGCAGCCATCAAGTGGTCAAGTAGTTGCCCGGCGTCAGCCAGCCGGTGCTGGGCAATCGACTCGGTCACCACCGGGAGGGTCGCGGGCGCGACACCCAGGTGAGCCGTCAGGACGGGGACTGTTAGCTCCCCGTCGGCCGGCTCGAGCGACTCGTGCGCCAGCCGGGAAAGAACAGTGAAGTCATTGAGGAAGGCCCGCATCCGTTCATCCATGTGCGGAGCCTATCAGGGGCTTCCCCGGGGACGATCGAATGCGGGCCGGAAGCTCGCCGAACCGGTTGCTAGGTGCGTGGGTCGGTAGTCGTTTGACCAACGGCACCACACACGAAGGAATACCGGCCCGGCCCGGCCGCCGCAGGGTCACACCACGGAGAAAAAGGCCTTCGGGCGCATCCGCCCTTCCCCGGGGCCCTCAAACCGGACCAGTGGGTTCTGGCGCGCAGCGCCAGGGCCCACCTCCGACCCTGGCTATCCGGCACCCTGGGCCCGGAACGCATGCAACTTGAGCAGGTTATGCCCTGCCGCCAACAACTTCCACTCCGCCTGCGCGTTCTGAAGTCCGCGCAACAACAAGTGCTTACCCTGACGGGTTTTGATCTGCCCGAACACCGGTTCCACGATGACCTTCCGGCGCGAGTAGATCTTCTTGCCGGGCTTGGTCTTCAGCTTCCGGGCCATCCGCTCACCCAAGGTGGCGTTGGCCGGGATCCGGCCCCGCGGGGACTCCGGGATCGGGGTGGAGTGCTTCACCCGGGCGGTGGAGATGAAGAACCCGGTCCCATGCTCCGCCTCCATCCGCCCCGCCTCCACCAGGTTCGCCTTCGAGCAGTACCCGGTATCGGCGCTCAACGTTTTGGGCATCATGCCCAGGTTTTCCTGGACCCGCTCGACCATGGGGACCAGCTGTCCGTAATCGTTGGCCCCTTGGCCCAACTCGGCGGCAACAATGACCTGATGCCCGGCGTCCACCACCGCCTGCGCGTTATAGCAATAGTGATAGGACCCGTCGGCGGTCTTCATGATCCGCGCTTGGGGATCCGTGAAATTCCGTTGCGCCGTGGGCCTCGGTTCCGATTCCCGGGCCGCGGTGTCACCGGCACCGGTGATCTCATCATCGTCATCCCCGCGCTTGGCGGCCTTCTCTTCGGCTTCTACCCGTGCCTTGTCCGCGGCCTCCTGCTCCAAGGAAGCCCGTGCGGCGGCCATGGCCTTGGACCGGGCCTGCCGGTTGGCCAGTTCCACCGGCAGCTCGTCCCCGCGCTTACCGGGACCGAACTTCGCGTCCTCGGACTCGTCCACGGTCTTGGCCTCCGCCATCAGATCGCTGATCTCCTGGGCCAGGACCTTCTGCTTTTCGGTCAGCCGCGCGTAGGACATCGCCTTGTGCCGAGAGGCGTTGGCCCGCAGCTTCGTTCCGTCCAGCGCGACCATCCCGAGTTTGACCATGCCCGCGGCCCGGCAGAGTTCTAGCGCCTGCAGGAACACGTTGGCCAAGGCGGCCAGGTGGCGTTGGCGGAAGCGGCCGATGGATCGGAAATCCGGGGCCTGTTGGGCGGCCAGCCAGCGCAACGCCACCACGTCCGTGCATGCGCGCTCCAGCTGGCGGGAGGAGCGGACCCCGGTGCAGTAGCCGTAGAGCACGATGCGCAGCATCAGCCGTGGGTCGTACGGCGGCTGGCCCTTGGCCTTTTTGTGGGAGGCGTAGAACCGGGTCAGGTCCAGCTCGTTCTCGACCAGTTCGGCGATGAACCGGGCCAGGTGCCCCTCGGGCAGCCACTCCTCCAGGGAGGGTGGCACCAGCATCACCGCATCGGGTTCAAAGGCCCTGAACCGCTTCCGCTCCCCGCCGTTGGCATCCATCAGCCCGTCATCAACGGGCTCGAGGCGCTCCACCAGGGATGCGTCGAACAAGCCGTCCTGCGGGATGGAAGAAGAAGGGGAGTTCATACCCCTCATTCTTCCAGCGACCCCTTTGCGGCCCTGGTTAATTCCTCGGCGTTTTAAGAATCATTTGAGCCCGGCACCCGACTACCGACCCACACACCTAGAGCCCGAAAAGAGCTATCAAGGGTTCGGAACGGGTCTTGATGATGCCCAGGATCGGCAGCGTGATGCCCAGGAACGCGTATATCGAGATGGGCACGCACATCGCCCATTCACGGCCCGATCCGGCCTTGCCCAGGATCGGGAACGCCACCCGGCCGCTGGGCTTCCAGACGTCCTTGAGCAGCGGGATCCTACGCAGGATTTTGGGGGACTTGATCTTGATCGGCCAAAGCAAGTTGCAGCCGCCGACGGTGAGCATGTCCCCGGCAATATGGACCGCGGTGCCCAGCGCCATCGCCAATACGAACCAGTACTGTTCCTCGGGCGAGAACAGCGCAACGAACGCGCCGGCGGGTATGGCCACCAGCCAGGGGAACTTGCGCATCCGATCGGGCACGAACTTCAGGGCCTTCAGCGCGAAGGCGACCAGCAGTATTGCCAGGATCCCGGCACCCGGGAAGATGACGCCGAAGCGTTCGGTGTCCACCGTCCACATCCCGGCGAGCCAGGCAATCAACGTGAACACCCCCATGCCCAGCAGCGAGTGGGTGCCGTTGCGGTGGCCACCGGAGATCTCGCCGATTCCGGCACAGACCGCGTTCGATACCGGCGGCAGCGAATGCGCTATGGTCGCGTGGCGGTGGTCGGCATCGGGCACCAGCGCGGCACCGGCACACACCAGCGCGCCGGCTGCAATGCCGGCCGGGGAGACGTCGAAGAGCCCGAATCCGAGGGGAATGGATTCCGGGAGGAAGGAGATGCGCTCGGCCAACGAGCCGAGCGGAAGGTGGAAATTCGTGGTCACGGCAATCCAAGCGGCGGCGCCGCTGGCTGCGTGGTGTCCGCCCATCATTCGGGTGGACCCCCTTTGCTGCTGGAGATGGAACATCGGTGGATCGGCCCGTCCGGCATACTCCCGCGCGGGCGTCATCAACCCTATGTCGCGGCTCCGTCATTTAGCGTCCACCACACGGCGGGGTGCCGATAGGCTGGATCACATGAGTACCCCGCGCATAGCTCGCCCCGACGATGTCCCCGTGATCCTCGAACTCATCCACGAGCTCGCCGTCTACGAACGCGAACCCGACGCGGTGAAAAACACCCCCGAGCTACTGCACTCGCACCTGTTCGGGGACAATCCGCGGGTCTTCGCCCACGTTTCCGAGGGGATCCTGCCCGGCGGCGAGGAACCGGTGGTCCTCGGGTTCGCGCTCTGGTACCTGACCTACTCCACATGGGAGGGCACGCACGGCATCCATCTGGAGGACCTCTATGTGCGCCCCGAGGCCCGCGGTGGTGGACACGGCAAGGCACTGCTGGGCGAGCTGGCCCGGATAACCGTGGAGCGCGGCTACAAGCGCTTGGAGTGGAGCGTGCTGGACTGGAATGCACCGGCCATCGGCTTCTACGATTCCCTCGGCGCCGGTTCGATGGACGGGTGGACCGTCCGCCGGCTCGATTCCGACGCGTTGGCCAGAGTCGCAGCTGCGGCTTCAGCCACCAGGTCCGGCGCGTGAGCGCCCTCGGCCCAAACGCTCACCTGCCCGCCGGCATCGCACCTTTTGGCCATGTGGTGACCGGTGAACACGAGTTCCGCGGCATGCGCACCGTCGAACACCACTTCACGCTCCCGCTTGACCACGCACGGCCCGAGGTCGGGGTCATCAACTTGTTCGCGCGTGAGCTGAGCTCCACCGAGCACGCGGATCCGGCCGCGTTGCCCTGGCTGTTGTACCTGCAGGGCGGGCCCGGCGGTGCGTCCCCACGCCCCGGATCGCTCTCCGGGTGGATGGCCGAGGCGGCCAAGACCTTCAGGATCCTGCTGCTTGACCAGCGCGGCACCGGGCTCAGCACTCCCGCCAACCGGCAGACGCTTCCTTTGTGCGGGGATGCCGCGGCGCAGTCCGCTTACCTGACCCATTTCCGCGCCGACTCGATCGTCCACGACGCCGAGGCCATCCGCGCCCTGCTGGGCGCCGACAAGTGGAGCACGTTCGGGCAGAGCTACGGCGGCTTCTGCACGCTGACCTACCTCTCCATCGCTCCCGAGGCGCTTGAGCGTTGTCTGGTCACCGGAGGGCTGGCCTCGCTCACGGCCACGGTCGACGATGTCTACCGGGCCACCTATGCACGCATGGCCGAGCGTAATGCCGAGTACTTCGGTTGGTACCCGAGCGACCGCGTGGTGCTGGACCGGGCGATCGGGCACCTGCGCACCACAGCCGAGCACCTGCCCGACGGGCGCCTCCTCACCGTGGGGCTGGTGCAGATGCTCGGGCAGTTCCTGGGCGGGAACGCACGCATCCACCAGCTGCACCACGTCTTCGAGCAGGCGTTCGTGCCCACGCCCGGCGGCGAGCGGCTCTCCGACGCGTTCCTGGCAGCCGTCCAGGCCCAGGCCGAGCGGGCCACCCACCCGCTCTACGCGCTGATGCACGAGTCGATCTATGCGCAGGGGACCGCCACCGATTGGTCCGCCGAGCGGGTGCTTGAGGATTTCCCGGCCTTCTCCCCCGATGCCGCCGCGCCGTTGCTGACCGGTGAAATGGTCTACCGCTGGTACTTCGAGAACGATCCTGCGCTGCGCCCCCTGGAGGCCGTCGCCAGCCTGGTGGCCGAGCGCGACGACTGGGGTCGGCTCTATGACCTCGCGGCGCTGGCGGCGAATACCGTGCCGGTGGCAGCGGTCGTCTACACCCACGACGTGTATGTCGATAAGGACTTGTCGCTGGCCACGGCGGATGCGGTTGGGAACTTGAGGGTCTGGGAGACGGCCGATTTCCACCACGACGGGATCGCCGATGAGGGGTCCGAGATCTTTAAGCGGTTACTGGGCCTGACCAATGAACGGGCCCTCCCCTAGCCGACCATCCCCCCGCAAAGAGTGGTGGAAATATGGTGGAGCAATTCCTGTTCGGTGGAGGCGGTCAAGGGTGACGGGGCCCCGTTGAGCGCAAGTGCGATGAGGATTCGTAGCACTCAGCTGCCTCTGGCACTGATCGATACCGCACACATTGTTAGGGACGACGTAGCGGGAGCCTCGCATATTTCTGGAATGAAATCCGAGCCTCCCCTACCCACTGAGAAAATCCACGAAGGCCAAGGTGAATGCTGTGATTTCGGCCCGGGCAGCATGCGCCACCAGCCAAGGCTGGCCTCTGCTGGCTGGGGAGCCGGCATCACCCATGCTTGCAGACAAGGTGCCCGCCATCGCCTTGAAGGCACCTTCTTCCAACAACGTGGGCCATGACGCGTCAAATCTTCTTTCACGGAACCATTCCGTCATTAGAAGCCGACATCGAGAGCACCCTGGCGCGGAGCATTGTCGGCTCAGTACCGGCACAGCAGCAGAAAACAGCACTCGGTTCACCGCATCAAATGGTGCTGCGGAAAGGGACCGCGCGTCCGTCAACGAAACCATCCCTACGGGTAGGGTCGTTCATCACCGGCGATTCACCATCCCGTGATGGCTTGCTCCCCGGCAAAGCACGGGTAGAAAGAAGGACGCATCCCAAGGGTTGCGTCGGGCTGGCCACGCTATGGCCTTCACCCCGGCATCAGCGCCGAACCGTATCTAAATATCACCAGCGAAGTTGGAATTTTCCACCCTGCATCACCGAGTGCATCACCCGTTCCGTATTCTCGGGCATTCGAAGAAGACATACGCTGAACCCATGGATTCTCACGAAGTACAGCTTGCTCGCTACCCGGATGGCGCCATCGGGGCCCGTGATTTCACGATCGCACCAGCGCAAGTCCCCGCGCTTGGCCCCGGTCAGGTCTTGGTGCGCCTGCGTCGGCTGGGCTTGAACGCCGGGCTGGCCAACCGGATTGGTGGTCCGGATACGGCCTATGGACCGGGCATCCGCATTGGTGACGTGCCGGCGAGCGACGGCGTGGTGGAGGTTCTTGAATCACATAGCAGTGAATTCCAAGTTGGTGACCTCGCAGTCCGAAAATCACCATGGCGGATTACGGATGTTTCGGCTGCCGGTGAGCTGCGGCGCATCCCCCAGCAAGAGGCTGATGTTCCCCTAGAGGCTCATCTGACGGTGCTTGGCCATGTCGGCTTTACCGCATACACCGGCATGATGCGGTTTGGCGGTGTCCGGGCGGAGGACACCGTGTATGTCTCGGGTGCCGCCGGCGGGGTAGGAAGTTGCGCCGTGCAGTTTGCCAAAGCCATAGGCGCCACCGTGATTGGCAGCGCCGGTTCACCGGAAAAGGTTCAGCTACTGAGGGAGCTGGGCGCCGATACGGCCTTTAACCATCACGACGGCACAGCGCTAGAACTGCTTCGCCATGCCGCCCCGGACGGACTCGATCTGTTCTACGACAACGTCGGCGGCGAACAGCTGGAAGCTGCCCTGGAGATGCTCCGCTTTAGCGGGCGCGTTGTCATCTGCGGTGCCGCCTCACAGTATGGGAAGGGTACACAGCGCCGTGGTCCCGCGAACTACGCGCAGATGATTTACCGGCAACTAACCATGCGTGGCTTTGATGTGACATCGAATGAGGACCTGCGACCTGATTTCGAGGCCGATGCCACCCGATGGTTACGTGCCGGGAAAATTCGCAGCGTCCACACCGTCATCGACGGCTTTGACCGCACCCCCGAGGCTTTCGCATCGCTTCTCTCCGGTGGTAACAGTGGCCGCATGATTGTCTCCTGCGACGACTGACCTCGAATCGATAGGCCAGGGCGCAGTGACAGCGCAAGAAAGGCAGAATTTCTCCTCAAGCACCCTGCGCTGCGCGGTGGTCTTGACCGCTCTGAAGCGTGGAGACGACGCGCACCTTCCTCCACGCAATACTGCCAAGGCGTTGCGTCCCGAGCACGGGGACCCGAAGGCGGCGATGGGCAGAACCGCCAGATGGATTCCGAAACCGCTGCCGTGCGGCATCAATCCAGCGGGGTCCGCTGCCCCTCAAATGACCTTCGGAGCCGACATGCCGCTTTTGGGTCAACTTCAAGCGCATCGGAAACCATTTGTCCCAGCAAAGATCCTCTCGCAGCCCAGCTGTCCTGGGCCGTCATCTGCGTGGGTTTCGACCCTGGTACGTCCTTACAGTCCTGCGCCAATGGCTGCATTGATCTTTTGGGTAAATGCTCGTAGAGCAAGTCCCAGAACGATCGCAATGACGGCGATCATGCCCAAATACGCTTCGTGGTTCATTGCCGCGTAGATCTGGCCCAGCAGGCCCGACAGGGAGGACCCTGCAGCCAGTGCGAAGAAGATGAGGGCTACCAGCTGCGACTTGTACATGCTCGGGGCGATTCGGGTGGCCAGCGACAGACCGATCGGCCCGACCAGAACTTCCGAAACACCGACGATGACCATGAACACCAGCATGAGAATCAGCGGAATGGATTCTCCCGACAACATGGAGACAATGAGCAGGAAAACGTAGCCGAGCCCAATCTGAATCATGCCAAACGAGATCTTTGCTGCCGCATTAGGCTGTCGGTTTCCCTTTCGGCTCCAGGATTTGGCAAGCAGCGGGGTTGCCAAGACCGCGGCCAGAGGTCCCATGGTAGTCACCCACGCCGCGGGGAATTCCCACGAGCCCAAATGAAGATCGACCCGTTCGGTGATGATGATCGCTATGGTCGTGAAGTTCTGGAACAGAAACCCGAAGTACAGGGCGCTGACAATGAACAGCGGGATGAAGCCCCTCAGCCGCGTCTTCTCCACGGGGGTGACTACCTTGGAGCTCAACATGATGGCCAGATAAGCCACCGATGCGCCAACGATCACCAAGGTGGTCGCATTTGCCATGTTGCCACTATTGAGGATCCGGGTCGACCACGCCATGATGATGACGCCGGCGAGCACGGCAACAACCAGAAGAGGCACCCAGGCCTTGCTGCGGAGCAAGGGGTTCCTTACGATCGAGGCCTGTTCGGGCAGGTTCCGCATTCCCACCGCGTATTGGATGAGCGCGGCCATCATACCGACCGCTGCCAGCCCGAAGCCCAAATGGAAGCCGACCATGCTCTGAGCAATGCCGGTAGCCAAGGGGCCCGCCACCGCACCGATGTTGATGGCCATGTAGAAATAGGAGAAGCCGGCATCGCGCTTGGACTGGTTGGAGTCAAGCAAGAAACCGACAATGGAGGTGATGTTGGTCTTCAGGGCTCCCGTACCCACGACGATGAGCCCCAGGCCCAGACCCAGGCCTGCGGCACCCGGAATGAAGGCCAGGGCCAGATGCCCGAGGGTGATTACCACGCCGCCCCAGAAAACCAACCGTTTCGGCGCCAGCACCCTGTCGCCCATCCAGGCACCGAAGATCTGGGCCAGATAAACAGCTCCTCCATAAGCCCCGACGATGCTCGCGGCAGCCGCGGCTCCCAGCCCCAAACCTCCTTCTTGGAGTGTGTATAGAAGATAGAAGGCCAGGATTCCCTGCAGCCCGTAGAAACTAAACCGTTCCCACAATTCGGTCATGGCAAGGCTTCCGATGCCCCGCGTTGGCTTGGGGAGCGGCATTGCGCTTAAATTTGGATTTTCGTCCGGCCCGACGGGCATGGTGCGTTCGTGGATCGTTGTCATGCAATTTCACCTTGGAGTTGTGGAAGCAGTCGGAGGGCGGCCATTATCCGCGTCGCCGCGCCCTCTGCGGGTCGAGAAAGCGAGGGAATGTAATTCAGCCCACACATAGGGAACCATCTACTCTGGCCATAGTCAACACCTTGGACTACAGTTATGACTAAATTTGGATCGCGAAATTGAGAGGAAGCTCATATGACCGACAGTGGCTTGGGTCGCAAGAGGCTCTCTCGTGGCGCCCTCACGGGGAGCTCCATCGCTCTGGCAACCTTGCGTCTCCTTGACGAAAAGGGCACCGCGGGGTTCACTCTTCCAGCACTGGGACGGGCTCTGGGCGCAGACCAGACCGCCGTCTACAGGCATTACGCGCACAAGGACGACATCGTGCTCGCTGTAGCAGACCTGTTGCTGGAAGAAGTCCTCGATGGCTACCACCCGGCCCCTTGCTGGCGAGCGGCCATCGCCGACCTCAGCCGCAGAATTCGCGAAGTCTACAAACGGCATCCCGCCGCTGGCTCGCTCTCGGGCTCCAGGACCACCGGGCGGACAGGCGAAAAGCAACTGGTGGAAGCCTTCCTCGCTGCCATCATCGACGCAGGATTCGAGGGGCAAGAGGCCGCACTCTATTATCGGGTCGCCGCCGACTTTTCCCTCTTCTGGGCCGGCGGACATGCTGGCTACCTCGCCCTCGACCCAGACCGCCAGTTTACCGACGAGTCGTCGTGGACACGCGAATATTTCAACGCCGATCCCCAGCTCCACCCCCGGACCGCACAAACGAAGCAGCACCTGGCAGAGGTAGGTTTCGATGAAATATTTGAAACCGCCTTGGCCCTGATGCTGGATGGAATAGAGGTCAGGGCTCCGAAGCCATGTACCTGCACGTCAACAGACCATCCGACGATACGGCCTCGGCACTCGCGGGCTTAGCCCCCCTCTCATCACCCCTGTAGGAGACAGCCCATGGATCAGACAAACGAGAACCACTTCGACGTCATCGTCATTGGTGCGGGGGCCGCCGGACTCGGCGCAGCCAGAACCCTGCATGACAGCGGCCTGAACGTCATCACACTGGAAGCCAGAGACCGCATCGGCGGACGGATCTACACATCCCGAGACAATACTGGACGTCCTGTGGAACTAGGGGCGGAGATGCTCCATACCGCCCAGAACCCGCTCTTGCAGGTCCTCGCAGACGCAGGGGTGGCGACCGTCGACGTCGGCGGAACCCGGACCCTCTCGCCGAATTTCGCAGTCAAGCTGACGCATCTGCTGGACACTCTTGACGAGCCTGTCCACTCCCAGTCTGCCAGCGACTTTGTGCGCCAGGTCCCCGGAAGTGCTGAACGAGAACTTTTGGCTGAAGCCTTCGACGCCCAATTGGGACGCGAGGCATTACGACGCACAAGCGCCATCGACGCCATCCAAGAGCTGAGGCTGGAACTTGAACACGGCGAATTCATGAGTACATTCAACTCGCGTGTTCCCGAAGGACTCGATCAAATCGCGACGGTCCTGGCCGCCGGCCTCCAGGTGCACACGTCCACGCGGGTTGAACGGGTTGAACACCACGAAAAGGGAGTTTCCATTCTGGCCACCGTGAACGGACAGAGCCAAGGTTTCCACGCTTCCAGGGTCGTCGTTGCGCTGCCACTGGGTGTTTTAAAGAACAACGATGTCCAGTTCGAGCCCCGGCTTCCGGTCGGTACGGTACAGGCCATGCACGACATCATCAATCTGGACATCGTCAAGATCCTCTTTACCTTCAGCGGCGACGTCTGGAATTTGCCCGAAGACATCGAATACCGTGCGGAGGGACCACTCTCGGCCATCTGGAATTCCACTTTCGCGGGGGCCTCAACGAAGGAAACCGTCGTCGTTGCCTGGGCGGTCGGAGACAAGGCACGCAGCCTGCTCGAGACGAATATCGAAACGGCAATGCGCCAAGCCCTTGAGCAGGTCCGCATCCAACTCGGAGACTCCGGGCTGGATCCCGTCTTCGCCGGCTTCCATTCGTGGGCCACTGACCCATATGCCCGGGGCGCCTATAGCCATCTACCTCCGGGCGCTGCACCCGATGCCCGGCAACGGCTCGCTGCTCCCATTGCGGACCGGATCTTCTGGGCCGGCGAGGCGACCGCCACCTGGCGGTCCCGAACCGTTCATGGGGCCTACCTTTCAGGCCTGCGCGCCGCGGCCGAGATCTCAGCATCGCTCACGTCCGCAGAGCGCAAAGCCTTCCAACTGTCCGTCTGATCCGAAAGCCTCACCCGACCTGGCCGGCGGCCTCAACACCCGACTCTCTTCTGTTCTCTACCCGTTACTTGCTTCATCGTCGGTAGGAAGGTTGGCTATTTCCGATTAGGCCACCACCCCACCAACCTCCTAGGATGATCGCTGGGATCCGCAATTCGCCGGCAAGGTCGCGATCTACAACATCAGCGGTACTGCGCGCTACCAGTTCCTTGCCACCATAGCCAAGCTGAACGGCGGCAGTGAGTCCAATATCGATCCCAGATTTGAGAGGTTGAAATCTCTCAAACCCAACCTTGCGGCTATTTGGAGCACGCCCGATGAGATGAGCAAACTGCTCACTAGCGGCGAAGCCGTCATCGGCGTCTCGTACGCGGACCGGCGCACTCAAGAACAGCGGGGCGTCCTTTGCGTTTGCACAGCCGAAGGAAGGAACCATCGCCGTGCTCAGTGCAATGACCATCCCGAAGGGCACGTCAAAGACCGACGCGGCGCACGACTATATTGACTTCCAGATTTCTTCCTAGGTCAGCTCTAAGTTCGTTCAGATGATCGGCAAGGGGGCAACCAACCGGACCGTCACGCTCTCACCTTCCTTCCTTCCTCGAAAATAACTACGTCCACTACGGCGAGCAGCAGATCAAGTCCCTCACCAACGTAGACGCCGAAGCGATAGCCGGGCACCGCTCCGATTGGAGGACGCGTTGGCAGCCTGAGCTTGCCGGTTAATACGTTCCGCTTGGATCGGTGAGGGCGAGATGCCCTCACCGATCCAAGCGGAAACGCTCAACCGGCTCCGCACCCACGACGCCATTCTCTTCGGCGCCAGGGGCGACCCTCGGGTATCCCTGCGGTATTGGAACATGGAGTCATCTTCTGCATCAGGCGGGAGTTCACCAGCAGGCCAATCTTCGTCCGGCATGCCTCGATCCCGGGGTTCCTACGCCCATCAAGGACTTCGACCCCGCGCAGTGCGACATCGTCGTCGTACGGTAGAACACCAAGGGTCTGTAAGTGAGCGAGGGATCAAGCATCCATCAAGGATCGATCAGTGCCGCGGCCATCCAGAAATCGGTCAACACAGCACGAACCATTGCCGATGTCGTGGACTGTTCTTTCCGGCTTGCCCAAAAACTCCGCGGGGAGCTCACCCTATGCCATAAGAAGAACGTCCTGGTCCATGCGGGACAGCTATGGCAGCGGGGCGTCGACGAGCATGCGCCGAGGTATCCAGATGTCGATGCACCCGGGCAGATTCGATGTGATCGTCACCGACAACCACTTCGGGGACATCATTTCCGACCTCGGCGCCACGATCCAAGGTGAGCTCGGTGTGGCCTCCAGTGCCAACCTGAACCTCGATGGCCATTCACCGAGTATGTTAGGGCCTATCCATGGCCCCGCACGCGATATCGCCGGACGCGCGGTTGGGCGAATCCCGCCGCAGCCGTCCTCTCGGCAGCTCTCTGCCTTGCCGCCCGTGGAGAAGGGAGAGGCCGCACTGTCCCTGGAACGGGCTGCAGCTTCCGTGCTGGCCGAACTGCCCGCCTTGTCCGGTTCTGCCATGGACACCATCACCGATGCTCTCGACGATCAGATGGCCCGGCAACTTGCAGAGGTGGGGTCTTTCGTCAATGATGCGCGGGGATCCTCCATCATGACGGCAACGGCAGCGGAATGAGCACTCCCTGATCGTGGCGTGAACGACTTTGAAGGCAGCGCATCGGAAGCCATTCCCCCAGGGGTGAGTGCCCCTGCCAGAGCTTGTTGCGGCAGGGGCACCGCAGGGAGCATCGGTCCTCGTCGGCCTGTCAGTGCGGGGCTCCCAGCTCCACGAGCAGCACCCCGCCCATGATCAGCACGATGCCGGCGATCATCAGCAGGGTCAATGGTTCCCCGAAGACCCACTTGCTCAGCACCGCGGTGATGGCAACGCCGGCCGCTGCCCAAATCCCGTAAGCCACCCCGATGCCCATGCCGGCGGACAGGGACATCGACAGCAGGAAAAACGCGAGCATGTAGCCGGCTACGACCGGAATGTACCACCGGCGCGAGCCGGTGACGCCGGCCCGCAGCGACATCGTCGCACCGACCTCGGCGATGATCGCCAGACAGAGGAAGAACCACATCATGCAATCGTGTCCGCTTCGGCCCCAGAGGCCGTTTTCGCCGCATGCTGGGATCCGAGTTCGACCAGCACGACGCCGACGATGATGATGCCCAGTCCGAGCATCATCGCCGGGGTCAACGGCTCGGCGAAGATGAACAGGGCCAGGACGGCCGTCAGGGCGACGCCGAGCGCACCCCAGATCCCGTAGGCGACGCCCAGCGGCAGGCCCCGGCGCATTGCCAGTGCGAGGCAGCTGAAGGCGGCGATGTAGCCAAAGACGACCGGCATGTACCACCAGGGCTGCTCCAGTGCCGCCTTCAGCGACAGGGTGGCCGTAACCTCGGTGAGGATCGCGACGGCCAGCAGGAGCCATTTCGTCAAGGGGCATTCTCTTTCACGTCCCTCGGGTGGCCGGGACGGTTCGGTTCGATTGGACGGCGATGGCCGCGGGGCCATCGTGCGGGAAGGATATCAGGCTGCCCGGCGCTCTTTCAGCAGGGTGCGCAGGCAGGCGATGGCGATGGCCCCGACCAGGACCAGCGCCGCGTAGCCGAGCCCGGCATACCCCAGGGCGGCCAGCAGCGGGCCGGCGCCGGCGGCACCGATCGCACCGGCGGAACCCATCAGCGTGTCGGAGACGCCTTGCACCTGGACACGTTTTTCTCGCACCACGCGCCCGGCGAGGTAAGCCGAACCGGCGATGGTGCCCATGGACCAGCCGATCCCCAGCAGCACCAGGCCGATGGTGACGGCGGTGCGGCTGTCGGCCCCGAGTCCAGCGACGAGCACCGCGATCGCCAGGACCACCTGGCCGGTGAGCATCATGCTGATCTTGCCGAATTTATCGGCCAGTGCGCCGATGAACGGGGAGAACGCATACATGCCGGCGATGTGCAGGGAGATCACGAAGCCGACGATGACCAGGATGTCCCCGGAATCGGCGTGCATCGCGTGGCCGGGCGTGGCCGCCATGTCCTTCAGGTGCACCGGTGTCATCGACATGATACCGACCATGACCAGGTGCGAGACGGCGATGGTGGCGATGCCCAGCGAGGCTCCCGGCGATTCGCGTACGGCCTGGAGCCCGGTGAGAAGCGATCCGCGCGGTCGCGGGGATCCGGCAGGCCTGGCCGGGGTGGTGGTCCCGGAAGCGTCCCCGGCCAGTACGGCGAAGCGCTGGGAAACGGCGATCGGGTCCGGGCGCAGCCCGATGTTCAGCACCAGCACCGCCAGCAACATGCCGATGAGAGAGAAGATGAACGGTCCGCTCATGGCCGGCAGCCCGAACAGTTCACCGAGTTTGGCGCCGGGGCCGATCAGGTTCGGACCGGCAACGGCGCCGATGGTGATGGCCCAGACCACCAGGCCCAGATCCCGTCCGCGGGTGGCCTCGTCGGCCAGGTCGGTGGCGGCGAAGCGGGCCTGCAGATTCGCCGCGTTGCCCACGCCCAGCAGTCCAGCACCGAGTAGCAGCAGCGCAAAGGACTGCGCGACCGGAGCGAACATCATCAGCACGGCACCCAAGGCCGCGAGCAGGATGCCGGTAGACAGTGCGATCCGACGACCGCGGCGCACCGCCGACCCGGCCAGCGGCAACGCGCTGAGGGCACCGGCGACGGAGATGGCAAACGTCGCGGCGCCGGCAAAGGCATTTGAACCGGTCAGTTCCACGGCCATCAGCGAACCGATGGCCAGGCCGGCGCCGTTGCCGATCCCGGAGAGCAGTTGCGCGCTGGAGAGGGTTAAGACAATGCGACGCTGGAACGCCACCTTGTTGGGCAGCATCTCCAGCGTCGCATTCGAGTAGTTATTCACCGCCCCAGCCTAGCAAGGCGGGGGTCTGGTGATTATTTGGTGTCGGCGTCTCCCGGCTTGGCGTCGGAACATTCGTGGGCCACCGCTGCCTCTGCTGCCATCTTCTTGCCCCACGGGCTCCACAGGCTCAGCACCGTAGTCAGCACGATGGTGCCCAGGATGACCACGAGCGAGAGGTTCGTGGAGATTTCCGGGGCCCACTCGATCGGCTTGCCACCGTTGAGGAACGGCAACTCGTTGACGTGCATCGCGTGGAAGACCAGCTTCACGCCGATGAAGGCGAGGATGATCGAGAGGCCGTGCTTGAGGAAGACCAGGCGGTCCATGAGCCCACCGAGCAGGAAGTAAAGCTGGCGCAGGCCCATCAACGCGAAGATGTTGGCAGTGAACACGATGAACGCGCTCTGGGTCAGGCCGAAGATCGCCGGAATGGAGTCGACGGCGAAGAGCAGGTCGGTCATGCCGATGGTGATGAAGACCATGACCATCGGGGTGAAGACGCGGCGGCCGTCGATCGTGGTGCGCAGCTTGTTGCCGTCGAATTCCTTGCTGACCGGCAGGCGGCGGGTCAGCCGGGACACCAGACCGGTGTCTTCTTCATCCTCCTCATCGCTTTCCTTCTCGAACGCCTGCTTCCAGGCGGTGAAGAGCAGGAAGGCACCGAAGATGTAGAAGACCCAGGAGAAATTCTCGATGACGGCGGCGCCGGCCATGATGAAGATGCCGCGCAGGATCAGCGCGATGATGATGCCGAACATCAGCACTTCCTGCTGATATTTCCGCGGTACCGAGAAGCGGGCCATGATGATGATGAACACGAACAGGTTGTCCACGGACAGCGAGTATTCGGTGATCCAGCCGGCCATGAACTGCTGGCCGTATTCGGGACCGGCCTGCCAGAAGAGCAGGCCGCCGAAGATGATGGCGAGGGACACGTAGAAACCGACCCAGAGGCCGGATTCCTTCATCGAGGGTTCGTGCGGGCGCTTGACCACGTAGAGCAGGTCGAAGAGCAGGATGAGCCCCAGGACGATGAAGGAAATGACTTCAAACTGGAGCGACAGGGTCGGTTCCCCGGTTTGCATGGGCATTAAAAGGGGTGACAAAAGATGCCTTTCGGGTACGACAAATAGTCGCAAGTCTCTCCGCCAACCAGCTCAGATGTGGTCGGCCGCTGCGTCCGGCCGGGCAACGGTGCCCGACGTGTTGACGATCACAGCACTTTGGGATACTCCCCTACGCTGACTCCAGCTTAGCGCATCAGTCAGCGCGGACCGCCCGAACCGCCGCTGATCAGGCGTGTCCGGCCGCCTTCATCTGGCGCAGTTCCTTCTTCAGCTCCCCGACCTCGTCGCGCAAACGGGCCGCCAGCTCGAACTGCAGCTCGGCCGCCGCTCCATGCATCTGTTCGGTCAGCTGAGTGATCAAATCCACCAGGTCCTCGGCCGGTACGGCGGCCAGCCCGTCGCGACGGAGAATCTCCTCGCCCTTGGCCTTGCCTGCGGAATTGCGCTTTGCCCCCTTGGCCAAACGCTGGTTGTTCAGCAGCTCCTGCGTGTCTGCATCCTCACGGGCCAGCTGGTCGGTGATGTCGGCGATCTTCTTGCGCAGCGGTTGCGGGTCCACCCCGTGGTCCGCGTTGTACTTCTGCTGGATCACGCGGCGGCGGTTGGTCTCGTCGATGGCGTGGGCCATCGCATCGGTGATCTTGTCCGCATACATGTGCACCTGGCCCGAGACGTTACGTGCGGCGCGGCCGATGGTCTGGATCAGCGAGGTGGCCGAGCGCAGGAAGCCCTGCTTGTCCGCATCGAGGATCGCCACCAGCGAGACCTCCGGCAGGTCAAGGCCCTCACGCAGCAAGTTGATGCCCACGAGCACGTCGAACACGCCCAGACGCAGTTCACGCAGTAGTTCCACCCGGCGCAGAGTGTCCACGTCCGAGTGCAGGTATTCGACCTTCACGCCGTGCTCGGTGAGGTATCCGGTCAGGTCCTCGCTCATGCGCTTGGTCAGCGTGGTGACCAGCACCCGCTCGTTCTTCTCGACGCGGATGCGGATCTCGTCGAGCAGGTCATCGATCTGGCCCTGGGTGGGCTTGACGATGATCTCCGGGTCGATCAGGCCGGTGGGGCGGATGATCTGCTGCACGACGCCGTCCGCCTTGCCCAGCTCGTACTTGCCCGGCGTGGCGGAGAGGTAGACCGTCTGGCCGATGCGCTCGAGGAACTCGTCCCACTTCAGCGGCCGGTTGTCCATCGCCGAGGGCAGTCGGAAGCCGTGCTCCACCAGTGTGCGCTTACGCGACATGTCACCCTCGTACATCGCCCCGATCTGCGGGACGGTGACGTGCGATTCGTCGATGACCAGCAGGAAGTCGTCGGGGAAGTAGTCGATCAGGCAGTGCGGGGCGGTGCCTGCCTCGCGGTAGTCGATGTGCCGGGAGTAGTTCTCGATGCCGTTGCAGAAGCCCATCTGCTGCATCATTTCCAGGTCGTAGGTGGTGCGCATGCGCAACCGCTGCGCCTCCACCAGCTTGTTCTGGGCCTCCAGCGCCGTCAGCCGTTCGGCCAGTTCGTCCTCGATGGCGATGACGGCGCGGTTCATCCGTTCGGGGCCGGCGACGTAGTGGCTCGCCGGGAACACGTACATCTCGTTTTCCTCGCGGATCATCTCGCCGGTGACCGGGTGCAGCGTGTGGATCGACTCGATCTCGTCGCCGAAGAACTCGATGCGCAGCGCCTGCTCTTCATACATCGGGATGATCTCGACGGTATCCCCACGGACCCGGAAGGTGCCGCGGTGGAAGTCCATGTCGTTGCGGGCGTACTGCATGGAGACGAACTTGCGCAGCAGGACGTCGCGGTTCATCTCCATTCCCTTCTTCAGGGTGACCATGCCGGCGACGTATTCCTCGGGGGTACCCAAGCCGTAGATGCAGGAGACCGTGGCGACGACGATGACATCGCGGCGGGTCAGCAGCGCGTTGGTGGCCGAGTGGCGCAGCCGCTCGACCTCCTCGTTGACCGAGGAGTCCTTTTCGATGAACGTATCGGTCTGCGGTACGTAGGCCTCGGGCTGGTAGTAGTCGTAGTAGGAGACGAAGTACTCGACGGCGTTGTTGGGCAGCAGCTCGCGGAACTCGTTGGCCAACTGGGCCGCCAGCGTCTTGTTCTGCACCAGCACCAGGGTGGGGCGCTGGACCTTTTCGATCAGCCAGGCAGTCGTTGCCGACTTGCCGGTACCCGTGGCACCGAGCAGCACCACGTCCTTCTCGCCTGCCGTGATGCGTTCGGCAAGCTCCTTGATGGCCGCCGGCTGGTCGCCGGCGGGCTGGAACTCGCTGATGACTTCGAAGGGGGCTACGACGCGGTTGATCTGCTGCGCAAGACTCATGCTCCAAGGCTACGCCCCGGCACCGGCGCCGGGAGCCGCTGCTCGCGCAAGGCTGAACGGCCGCTGCCCGAAAAGTGCCGAGGCTCTTCCCGGCGCCACGGCCGGGGCCGGGAGGGAGCGGGCACCGGTAAAGTCCAGGCAGCGGGTGTCCCGCGGCTTTTCCTGGACCAGTTCGCGCCGTGGGCCTTCAGCATCGCCTGCGTTGGCTGCGTTGCCTTCGCCGGCTTTGCGTGGTGGCATGCGCACGCCGAACTGGGGCTCGTGCTGGCCGGGCTCTTCACCCTGGCGCACCTGGACCGGGTGTGGGTGCGGGGGAACCTGCCGCCGGGAACCGGGCACTGCTAGTCGGCAGCGGACGACAGGTTCTGGCCCTGGACCTTGGCGACGGAGCGCCGGGCGCGCAAGTCCTGGAGATCAAGGGCATGGTCGCCCGGGATCGGACCGCCGCGGGAATCGGGGCCGTGCGCAGCGACCCGTTCGCGCAGCTTCTCACCGGTGGTGGCGCCCGGGCGGGAACGCACCGACCCGGCCAGGGCAAGCGCGGCCAACGGCTCCAGTTCGGCCAGGCGTGCGAAAACCTGGTGCTGCCCCTCACCGATGATGTCGTTGACCCAGCTGAAGTAGCGGTGCGCCTCGGCCAGGATTCCCGGGACGACGGCGTCGGGATCCACCACGTGGCGGATGCCGTTGGCGGTGAACCGGGCGCTGCGTCCGAGCCGCTGCAGTTCCAGCTCAACGGGCTGCTCGGGCAGTGGCCCGCTGCCGTGGCCGGTGCGCAGGTAGCCCTCGACAGCATCGAGCAATGCAAGCCAAATGCCAGTGACATCGTCCCAGAGGTCCACCGGGATCAGATCCAGGCTATGGTAGCGCAGCCTGACCAGACCCTCGCTGCCGTAGGGGTGGCGTTCCCGGCGGGCGAACCAGAGTGCCGCCGCAGCAGCGGGGTCGGCATCGATGCCGACCAGGTAGTGCGCGGGACGTGCGGTGAAGTCGGCCAGGTCGGTGATCGTGTCCGGGATCAGCAGGAAGGACTCGGCGACGAGGGCCCGCCGCACGGTGGGGGTGGTGTTCATGGCCGGTGGCCTTTCGGGTTCTGGGCGGATTGCCGCGCGACGATGGATTCCAGCGAGGAGTTCATCGCACGCAGCATGAAGAGGCTCGCCGCAGCCACTGCGCTCACCAGGCCCGCGACCGCGAGCCAGGCCGGAACGGCGATGGCGGCAGCGGACGCAGCGGCTCCGGCGGCGAAGGCGGCGCGGCCGCCACCGGGCAGCCAGAGCAGCAGGGCGCTCCCCCAGCACAACGTGGCCACGACGAGCAGGACGCGGATCCAACGAAGCTGGCGTGCGGCGCGGTTCCGGACATCAAGCAGCTCCCGGGCCAACGCCACCGCGCGTGGCGAGGGTTCGCGGGGTTCCGGCGCGGGCGCGCCGGGTATTTCGGGACGTTCCGGTGTTTCGGGAATCACCGGGGCAGGTCCCCGTCCGGTGTTTCAGCGGACCCCGGGTCGCCGGTTGCCTGCGCTGCGCGGCGGGGTTCGACCAGCTCCGCCCAGATCCGGTCGACGGTGGCGGCGAGGTCGGTGCGGGTGCCGTGATTGGCGATCACCGCGTCGGCGACGGCCGCGCGCTGTTCGTCGGTGGCCTGGGCTGCGATCCGCGCGCGGGCGCCGGCCTCGGACATGCCGCGGTCCCGGGCCATGCGGTGCAGGCGCTCATGCAGCGGTGCGGAGACAACCAGAACGAGGTCGAAGTCCCGCCCTTGGCCGGTTTCCACCAGCAGCGGGATATCCTGCACGATGACGGCGGCGGGGTCCGCTTCCAGCGCCTCGGTCCGCAGCCGGGCGGCCTCGGCGCGCACCAGCGGGTGGACGATGGAGTTCAGTTTCGCGCGGGCCTGCTCGTCGGCGAAGACCAGGGCGCCGAGCGCGGGCCGGTCCAGCGCACCGTCATCGGCCAGGATCCCGGCGCCGAAGGCCTCGACGACCGAGGCCAGGCCGGGGGTTCCGGGTTCCAGCACCGCCCGCGCTATCGCGTCGGCGTCGATGAGCACAGCGCCGAGTTCCACCAGCCGCTTCGCCACAGCTGATTTTCCGGCGGCGATCCCGCCGGTCAGTCCCACATTAAGCATGAAACAACCCTACCGCCGCCTGCTGTCCCCTAGGACGGTGGAAGCAGCGCCCGGCGCAGCGTGTCCAGACCCACCGACCCAATGCCCAACGCCCGGGTGTGGAAGGCCTTCAGGTCGAAGGCCGGCCCCTCGGCGGCACGGCAGGCGTCGCGGATCTGTTCCCATTGGCGCTGACCGATCTTGTAGGACGGTGCCTGCCCCGGCCAGCCGAGGTACCGCACGAACTCGAACTCGAGCAGGCCGGGGGTGGTGTCCAGGTGCGAGGCCAGGAAATCCCGTCCCCTTTCCGGCTCCCATGCCCCGCCGCCCCACCCGGCGGGCATCGGCAGTTCCAGGTGCATGCCGATGTCGAAGACCACGCGTGCGGCGCGCATCCTCTGCATGTCCAGCATGCCCAGGTGGTCCCCGGGGTCATCGAGGTAGCCCAGCTCCAGCATCAGCCGTTCGGCGTAGAGCGCCCAGCCCTCCCCATGGCCCGACACCCAGCAGGCGTGGCGCCTCCAGCCGTTCAGCGAACCCCTCAGGTGGGTTGCCGTACCGTATTGCAGGTGGTGGCCGGGGACTCCCTCGTGGTAGACGGTACTTGTTTCCGCCCAGGTGGTGAACTCGTCCTCGCCGGCGGGCACCGACCACCACATGCGCCCGGGTCGGCTGAAGTCATCCGAGGGTACCGAGTAGTAGACGACGCCTTCCCTGGTGGGGGCGATCATGCATTCGAGCCGCCGCATGGGTTCGGGGATCTCGAAGTGTGTATCGGCCAGGTCCGCGATGGCCCGGTCTGATTTTTCCTGCATCCAGTCCCGCAACGCGTCGGTGCCCTTGAGCCGACGGGCTGGATCCGCATTCAGGAGGGCCTTCGCCTCGGCGATCGAGGCCCCGGGCAGGATGCGTCCGGCCACGAGTTCCTGTTCCGCGATGATCCGCTCCAGTTCGCCCACGCCCCAGGCATAGGCCTCGTCCAGGTCCACCCCCGCGCCGAGGAACCGGCGCGAGCACAGCTCGTAGTATTCGCGGCCGACGGCGTCCTTCGACGGCGCCACGGGTAGCAGCTCGACGTCGAGGAAGCGGGCGAGCCCGCGGTAGGACCGCGCCGCCGCCGCGGCACCGGTGGCGAGCCGTTCGCGCAACGGAGCGGTCGGCGCGGCACCGTCGATGCGGGCCCCGGCCGCGAGCGCGTCAAAGAAACCGCCGTCTCTGGCGTAGTCAAGGGATTGTCCGATGGCGGAGCGCACCTGGCGCGCGGCAGCGACGTGGCCCAGGCCGCGACTGGTCCGCAGCGACTGGATGTAGCCGCCAATTGCCATGTCGACATTGGCCAGCCGGTCCGCGATGTGTTCCCAGTCCTCGGCGGTTTCCGTTGGCATCAGGTCGAAGATACCGCGGATTCCCTGCAGCGGGCACTCGATGTTGTTCAGCTCGGTGATGCCCGTGGCCAGGAATTCCAGCTCCATCCCGAGCCGTTCGCCCATGGCATCGAGCGTGATGGCATCGACGGCGTCCACGGGTTCCAGCCCGTCGAGGGCCGCCAACGCAGTGCGCATGGCGGTGGCGCGCTCCAAAGTACCGGCGGGCGAATGGTCCGAGTAGCGGCTCTCGTGTCCCGGAACGCCCAGCGAGGTGGCCAGTTCGGGAGTCAGTTCAAGCACGCACCGGAAGTACGCTTCGGCGACGGCATCGATGGCGGTGGGCGTGCGGGCGGGCGGGCTTTGTCGTGGGTTCATGCATCCATCCTCGGTGCGCTGTCAGGGGACATGTGATGGCCGTTGCACCGGCCGTCACATGTCCCTTTTGGTTTTTTTGCCGCGGTGCGGGGGCACCGTGCCGCCTTTACTTTCCGGACAGCGACCAATCCCAGAAGTTCCACCACACGCCGGTCTGGTTGGACATGTATTGCACGCCATCGACATCCGCGGCCGAGGCTTGGACCCCGACCAGCTGGAACAGCGGCAGGCCATAGGCCGCGCCCCAGATCTGCCGGTCGATCTTGGCCTTGAGCTCATCCTGTTTTGCCGGATCGGTCTCCAGGATCAGCTGACCCATCAGCTCATCGGCTTCCTTGTTGGAGAAGTTGTTGAAGTTCGAGGCGTTGCCGCTGCCGAAGATCTGGGTCACGCCCGAGACACCCACACCGGTGGAGGTCCAGCCGAAGAGTGCAGCATCGTAGGTCCCGGTGCCGAGCGCGCCGGCCCAGCTCGAGGCACCGAGTCCCCCGTCCACCACTTTGAATCCGGCTTCTTGGGCCGACTGTGCAATCAGGGCGTAGGCATCGGAGCGGTTCGGGTTGTCCTTGTTGTACATCAGACGCACTGTGGGCGTTTTGCCGCCCAGGAGCGTGCGTGCCCCCGCGATGTCCACGTCCTGGAAGTTGGCCGACCCGTTGGCCGCCACGGAAGCAGCGTAGCCGGCATTCGCCGGAACGAAGACCTGCGAGTCCAGCGGCGTCGCCGCCGGATCGAGCTTCTTGATGATCGAGTCCATGATCTGCGCCCGCGGAACCGTCTTCATGAAGGCCTCACGGACACTTTGATCCTTGAAGACGCCGTTGAAGTTCAGGTCGACGTGGTCGTAGGACAACTCCTCTCCCTTTTCGATCTTGGCCTGCTCGCCCAAGGCCTCGAGCTGCTGCATGGTGTCGGCGGAGGCCTGCGGGGCGATGATGTCCACTTCGCCGTTGCGCAATGCCTGAATCTGGGCCGGGGCTTCGCTGATGTACCGCACCACGATCGAATCGACCTGGGGCATCGGGCCCCAGTCATAGTCCGGGTTGCGCACCAGCGTCATCGATTTGTCCGGCACCATGGAGTCCACCATGAACGGGCCGCTGGAGAGGTAGAGGGACTTATCCGTCGGCAGGGTTTTGGTGTCGTAGCCGCTATTCCAGAAGTTGGCGACCTTCTTGAGCTGCGCATTGGGAGCGACGGGTTTGGCGGGGTTTCCCTTGGGCGTGTCCTGGATCAGCTTGGTCAGTTCTTCCTGGCTCATGCCGACCTTTTTTGCCACGACATGGGCGGGGGTGAAGCTGTCGGCATTGGTGTTGCCGACAGCCAGCTCCCAGTCGGCAAACGGCTTGGAGTACTTCAGCGTGATGGACCGGTGATCCGCGCCGATCTCGGGGAGGCCGGTCAGCGCCAGGCCCGAGGTGTCTCCGGCATAGTCGAAGTAGCTGGTCCCGCTACTCACCGCACCCTCAGCATCCACCGTCGCGTCATTGAAGCGAGCACTGCGGATGGCCCAATAGAGCATCAGGTCATCAGCGTCCAGCTGTTCGCCATCGGACCATTTGACTCCCTCGTTAATCGTGTACTTAACGGTGAGTGGATCCTGCGAAATGACCTCGTACGTCCCGAACTTCTCGTTCTTGACGATGTTGAGGTCATTGTCGATGTAGTTGAAGCCCGACTGCGTGGCATAGCTGATCTTGCCGTTGACATCGACGCTGCCGGTGGCGGTATTCGCGTTGAAGGAGCTGAAGGCGTTCACCTCCACGACGCGTACCTCGCCGCCTCCGGCGGACGCATCAGCTGGGGCCGTGGAAGGGCTGGTGCCGGTGTTGGCTGCGCAGCCGCTCAGCGCGAGGGTGGCTGCGGCGCCCAGGGCGACGGCTTGGGACAAACGTATTGACTTCATGATTCTCCTGGTGGTCGTGCGGGTCTGGAAGGGATGCAGCAAGCGGTGCCGCTCCACGGATTTCGGCCATTGGACTCCGGGTTATTCCCGGCTGGAAATACGAGGGGACTCAGCTCCTTTCAAAGGCGGCTCCGAGTTCGGCCTGGAGGAACCCGCGCATCCAGCCCCTGGCCACCGTGTGGTCCAGGGCGGGTGCGCCGAGGCTGATCTGGGTGTAGATGCCGTCCATGAAGGCGGCGGTCTTCACCGCCACGGCCAGCGGATCGACATCGGCTTTGAAGGTCCCCGTAGCGATGCCCCGGCGGATGGTTCTCTCGCAACAGGAGCTCCACAGGCGCAGCCGGCCGTAGTCCTCCTGCCGGGTGTCCGGGTCCCTGGCCCATTCGCTCCAGTAGTCGGACCAGAACCGCCAGTGCCGCAGGGTGTCCTCCGTCCCGTCGAACAGCGGATCGATCAGTAGCAACAGGGCCCGGCCCACGTCCGCTTCGGCATCGACGGCGGTGATCACCGGTGCGTAGAACCTCTCCGCCTCTATCACAGCGGCCTCGAGGATGATCTCGCGGATGGACCCGAAGTGGTAGGTCACCGTGCCCACCGAGGTCTGCGCTTGCCGGGCAATCTCCCGCAGCCCGGTAGTGCGCAGCCCGTCGCGCAGGATCGCTTCACGCGCGGCCTCGGCGATCTGGGCGCGCCGCAGCGCGGGCGCCAACCTCCGCTGGATCATGTCGACGTCCTGGGGATGGCTTCGATCCATTCGCGCTCCGCGACCAGCTGCTCATCCCCGTCGCCCACCGTTGCCCAGGCGGTCACGCTGTTGCTCAGCAGGAAGCTGCCGGAGCCGGAGCCCAGCACCGATTCGGTTTCCAACCGCGCCGACCAGCCCTCGTTCGCCAGGGCGATCGACCAGGCGGACCGGGCGCTGCCGCTGAGCGGATCTCCCTCGGTGATCGTGTAGGTCTCCCGGCTGTATTCGGTGAACACCAGGCCGTCGGGGTAGCGGCGTGATCCGCCGTAACCCGGGTCCGCGTCAAGCACCCATTGCCCCGTTTCCACGTCGTGGGTGACGCGGCGTTGGGAGGGAGCCACGAATGTCGGGTCGACGCGTCCCCCGTCGTTTTCCAGGTATTCCACCGGAAGCGGTGGCGCCTGTTCGGGTTCACCGAATCCGATGCCCCGGATGAGCCCAGAGCTGGTGCCCAGCGTGACCGGGTCCCCGGCCAGGACGGGAAGTTCCAGGGAGCTGGCGCCGAGTGCCACCTCCAGCGCCGGTTCAATGGCCGGGGGCCAGATCCATGGCCAGTAAGTGGAGGAGAGCGCGAGCCGGATCGCGTGCCCGGGAGCGATAACGTAGCCGATGCCGACCAGGTCGAATTCGACATCCACGAATTGACCGACGGGCATCGGCACCGCCTTCTCCCTTCCCTCGCGCTTGTTCAGGTTAAGCACGCCCCGGCTCACCAGGGTCGATGAGCCGTCGGGAGCGACGTCGCACAACCGGGCCACGATGTTTGCCTCGGGCTGGTCGGTACTGATGCGCAGCCGGACCAGGGCGTTGCCCAGGATCCGCGTCGCAGTGGAGGCTGCGGTGAAGTCGATGCACACGCTGCGTCCGTCCTCTGCCCGCTGGTCCGGTGGCAGGTCCGTGGCATTACCGAACGGGAAGTACCGCCCGGCATCGGCCCCGGTTTGCTGCGCGGTGCGCACCAGCACCACGCCGTTGCCGACCGGGACGTTGCAGGAACCTTCGGAGAGCGCCTGCCGGCGCCCGGTCACGGCTGCCGTCGGCCAGCCCTCGAGTCCCAACCAGCTTCCGCGGCGCTGCTCGTAATGGGTCGCCGGGGGCTCCCCTTCGGGCAGGAACGCGAGCAGTTTCGGGCCCTGGTCGGCACCGTTATCGATGTCCTTGAGCCAGTGGTCCCACCAGGCCAGGGTTTCGCGCAGGAAGTTGATGCCCGGTCCCGGGGCGTAGCCCCGGTCGGGATACTGGTGCGACCAGGGCCCGATGATGCCGCGGACCGGTGCGTCGAGGTTTTCCACCAGGCGCAGCACGGCATCTCGGTAGGGGTCGTGCCAGCCGCCGACGGCCAGCACCGCGGCAGTGATCGAGGAGTAGTCCTCGCAAACGCTTCCGAACCGCCAGTAGTCGTCGCGCTCCTGGTGGCCCAGCCATGTCCCGGTCATGGGCCGGGTGTTTTCCAGTCGCTCGCGCCACTGCTCCACCCACCCCTCGCCCACTACCTCGGGCCGTGGTGGGCGCGAGTTGAACGCGAACATCGTCCCGCCCCAGGAGGCCATGTCGATGCCCAGCAGGGCGCCGCCCATGTAGTGCACGTCGTTGTCGTAGCGGTCATCGGTGGAACAGACGGTGACGATGGCCTTGAGCGCCGCCGGGGCATGCCCTGCCAGTTGCAGCGCGTTGAAACCGCCCCAGGAGATGCCGAACATTCCCAGGGACCCGGTGCACCAGGGCTGCGCGGCGATCCAGGCGATCACCTCGAGGCCATCGGCTTGTTCCTGCGCGGAGTATTCGTCGACGAAGATGCCATCGGAGCTTCCGGTGCCCCTGATGTCAACGCGTACCGAGGCGTAGCCGTGCCCGGCATAGTAGGGGTGGCGCTCGTTGTCGCGCGGTGAGGTCCAGTCGTCCAACCGGTAGGGCAGGTATTCCAGCAGCCCGGGAACCGGGTGGGCCTCCGCATCGCGTGGACGCCAGATTCTGGCGTGCAGTCGGGTGCCGTCGCCGAGCGGAATCCAGGCGTCCTCGACCAGGGTCTGGTGCGGCAGCGCGTCGATGTACTTCATGGGGCCGTAGTTCCTTTGCAATGGCTTTCGGGTGGCCGGGGCCGGCAGCGTGCCACCCACGTCTTATCGTTCAGATGAACGATAGAGCATATCCCCCTTCGCGGCTAGTGCGTTACGTCACCTACTTCCACCCCGGAGCCCCGCTCAGGGCCGGGCTAGACTTGTACCGGTGAGCGAAAACCAGGGCCCCGCGACGGCGTATACGACGGTGGACGGGGACCACGTGCACGAGTTGGAGATCAAGCGTTCGCGTTTCATCACCTATCTGCGCCGGGTCGAGACCGAGGAGGCCGCGCGCGGGCTGATCGCCGAACTGCGCAAATCCCATTTCGACGCCCGACACCACTGCAGCGCCTTCATCCTGGGTCCGGACCGGACCGCCCAACGCAGCAACGACGACGGAGAGCCCTCGGGCACAGCCGGCATCCCGATGCTCGACGCGCTGGCCAAGCGCGAAACATCACCGGGAACCAGCGACCTCAGCGACATCGCCGCGGTGACGGTGCGCTACTTCGGCGGCATCCTGCTCGGCGCCGGCGGGCTGGTGCGCGCCTATTCCGCATCGGTGTCGGCCGCCCTGGATTCGGCCACGCTGGTACGGCGCCGGCGCATGCGCCTGTACGGAATCGACGCCGGCTACGCCGCTTCGGGCCGGCTGGAAAACGACCTGCGGGCGGCCGGCACGCAGGTGCTGGGCACCGATTACGGGCCGTCGGCGGCGACGCTGCGCATCGCCCTGCCCGATGACCCGGCCGGCATCGCCGCCTTCGCCGAGCACCTGGCCACGCTCACCTCCGGCGCCGGCGTGCCGCAGGACCGGGGCACTGCCTGGGTGGATCTGCGATGACCAAGAAGATTTCCAACACCAAGGACCACCCGATGGACAGCATGCCCCTGGATTTCACCGCCCTGCGCCGCCGCCCCGACGTGGAGGCCCCGAACCTGCAGGCACACGATGCGGCGGATCTGCTGCTCTTGGATACCGCCCGGGAATCCGGGGCACTTGCTGCTGCAGCGGACGGGAAGCTGGTGGTGCTGGGCGACCATTACGGCGCACTGGTGCTCGGCGCCGTGGCCCGTGGCGCCACCGGCGTGCGTGTGCACCAGGACGGGCTCTCCGGACAGCGGGCCATCGACGCGAACGCGGCCGGCCTGCTGCCGCAATCCGCCGGTGCGTATCGCCACCTGCCGCTGGATGCGGCGCTGGTCGAGGGTGCCACGCTGGTGCTCATGGCGCTGCCGCGTTCCCTCGATGCGCTTGAGGAAATGGCGGCGCTTCTCGCCAAGCACGCCGATCCGTCGGTCACGCTGCTGGCGACGGGACGGGTCAAGCACATGTCCCTGGCCATGAACGAGGTGCTGGGCCGCTACTTCGGCGAGGTCAGTGCCGGGCTGGCCCGGCAAAAGTCACGGGTCTTGACGGCTTCGGCCCCGTTGGCCCCCGACGCGCTGCCGGCATCGCGCTTCCCGCTGGCCTGCGCCCACGCGGTGGGGCTGGCGTCGGATCTGGAGTTGCGTGCCTTCGGCGCGACGTTCGGCGGCGCCAAGCTCGACCCGGGCACCCGGTTCCTGCTCCTGCATCTGGCCGGGGCCCGGGAAGCGGCCACGGCAATCGATCTGGGCTGCGGCAACGGCACCATCACCGCCTACTTGGCACTGATCCGCCCGTCGATGCACGTGCTGGGCTGCGACCAGTCTGCTTCCGCCGTCGCCTCGACGCTGGCCACCGCCGCGGCCAACGGCGTGACGGCCCGGGTCACCGCCTTGCGCGATGATGCGCTGTCGGCACAGCCCGATGCCTCGGCCCGGCTGATAGTGCTCAATCCCCCGTTCCACATGGGAAACACGGTTCATGCCGGTATCGCACTGAAGCTGATAGCCGATGCCGGGCGCGCACTGGAGCCCGGCGGTGAGCTGTGGTGCGTGTGGAACTCGCACCTGGGCTACCGCGGGGCGCTGGAGAAGCTGGTGGGTCCGACCCGGCAGGTGGACCGGAACCCGAAGTTCACCGTGACGGTGTCCACCAGGAAGTAGGCGCACCCGGTCCGGTACTGCTCAGGCGCCGGGATCGGGCTCGAACCGCGGCCGTCCGCCGCGGGCCCGCACCGCCGTACCGCGCAGCCGGATGGCATCAAGGCGCAGCCGGTCGATCGGTGCGGCGCCGGCCGCCGGTTCCTTGGGGTCCGGCATCACCAGGTCGACTTCGTCGCGCCAGCGAATGCCGCGCGTGCCGCGATGGTTGAATTCGACGGTCCGCCACGGACGGTAGCCATCGTGCGTGGCATGCTCCGGATCCTTGGCCGAGACCGGAACCCCGGGCATGCTCGGCCGGCTGCCCCATCCATGCAGGCCCACGCTGAGCAGCCGCGCGCGTCCAGTTCGTTCACCGCCGTGATGCCGTGGACGGTACACGCCTCGTCCACGGGAACCAGCACCGGGTCCGCGGCCTCCTCCCGTTTATCCTCGGTGCCGCAATCGCATCCGGTGACCAGCGCTTCGGCATGCGGGATGACAAGGCCCGACCTGGCGTAGCTCAGCGGTCCGATGGTTGGATCCAGCGGGACATCGAGCACCACGTCCCCGGCGATCCTGGTATTGGCCCAGGCAGCTGCGGAAACCGTCGACCAGAAGACGATGCCGATCAGCGGCATGATCACGCTCTCCACCACACCGGGGTCCCATGCTTCCCCGATCCGGGAGAGATGCCGCCGGCAATGGTGAAGAACCGGATGCCGGCCTTGATCAGCGCGTAGATGGCAATGACCAGGACAAAGACCCCCGTATGCCGCAGCCACTTCGCCTGGAGGCGATAGGCGCGGGTTCCGTGCAGCAGCTCAGCAGCGACGTGCACCGCTCCCCCGGCTGCCAGCCTCCAGCGCCGCACCCTCAGGGTCAGTTGCAGCCCGCTGAACGTTCCGGCCAGGCCCAGGGCCAGCAGCAGCACGGCGCAGTCCCGGGCAGCCGTGGTTGTCCGCGGGCCCCCCATCCCCAGCGCGAGCAGCAGCCCGGTGCAGCCGAAGCTCAGCCACGGGGTCATCCGACCTGCTCCCGGGGCGATGACGGCCAGCACCAGGATGAAGAAATAGCCGAAGGACATGGAATCGGAATTGTTCGGGAGCTCCAACCGCCAGGTTCCGTCGTCCCGGTTTCCGCTCCAGGAGACAACACACCAGGCCATCAACCCCAAGTACGGCAGGTACGGCCCCAGCGCAGGATCCAGTCCGGAACAGTGCGCGGCACAGCGGCCCATTCGGCACCGGAAACCCGATACACCGGCAGTGCCACCTGCCCTCCGGGAGTGTTCCGCTGCCCCAAGGTGTTGCTTCCCCCTGTTGGGCGAACACCCAGAATATGTCCGGGCACCGATCCGAAGGCTCATCATTGCGGGCGGTCTTCGGCTCATCCCCGCGGCCGTTCGGTCAGCACCCACGGGTCGGGGTTGCCGCTTCCCTGCGGCGGGACCCCCGACGGCATTGAGTCCGGATACGGCAGAAGGGTCCCTTTCCACCCGGGGGTGGAAAGGGACCCTTCGTTCAAGCTACCTCACACGGATACGGGATCCGCAGACGGTGGTAGCTTAGGCGCCGGTGAGCTTCTCGCGCAGTGCGGCGAGGGCCTCGTCGGATGCCAGGGTGCCTGCTTCGGCGGCCGGGGCCTCCGAGGAGTAGCTGGTCGAAGCGGACTCGGCCGGGCCATCGGCGGCAACGGCGTCATCGCTCATGTGCTGAGCAACCTGCTTCTTGTGGGACTCCCAGCGAGCCTGGGCGTCAGCGTACTGCTGCTCCCATGCTGCACGCTGGGTGTCGAAGCCCTCAAGCCACTCGTTGGTCTCCGAATCGAAGCCCTCCGGGTACTTGTAGTTGCCGGCTTCGTCGTACTCTGCGGCCATGCCGTACAGCGCCGGATCGAACTCGGTGCCTTCGGGATCGACGCCCTCGTTGGCCTGCTTCAGCGAGAGGCTGATGCGGCGGCGCTCGAGATCGATGTCGATGACCTTGACGAACAGCTCGTCGCCAACGGAGACAACCTGCTCTGCAAGCTCCACGTGGCGCACGGCCAGCTCGGAGATGTGCACGAGGCCTTCGATTCCGTCTTCGACGCGAACGAACGCACCGAACGGAACCAGCTTGGTGACCTTACCCGGAACAACCTGCCCGAGGGCGTGGGTGCGGGCGAAGGTCTGCCACGGATCTTCCTGGGTGGCCTTGAGCGAGAGTGAAACGCGCTCGCGGTCCAGGTCGACCTCGAGAACCTCGACGGTGACTTCCTGGCCGACTTCGACAACCTCGGACGGGTGGTCGATGTGCTTCCAGGACAGCTCGGAAACGTGAACCAGGCCGTCTACGCCGCCAAGGTCCACGAAGGCACCGAAGTTGACGATGGAGGAAACGACGCCCGGACGAACCTGGCCCTTTTCCAGCTTGTTGAGGAACGTGGAGCGAACCTCGGACTGGGTCTGCTCGAGCCAGGCACGGCGGGAAAGAACAACGTTGTTGCGGTTCTTGTCCAGCTCGATGATCTTGGCTTCGATTTCCTGGCCGATGTACGGAGCCAGATCGCGCACGCGGCGCATTTCGACAAGCGATGCCGGCAGGAAGCCGCGCAGGCCGATATCCAGGATGAGGCCGCCCTTGACCACCTCGATGACGGTGCCGGTAACGACGCCGTCTTCTTCCTTGATCTTTTCGATGTCGCCCCAGGCACGCTCGTACTGAGCGCGCTTCTTGGACAGGATCAGGCGACCTTCCTTGTCCTCTTTGGTGAGGACGAGGGCCTCGACGTTGTCGCCGACGGAGACGACGTCTCCCGGGTCAACATCGTGCTTGATGGAAAGTTCGCGGGAAGGGATGACACCTTCGGTCTTGTAACCGATGTCGAGCAGGACTTCGTCGCGGTCGACCTTGACGACGATGCCCTCAACGAGGTCTCCATCGTTGAAGTACTTGATGGTCGCGTCGACGGCAGCGAGGAAGTCTTCAGCAGAGCCGATGTCGTTAATGGCAACGACGGGGGCGCTGTGCTTCTCGTTGGAGGTGATGGTCATGTAGTAGGGGCTCCGATGTGGATAGATTTGATCAGTCGGGCAGCCGGAAGTCCCGGCATATTCCGAACGTATGTAACTTAGGGGGTGCGTTTC